>NZ_JARRIB010000002.1:0-300000 GCF_041647995.1 Pyrococcus kukulkanii
CCCTTCCTCTTCTTTTCAAGAAAACCCTTGACTCTAGCAACTACATCCTGGCAGGCAGTGTAGTAATAGTGGCTTGGCAATTCGTACTTTACCTTCAGTTCTGGTGGTATGGAACTCCTAAGCTTGACTGGGTTCCTAATCTTATTTTCAAAAGCAGACTCGGTCAGGATTAGTAATAATCCAGAATAATCCGTGTAAACCTCCTTTACAGCCTCAAACTTCTTCTTTGTGGGTGGGTAGCTTTCGAGGACTACTGTTCTCGTTAGTTTTACACGCATCAACAAGAGTATCCAGGAGAATTATTTAAACACTTAACCCCTGAAACGAAAGTACACGAAAACAACAAAACACACAAACAAAAGAACAGCCTCTTTAGCACTTTGTGAAAAACTAAAGTGAATTCAAAACCTCCTCATACACCTTTTCGATCTTCTCAACGACGACTTTCCAAGAATATTCCTTCTCAACCGCCTTCCTTCCTGCCTTTCCGAGCTTGTTAGCAAGGTTCTTATCTGAAAGTATCTTTATGATAGCCCGCTTAAGTGCAACTTCATCCCCGGGGGGAACAAGGATACCACTCTCACTTTCTCGAACAACTTCTGGGATCCCACCAACAGTTGTTGCCACGACGGGCACCCCAGAAGCCATAGCTTCTAAGATAACAATCCCAAATGCTTCCGAGGTTATGGAGGGAAGAACGAAAACATCTGCCGATGCGTACAACTTCGGAAGGATTTCGCCTGGAACGTACCCCAGGAACCTAACTCTCCTCTCAATCCCCAGGAACTTTGCTTGTGCTTTTAAGAAGGGAAGCATCTCTCCTGTCCCCACCATCACAAGGGTGACATCATCGATCTCTTCAACAATTCTTTGAAACGCATTGAGAAGAACGTGAGGCCCTTTCCTTGGAGACATTCGGCTAACATAGAGAACAACACGACCTTCTAGCCCAAGTTTCTCCTTTACATCCGCTTTCTCATCTTCACTTAAGGGTTTAAAAAGTTCATCATCTACACCATTAGGGATTACTTCCACCGGAACATCCGTGAAGTGTTCTATAAAAGCTTTAGCAGAGTTGCTAACCGCTATTATCTTATGGAGAAAGCTCAGATAATGACTAAATAGGGGAAACGTCAATCCCAAAGCTTTCCAGAGAGAGGATTCATGATAAAATGATATACTATGCGTTGTGAGCAACGTTGCCTTTCCAAGTTTTCTACCTGCTTTCATTGCCTTAAGGGCAAGGGGGGTAAAGGCATGATGAGAGTGAATAACCTCGAAGTCATTCAAGTATCCCCCGAGTTCCTTATTTGATTTCAAGCTATAAGTGAGGTTTATTCCCACAATTGGGCTTACAGCCCCAGGGACTTTTCTCAGCTCAATGCCCAACTCCTCAAGCTCTTTCTCCTTTCCAGTCTTAAGATCATTAGTCACGATTGCGACATCGTGACCCCTTTCCTTCAGATACTTCGCTAGATGGTGCATGTGGCTAGCCACACCACCAACTTTTGGGTAATACCAATCACTTACAAGGGCTACCCTCATGATTTACCCCCCACCGTTTTATAAAACTCCACAGCTCCCACAAAAGACCACGCGTACTGGTAGATGAACTTGTACGTAAAGGCAACTAAGGTGCTCTTCGTCGAAGAACCTAGGGCGAGCGTTATGCCAAGCTCGTTCGCACCTATACCCGAGGGGATACCACTTACAACAGCAAAAAGTGTGCTGAGTATAAATGCTTTGATGGCATCAAGTAGCCCAACTGAGAGCCCAAAAGCTTTTCCAACTGTTATTATTCCGCCCACTTGAAGGAGCACCGCAAGCGCTGAGAGGAAAAGTAGCACAGCGAAAGTGCTTGGGTTTTTCTTAGAGTTTCTCCACCCAAAATGTATTCTCTCCACGTAGTCCTCCAACCTCCTAGCGAGCCGAGGGCTAATTCTTCGAACGAGATGCAATCCCACCTGAAGAACGTTATAAGTAGCATTATCATAGAAAATGGGCACGAGAAGAAGTCCAAGTAAAAGGAATTTCCACATGCTAGTCCCAAAGGCCACTATTGATATTATAACGAGGATTAAGCCCTCAAGAGAAATGCCAAAAATTAGAGCTGAAAGCGCCTTAAAGTAATCTCCCCCAACAAGCTTTACTTTTGCTAAGTGTCCAACACTTGGGGGAAGGAAGACCATCATATAAAACCCACTTAAAATTGCAGTGAAGGTTTTTCTGAAGCTTGCATCTTGAACCTCCCTAAGGGCGATATACCATCTTAGAGTTGAGATAAGTATCGATGAAAATGCCATCCCAAAGGAAAGACTCAGGAGTTTTAGATCTGCTATAGAGAAGGCTTCTTTTAGCTCTTCTATTTTAACAGTGCGTGCCATGTACCCGAGAGATAACAAGAGTAAAAGAACTGAAAATATCTTTCTCTTTCTCATAGGTTCGTTCCTCCTGTTATAAGGAGTGCTACAATCATTGCAACATCAAACATTCGATAAACCGTCTGAGGTCTTATGCCCAGTCCTCTTCCAACCACCATTAGGGATGGAGCAACTATCAGATGAGGTCTAAAGGCATAGAGCACTACTGTAATGGCAAGGAGGGAGAAGATCTCCACAAGGAGTTCGCTTCTAGCTCTGCCTATAACTATTGGAGTCGTTCTTAATCCAGCCATTAAATCGCTCTCATAATCCTCCAAGTGGTTTCTCAACTCAAGGGCGAAGGAGTAGAAGGTTATCGCCACTGCCATAAGCATCTCTACATTCGAAAGGTTTCCATCGACTATTGAGCCATATATGAAGGACAATCCTCCAAAGAAGAGGCCATGGGAGAGTACATCTACAATGGGCTTACCCTTCAACCTTGGAGGTGCTGAGTACATCGTTGCGAGAAGTATCATGGCCAGATAGACTATAAACATCTCGAAATTTATTTTGAGTGTAAGTCCAGCCCCAGTTAACGCAAGCAGAGCCGACAAGAGTAGTCCCTCCTTTAATGACAGTTCTCCCGAGGCTATGGGATTTTTCCTTACTTTCATAGGGTTCCTTGAATCAGTATCAACATCAAAGCAATTATTTATCGAAAACGCATACCATACAAATAAAACTCCTGCCAAAAGTGCCATGACGAACTCGAGTAGCTTCACACCTTTAATGTTCATCAACAGGGAAAACCCAATAATCGCCATGTACGCCCTCCCCTCTATCGGCCTAATATTTCTGATTATCGCTGAAATCGATGTCATAACTCCCACCACGCACCCTATTGAAGAAATGATTATAAGCCTTTTCACGAACTTGTGAATAGGTATGAAAAAATATCTTCAGGGGTCCTAAAAATGGAGGATATACTCCGCGCCCTTTCAGAGGTTCTCAAAACATTTGAGCTTGGAGAGTCGGAGATAAAAATTTACTCTCTTCTCCAGCGTGAATCATTAACTCCCAGACAGATAGCAAAGGCTCTTGGTCTCTCTGAGAGGATCGTCAGAGAGAAGCTGAAGCACCTACTTGAGCTAGGACTTGTTGAAAGAACCCTCGTGAACCGAGGATGGTTAGGTTACGTTTATCGTGCCAAAGCACCTAGGGAAGCCCTCCAGGAAATATTCAAGCGCATTGAATCCACACTCAAGATCCTAGAGAAAGAGAGCAAGATGAAGCTAAAGAATTGAACACTATTTAGGAAATTAGGCAAGAAGGTTAGAAAAAGCCTCAATGAGTGCTTCAACATCTTCCTCGGTATTGTAGAGGTGAGGTGAGACCCTTACCCCATAAATCCCTTTGGCTCCTCTGAGAGACACAACTATTCCCTCTTCCTTAAGCCTTGCCACCGCTTCCTTTTCCTTTTCAAATCCCAATCCAGTCCTAATCAGGACTATCTGGGAGTTCCCCAGGACTTCAAATCCTCTCTCCTGGGCCCACTTCCTAACCTTTTCGGCAAGCTTTAGGTCGTGCTTCTCTATCCTCTCCACGCCTAACGAGTTTATCAACTCAAGCGAGGCCCCAAGGGCAACTATACCTAGGTAGGGAGGAGTTCCATGATCCAGAACTCTAGCATCCTTCCTCAGCGGAAGGAGCTCCCAAAGATCCTTATCCTTATCACCCCACCAATCGGACCACGGCATGGGAGGCTCAGTGTTTAGCAACCCTATAACGGGTTCACACTCATCCAAGAACTCGTTAGATAGGTACATGATCCCGCTTCCGGTGTTGGGATTGAGCAACCACTTCTCTCCTCCCGCAACAAGTACATCAACGTTCCTCAGGTCAACCTCGAGGGCTCCCAAAGATTGAACGGCATCAACTATAACCCAAGCTCCGTGCTCTTTCGCTACCTCGGCTATTTCCTTGGGCATCCTTTGGCCTGTTATCCACTGGACGTCGCTGTAAACCACGGCGAAAGTTTCATCATCTATAACCTTCTCGACCATTTCCGGAGTGTAGAGGCCGTTCTTATTTTCCACGACTTCAACCTCCAAGCCATGAAGCTTGGCGTAGCTCTTGACTATCGCGGATATCGTTGGAAACTCGAGGTCAAAGGATACTATCTTCATGCCCTTCCTGGGTTTAAGGGCCTGTAGGGCCCTCTTTAAACCGTCCGTAGTCTGAACGCTGAAGGTTACGTTATCTCTTTTCGTCCCAAGAAGCTTCGCCGCTTCCCTTTGAACGGGTTCAAGGTACATTGGATCCAGCTCTTCAACCGCATTTATCCCCTCTTTATAGTTTATAACGTCAAGGAGGAACTCGTTTACAGCTTTAAGAACCGTTACGGGCATCAATCCGAGGCCGGCCGTATTCAGGTAGGCCTTAAACTTCTCAAGCCCAGGGAACAAATGCCTCACATTCACTTCGACCACCATCTTAATGTTTGAATGGAGGTTTAATAAATTAACCTTAAAGCCAACCAGTTCCTCTACCTTGTGGTGGTTCCATGGAGAGAGATGAGATAGTCAAGTTCCTCGATGAATTCCTTAGTATCTCAGCTTACCCCGACAAGTCAAGCAACGGACTCCAAGTAGAAGGAAGAGAAGAGGTGAACACGGTAGCATTTGCGGTTGATGCGTGCTTAGATACGATAGTTAAAGCGAGGGCTTTCAACGCTGACATGCTTATAGTTCACCACGGGATAATATGGGGTGGTGTGAACTACGTTAAAGGACTGTTCGCTAAGAGACTAAAGGAACTTATGAAGGCCGAGATGAACTTGTACGTTGCCCACGTACCCCTCGACGCCCATCCGGAAGTTGGGAACAATGCTCAGTTGCTGAAGCTTCTGGGCCTAGAACCGAAGGAGCCCTTTGGAGAGTACAGGGGTGTGAGGATAGGTTTCATAGGGGAGTTTGAGGAGCCAAAACCACTCCCAATGATAGCTCAAATTTTGGCTGAGAAGCTCCCCGTGGACTACGTTAAGAGCTACGAGTTTGGCCTTCAGGAGGTTAAAAGGGTTGCAGTTATGAGCGGGGCGGGAGGGTTCGCGATAGAGGAGGCCAGCGAAAAGGCTGACCTCTTGATTACGGGAGAGTTCACGCACGCAGACTACAGAACCGCGGAAGACTTAAGGCTTAGTGTTATAGCTGCCGGTCACTACGCCACTGAAACTTTAGGGGTTAAGGCCCTAATGCCCATAATAAGGGAGAAGTTTGGGGTGAAAACAGTCTTCATAGACAGCCCAACTGGATTATGAGCGTCCCATGGCATAGTGGAGTAGCTCATCCCAGTCTAAGTTCAGTTGTAACCCTTCAATGCCGAACATCGTCCCTACAGTCGTGAAGATGAAGTAGAGAGCTATGAAGCTCATGAAAAAGCCAAACTCTGCAGTTAAGGCCACTATAAGTGAATCCTTTACATTGACTCCCTCTATTATTACAAAGAGCAACGTAAAGGCAAATGCTGCTAATAGGTGAACGAAGAGTAATAGAAAGACAGAAACTCCAGATACAACAAGGAGCGCCAACTTCCTAGGCCTCTTGTACGTGAATATCTCAAATCCCGTCTTTAGGAACTCATAATATGCAAAGATTCCAACGACTAAGACGAGAAAATCAGCCGGCTTTATGAAGGGATATGCCGAGAGGCTCATCCTTTTCCCTCCTTCCCCCTGGAATTTCATCGAACTCATATTCCTCTTTTAGTCCAAGCAACAACTCAATTTCCCTGGGCGTTAAAACTGGCTTCCTCCAGTTTTCGTAGTCATCTATTGGAACCCTTGGGCATGCAACCACTACATAGGCGTCAAAGGGAAATCCCTCAAGCTTCATGTAACTTATTTCGTTCATGATTATAAGCCTTGCCTCTCTCCCATGCTCCCTCAAGAGCTGCACAATTCTCTCAGCCTCCTTGAGCCTTAGCTGGCCTTTCTTGGTGCTTACTATAACGCCAAATCTTTTAGCGTCAATAGCCTTAGCTATTTGGGCCCATCTCTTTCTTATGAACTTCTCTTTGAGCTCCTCCATCCACATGAAGTCACCGCTGTAGGGATTTATTGCCAGAACACTCTTTTTCGTTGACAAGGCGAGACCAAGTGGATGAAAGATTCCTGAGCCTATGAACAAAATTCCATCTCCCTCAGCCTTTGCAGCTGAGTAGTTGCATCCAAGCACTTGACCAGCCCAGGAAACCCTTGAGTCTCCCTTGCCTATTATAACCTGAAATCCATTTTTCTCTAAGAATTTCTTCGCTTCTTCGAGCTGATGTATATGCTGTGCCGTTGTTACGAGAATTATCTTTTTCCCTAGTTTCCTAATCTCTTCAATGTTTTTCCTTAAGGCCTCAATCACATCAACTTTCGCAAAGGCGGGAACGAATATCGTTGGGACTTCTAGGTGGAGCTTCATGTAGGAGTGGCCCAGATGTATCAACGCGTCGCAACCTAACAGCTTAGCCTCTTTATCTGCCGGATCGCAGGCACCGTAATTTATTTCACCATGGATTATCGCATTTATCCCATTCTCCTCTAAGAACGCCGCAAGCTCGTAGGCTTCCCTTCTGAGGCCTTCGGGGGACTGAATGAGAACTTTCTTGGCATTTAACTTCTGAAGTTCCCTTAAGATATCATTTTTAGGGATTTCGTGAAGCATGTAATAAAAAGGAGGGAGAATTAAAAAAGTTCACTCAACAACTTCCGCAAATGCAAACCTCTTCTTAACCGAGTTTATCACTATCTCGACCTCGTCCCCAACGTGGGTGTGGGGAACGAATATCACAAAACCCTTAATTCTGGCTATTCCATCTCCACCTTTGCCCATGCCCTCGATCTTAACTTTGTACCTTTCTCCAACTTTAACTGGGGCTTCAAATCTCCTGGGCCCTCCATTAAACTTTTTCTTTCCACCTTTTCCACCATACATCTCCAACACATCCATCCAATATTGGAGCAAGGCACTCAGAGGAGTGTCTTGCCCCACTTAAGCGTTAAAAAGTTCGTTAATAAATATTTTGGTGGCATAAAAGTAAGAATAATCAACCGCCAGAAACTACAGGGATCACTTCAACGAAATCCCCATCTTCCACTTCCTTGTCCTCAAGGGCAACTTTGCCATTGACCTTAGCTATGGCACTTTCCGTATTGAACCCTACTTCCCTAAGAACGTCCCTTACTCTCATTCCTTTTCTCCACTCAACCTCCCTCTCAATCCCCCTGCCAATGACTTTTACCTTTATCATTGCCCAACCCCCTTACCAATTCTACGAGGATCCTTAAATCTTGCCTTGAGGATTTTTCGAGCTAAATAAAAACCATCTCCGAACATATTATAAGTTTAACACGGCTGAAAATCCAAAAAATTTAAATCCACTACTGAATGAACTTTAATATCGGTGAAATTATATGATGTTGAAAGCGCAAGTTTTTGCATTGGTGTTGCTTTTAGCCCTCGGAGTTGTGGCAAGTGGATGTATAGGAGGGCAACAAACCCAGACAAAAGAGGAGGTTACGCAAATAGTAATTGGTGTTACCGATAAGGTCACCGACCTCGATCCTTCAAATGCTTATGATTTCTATACTTGGGAAGTCTTGAACAACATAATGGAGGGCCTAGTCAAGTACAAACCAGGGACCCTGGAAATTGAACCTGCAATTGCAGAAAGGTGGGAAGTAAACGAGGATTCGACTGTCTGGACTTTCTACCTAAGAAAGGACGTAAAGTTTGCTGACGGAACACCTTTAACCGCTAAAGATGTGGTTAGGAGCATAAAGAGAGTAATGAAGATTAATGGGGATCCAGCCTGGCTTGTAACTGACTTCGTCAAAGATGTCGTCGCTAAAGATGACTATACGGTAGTATTCTACCTTAAACAACCTACGAGCTATTTCCTTGCACTACTGACTACACCCCCATACTTCCCAGTTCACCCTAACTACTCTGATACTCAAATAGAGAGCGATGCAACATATGGAGGAGCCGGCCCCTATAGGATCGTCAAGTGGGTCAGAGATGAAGAATTAGTCCTTGAAGTTAACCCCTACTATTACGGAGAGAAGCCGAAGACGAAGAGGATAGTTATCAAGTTTTACAGGGATGCCTCAACAATGAGGCTGGCCCTACAGAACGGTGAAATTGATATAGCCTGGAGAACGCTAAGGCCAAGCGACATAAAGAGCCTTCAGCAAGGTGGCAACTTTAACGTTATCGAAATCCCAGGTGGTTTCATAAGGTACATATGTCTGAACACAAAGACTGACCCAACTAAGAATGTAAAAGTAAGGCAGGCCTTGGCTGCAGCAATTGACAGAAAGGAGATTGCGGAGAAGGTTTTCATGGGAACTGTCGAACCCCTGTACAGCTTAATTCCAAACGGAATGTGGAGCCACATAGATGCATTCAAGGAGAAGTACGGAGATGCAAACGTAGAGCTCGCAAAGAAGCTACTGCAAGAAGCAGGCTACAGCGAGAGCAATCCACTCCAGATAACCCTCTGGTACACGCCAACCCACTATGGAGATACCGAGGCTGATCTGGCACAGATCCTTAAGGAACAGTGGGAAAGGACTGGAATGATCAAGGTTGACATAAAGAGTGCGGAGTGGGGAACCTACGTTGACTACGCAAGGAAAGGACAGATGCAAGTCTATCTCCTGGGCTGGTATCCAGATTACCTTGATCCAGATGACTACACAACGCCGTTCCTTAAGAGCACAGCCAACAGTTGGGCTGGAACTGGCTATGCCAATCCAACGGTAGATGAACTCCTAACCAAGGCTCAGAGGCTCACAGATCAGAACGAAAGGACTAAGTTATACGAGGAAGTGCAGAGGATACTTGCAGAGGACGTTCCATACATACCGCTCGTGCAAGGTAAGCTGTACCTGGTCACCCAAAAGAACGTTAAGGGAGTTGTAATTGGCCCAGACATGATATTCCGCTACTCTACACTCTATAAAGAGTAATCTCTTTTTCCTTCTTCTTTATTAATTAAATTTAGGGAGGTGTTTAAATGAGTAGGGGACTAGGAAGGTATATCCTTATTAGAGCCTCTATGATCATCCCAACGATCCTAATTTTATATACGGTGGTGTTCATATTCTTGAGAATTCTTCCAGGAAACCCAATATTGGCGGTAGTGGGAACTAAGAGTATCTCACCAGAGCAATTGGAGCATTTAATGAAGATGGCCGGTCTGGACAAGCCATATCACGTTCAATATTTTGAGTACCTTTGGAACATTCTTCATGGAGATTTCGGAGTAACCTTAGCGTTTCCAATGGGTAAACCGGTGTGGGATTATTTAAAGCAGAGGTTCCCGGCAACCCTCGAATTAACGATTTGGGCATTTACAATTAGTGTCCTCTTAGGCTTGCTTACAGGAGTCTTAGGGGCAACGAAAAAAGGGACAAAAGTGGACACTTCAATGAGACTCTATAGTATAATAGCGTACACGCTCTTCATACCATGGTTCGGCATGATGCTTCAGTACATATTTGGAGTAAAACTTCACCTCCTCCCGACCTCTGGAAGACTTGACCCAGGAGTTCATCTACAAACAATAACAGGCCTATACGTACTCGACAGCATACTAACCGGAAACTGGGATGCCCTAGTTAGTGCCGTAAGGCACTTAATACTACCCGCATTTACCCTTGGAATTGTTCTCAGCGGTGCATATACAAGGTTGGTTAGGAATAACATGGTGGATGTATTAAGTCAAGACTTCATAAGGGCCTACCATGCGAGGGGCGTTCCCCCGAGAAAGGTTACATGGTACGCTCTAAAGAATGCTTTTATTCCTGTGGTTACCTTAATGGGACTCCAGTTTGCAATACTCCTCGGTGGTGCAGTTTTAACGGAAACTACTTTCAGCTGGCCCGGGATGGGAACCTTTATAGTCGACAGGATAGATTATAGGGACTACAATGCAATTCAAGGTGCGGTAATATTCTTCGCGTTCTTCGTGGGCTTAATTAGCCTGATAGTTGACGTGATCTATGCAATCCTCGATCCAAGGGTTAAGTACTGAGGTGATAAAATGGAGATAATAAGTCCAATGACAAAGTTTCTCCTAGAGAAAAAGCCCGGAAGAGGAATGCTACTCTTTGGAATAGCTGTAGTTCTCATGGTAGTTATAATGGCAATTTTCGCTCCAATAATTGCCCCATACGATCCAACCAAGAGCACTAAGGACGTTTTTGCTCCTCCAAGCCTTAAGCATCCCATGGGAACTAACAGGTTAGGACAAGATGTGTTCTCAAGGATAGTCTGGGGATCGAGGGTGGTTCTCTCGGTAGTTTTCATGGCCACCCTCCTATCTATGATCATTGGAATTCCCCTGGGTCTGATCTCAGGCTACTATGGAGGGAAAATCGACAGGTTACTGAGCATAATAATGGACAGCATTTATGCATTCCCAGCCTTGATATTGGCAATTGTCATTGCGGTAGTTTTGGGGCCAAGCCCCGTGAACACTGCAATAGCGATAAGTTTCGTTTACGTACCTACTTATTTCAGGATGGTTAGAGGGCAGACATTAAGCCTAAAGAACCAGCTGTTCGTTGAGGCCGCGCATGCCATAGGAGCGAAGGACAGGGAAGTTATGGTGAAGTACATACTCCCAAATCTGGGCCCGACGGTTCTTGTAGTATTCACGCTGAGCGTTGCCGATGCTATACTAACGGAGGCAGGTTTAAGTTTT
The DNA here is from genome assembly GCF_041647995.1 of Pyrococcus kukulkanii. Taxonomy (NCBI): domain Archaea; kingdom Methanobacteriati; phylum Methanobacteriota; class Thermococci; order Thermococcales; family Thermococcaceae; genus Pyrococcus; species Pyrococcus kukulkanii. The sequence continues at coordinate 11,121 of NZ_JARRIB010000002.1, forward strand.
CTTGGTCTTTCCGTGACGCCGCCAACGCCAGACTGGGGCTACGATCTGAGGGTAGGTCAGCCGTTCTTGCTTGACGGCTATTGGTGGCTGGTCTTCTTCCCTGGAGTGATGATCATGCTCCTAGCGATGGCATTCGCACTGATAGGTGAAGCTCTAAACGAGAGAATTTCCCTGGGGGTGAGGTAATGCTACTGGAAGTTAAAGACCTCTCCATTTATTATTACACGCTCTCGGGAGTCGTCAAGGCAGTTGAAGGAGTAACATTCTCCATAGACGAGAAAGAGTGGGTAACGTTCGTTGGGGAGAGTGGCAGCGGAAAGTCAACCGTTGCTAGTGCCATAATCAGGCTGGTTCCACCCCCAGGAAAAATAGTTAGTGGTCAAATAATGTTCGAAGGAAAGGATCTGCTAAAGCTAAGTGAGGAGGAGATGAGGCAAATTAGAGGAAAAGATATCAGTATGGTGTTCCAAGATCCCATGACGAGCCTAGATCCCTTAAGAAAGATAGGAGATCAGCTCGTTGAAGCAATGACCGTTCACGGAGTCGATGAAGATGAAGCCAAAGAAAGGGCAAAAGAACTACTCGAAAAGGTAAACATTCCTCCGGACAGGTTCGATTACTATCCACACCAGCTCTCTGGAGGTCAGAGACAGAGGGTCAGCATTGCAATTGCAATGGCTTTTAATCCAAAATTACTCATCGCCGACGAGCCTACTACCGCCCTAGATGTTATAGTTCAGGATTCCATTATGGATCTAATTCAAAGCCTGAAGGAAGAGGGAACAAGCATATTCTTCGTGACCCACGACATTTCACTCGCGGCTGAGAGGAGCGATAAGATAGCGGTAATGTACGCCGGAAAGCTCGTAGAGTTTGGAACCGTTGAACAGATTGTGGAAAATCCCCTCCATCCCTACACCCAGGCCCTTCTCAATAGCGTTCCCGACTTATGGACCGAGAAGCCCGTCAAGGCCATTCCAGGTTACCCACCGGACTTAAGAAATCCGCCAAGGGGGTGCAGATTTCATCCAAGATGCCATATTTTCGCAGAGAAAGGAGAGCTGAAGGGACTGTGCGATGCAGAAGAGCCGATGATGATCGAATACGAGAAGGGGCACTTCGTTGCCTGTCATCTCTATGGAGGGAGCAGAAATGAGTGAGCCCCTCCTGAAAGTTGAGAACCTGAAGAAGTACTTCCCTATAAAAAGAGGAATAATTGAAACACTTAGGAGGGCACCAGTAAGGTACGTTAAAGCCGTAGATGGCATAAGTTTTGAAATAAAGAGAGGAGAAGTTCTTGCACTCATAGGTGAAAGTGGATGCGGAAAGACCACAGCGGGAAGAACTATACTGAGGCTAATAGAACCGACCGACGGAAGGATAATCTTTGATGGGGTTGATATAACTAAGTTAAGCAGGGAAGAGCTTAGACCATTCAGGAGGAGGATGCAGATAATATTCCAAGACCCATACGCGAGCTTAAGCCCCAGGATGAAAATAGGAGATGCGATAGCACACCCACTTCTGGTTCATGGACTTGCAGATAAGGAAGGGGCAAAAGAGCTAGCCCTGAAAATGCTCAGGAGGGTAGGGTTAACTCCTGAAGATGAGTTTTACGAGAGGTACCCACACCACTTAAGCGGAGGACAGAGGCAGAGAGTTGTAATAGCTAGGGCAATGATCCTCAAACCGGAATTCGTAGTTGCAGATGAAGCAGTTTCAATGATTGACGTATCAATGAGGGCCGCAATTCTCGACTTGCTAGAGAGCTTCAGGAAAGAATACAATATGAGCCAACTCTTCATTACGCACGATATTGCAGTGGGGAAGCTAATAGCCGACAGGATAGCGGTAATGTACCTAGGCAAGATAGTCGAGATAGGGCCCACGGATGAAGTCCTTAAGAACCCGGCCCATCCCTATACGATGGCCCTAATTCAGGCTGTTCCCTCAATAGCGAGAAAAAAGGAGAGGAAAATTGAGATCACCGGAGAGGTTCCAAACGCCGCTAATCCTCCAAGCGGTTGCAGATTCCACCCAAGATGCCCCCTAGCAACTGAAGAGTGCAAGAGTAAGGAACCAGAGTTAATTGAGGTCTCCCATGAACACTTTGTGGCTTGCCACCACCCGTTAAGGTGAGAAGATGCTTAGAAAGCTTCCCTTCCCAATTTTATTGCCGTCAGCAGATGGCTTTGACTGCAAAAACGCATACAACCCCTCAGTGATTTATAGAAAAGGGAAGTTTATCATGCTGTACAGGGGTGAATGCAAAGACAGAAAAACTGGAAGAATAGGCCTAGCGATAAGTGAAGATGGCATTAACTTCACTAAATTTCCAGAACCTGTACTTGAGCCTGAATATCCCTGGGAAGCAAAAGGTGTTGAGGATCCAAGGGTGGTAAAGTTAGGAAAGAAGTACGTGATGACGTACACAGGTTACGATGGGAAGATCGCGAGGCTCTGCATAGCAACTTCAAAGAACTTACTCTCATGGAAAAAGCATGGGCCTATATTTGATGACTTTCCAGAGAATTACCTGAGGCCAAGGGGATGGACGAAAAGCGGTGCAATACTCCCAGTTAAGGTCAATGGAAAATACATCATGTACTTCGGAGATTCAAACATTTGGATTGCATACTCAAAGGACGGTAAAAATTGGGAGTACTCAGAAAAGCCAATTCTAAGCCCAGGAGAGCTGTTGTTGATAGAACCGGGGCCTCCACCCTTATTAACCGATAAAGGCATCGTACTCTTCTACAACTCGGCGGATAAGAGTTTAGTCTACAGAGTTAGGGTTGCCGTCTTTGATAAAAAGAATCCAGGGAAGGTAATATGGAACTCAGGGACTCCAATTTTAGAGCCCGAATATCCCTGGGAAAAGTTTGGCCACGTTAATAACGTTGTATTTTTGGAAGGACTAGTGGGGGATAACGAGAGGACGCTCTTCTACTATGGGGCAGCCGATAGGTATATTGGTTTAGCAGTATGGAAAGGGAGCGTTGAGATGTTACTACAAGCATTGGGATTTTCAAAACCTATATAAGGCAAGGCATTATGCCAAGGAAGGGGAGAGTAAGGTGGAAGAGGAACTCAAACCGGAGAAAATTCAAGAGATTAAGCTAGGAGACTGCCCGATTTGTGGAGGTAAGGGAACGTTAAAGGCAATCCAGTTCATTCACAAGATCCCCTACTTCGGCGAGGTCATGGAGTCAACAGTAATCTGCGAGAGGTGCGGCTACAGGAGTGCAGATGTCATGATTCTTGAGGAAAAGGAGCCGAGGCTGTACGAGATCAAGGTAGAGAACGAGAAAGACCTCTTCACGAGGGTAGTTAGAAGCAAGAGTGGAACTATAGAGCTTGAGGAGCTCGGAATAAAGATAGAGCCCGGACCAGCAGCCCAAGGGTTTGTAAGCAACATAGAGGGAGTTCTGGAGAGGGCAAAGGAAGTTCTCCTCATGGCAAGAGACTTCAAGAAGGAGGAGAACGATGAAGAGGCCGTAAAGAAGATAGATAAGTTGTTGAAGTACATCGAAGATGTTAAGGAAGGCAAAAAACCCCTGACCATCAGGATTATGGATCCCTTTGGCAACAGCGCCCTGATAGGGGAGAAAGTCAAGAGCAGGAGATTGACAAAGGAGGAAATAAAGAAGCTTAGCACCGGACCTTACGTAGTCATTGATCCAGAGGCTCGGCAATAACAGCTAAATCCCTAACCTTGAAGACGAAGGCCCTCTTCTCTCCCTTAAGCCCCTGCTCAATCTTCCTCCTTATTCTCCAGTACTCCTCCTCAGGAACGCTCATCCTCAGGGTGGCCCTTCCGTAGCCCTCCTTCCTTAGAAAGTCGTTTATCCTCACCGGATGGAATGGCATTGTTGCAACGACAACATAGGATCTCTTGAAGTACTCGCTCTTTATTTCTTCATCTCCTGTGGCAAGGATCCTCCTCTTCTCCCTCAACAAAAGCTTAAGTTCGCCTTTAACCTTGTGGAAGAGCTCGTTTATTAGGTCTGCGTAGTCTATAGCCTGAGGAATTTCATAAAGATACCTCTCGGGAGTTTTGGTTTCATCAACTATGTTCTCCAGCTCAGGGTTACTCTCGAGCCTTGCTCCCTGGGGCAATATGACGGCACTTCTCTCGGCCTTAGCCAAGGGTTCGGTGTAGAAGGTTAGCCTATTAACGTGGCCGTAGAGGTCTATGTACTCGAACTCGCCCTTCCACGGAACCTTTTCGCGCCTTATCTGGGGGGGTAGATCGAAGATGAAAGCTTCAGCTTTTTCCTTATAGGCCTCGTACACCTTTAAAGGACTCGGAAGGAGATCCTCAAGGTTTCTCTCCGGAACCTCTGGGGGCCTTGCAGGGTCGGAGAATATAACTTTCGCATCAATCTTCTCAATAATATCTGGGTTCAAAGAATCACCAACAAGGAACTCGATGTTAACCCCATACTTCTCCGCGTTTCTTCTTGCGAACTCTATCTTTAGGGGATCTATATCAACGCCCACTGCCCTTATCCCATGCTTGGCGAAGAATATCAGCTGAATTCCAACGCCACAGGAAACGTCAGCTATGCTCTCCACTCCCTGCTCCTTCAACCTCCTTCCCCTGTAGTCAGCCACAATTTCATGGGTCGCATATCTAAGCCCCTCGAGATCAAACCAGAGGTCGGTTCTTGAGAACTTATCCTTCGCCTTTATTCTAGCCCTAGCCACCTCCAACGCTAATTTAAATTCTTCCTCAGGAAGGCCTAAAGCTCTCCTTATCTTCTTCTCATCGTACCCCTTTCTTATCATCTCCTCCGCCGTTCTAACGTGCTCCTCAGTGAGCATGATCCCACCTCCTGACGAGGTAGATAGTGATTGCAACCCTCAACGTACTCCACACTGCAAGTAGAGCAAACAGAGGCTTTATCCATCCAAGCAGTGTAAAGAGCATTGTTGTGAATATCCTCTCGTCTCTCTTTCCTGGGATCCTCCTTAGTGGTGGGATTACCTTATAGGCATCGACACAGTAGGCCCCCCTAAACCTCTCGGTTGAGTAGCTAACCATAGCCGAGGAGAACATTGCAATTCCAGCTATAACCCACCATATGGGTTCCCTTATTGAAACATAAGCTAAGGTCAGGAGGAACGTAAAGTCAACGTACCTGTCAAGTATTGAGTCGAAGTAGCCGCCGAACTTACTCGTCTGCATCCTGGCCCTCGCTATCTCTCCATCGACGCCATCGAGAATTGAGCTTATCTGATACAGGATTCCAGCCAATGGGACACTGATGAGGTTCATTAGACCCGAGAATATGCCAAAAAGGAATGTTATAACGGTGAGCTGATTGGGCGTGAAGTGCTCAACCAATAAAACGGAGATCCTTGTAGAGATCTTCCTGTTTAAGTGCCTGCTTATGAATCCATCTCCAACCCCCTTAACGGAGGTGTAAACTATGAGCTTCCTCGCCTTCTTGAGCTCCTCCGGCGTGTCAACGTCCATCCAGAAGAGGCCATCCACAAAGGTAACCTCAAGCCTTGCCTCCCTCACAACGTCCCTAAGCTCGACAACTTCCCTTTCCTTAGCTAATCTCTCGGTAACTTCAAATATCGAGTCGTCAAGCACGAAAAAGCCAGTGTCTAGGGCATCCCACTCCTCAAGCTGCTTCCCTATATCTTCAACCCTTCCATTCTTCACCTTAACCTTTGTTGCCTCATCAACATCAACGAACATAGGCTTTCTATCCGCTATTAGTCCTCGACCCTTAACGGCAAGCTCGTAAAACCTCTCCTCGTAGATGTGATCGCTCATGACGAGCACGAACCTGCCTGTTACGTGCCCTTTAGCTACGTGAAGGGAAAAGCCGTTGCCCCTCTCGGGCCTTGGATTAACTACAATCTCGGCGTTAAGGTTATGCTTCCTCACGAACTCCTCGTAGGGCTCTCTGTACTTTTCGTTCGTCACTATCACGAACTCGCTCACTCCAAACTTCTGGAGGTTTTTGATCGTCCTGTAGATAAGTTCCCTGCCTGCAACCCTGATTAGACCCTTCGGCTTCTCACCCATCCTCGTCCCGTATCCCGCGGCCAGTATTACCGCTTTCACTCCCTCACCCCTTAACGGAGTTAGAAGGGAGAAGTTAAAAGTTTTAGTGTCAAAAGGTTAGAAAATCTCATTGGGCCTGATGGAGAACTTCGAGGAAAGGTACATTCTCAAAAATCCTTATCAAAGGTGGCAATTTTCGAAATCTTATAAAACTTGCAGGTGGCTGCTATGAGAGCATCATTTGGCAATAAACCAAATTCCTTGGAGAGAGTATCTGCTTCGTTTAGGATTTCCTTATTAGGTGGGAGCAACTCTATAATCCCAAGCTCAATGTTCTCCAGTATAAACTCCGAGAGATACTTAAAAACAGGGTCAAATCTCTCCCGTTCCTGCATGAACATTTTCTTAACCCTGAATTTTCCGGTACAGCCAAATAACCTTTCTGTTTCCATATAGAGCAGTTTAAAGAACAACATTTGGAGAAACGTAAGGCATGTTTTCATTTATCGCATAGTCTAAAAGTTCTATTGCATCTTTAACTCCATAATAATGCCTAAACAAAAACGGAAGTGTCAATAAATATCTTCATTTTCAAACCTCTCTTCCAGGTAAAGAAATTGATGCTGAATTTGATAAGCTATATGAAATTGGAGCCCACACACTTACCGACTTTGCTGTAGAAGCGAGATATCCAACTATCTACGAAATTCCCCCAAGAGATTGCAAGAGAGGCTATTGAGATAGCAAAGCTTGTTATGAATTTTGTCCTTAATAAATTGCAAATTAAAGATGCCCCTTGAACTTCTCGTAGCTTAAGCTTAGAGCCTCGAGCACAGGCAGTTTCTCTCCGGCAAAGAACGTTAGCATCGCCCCTCCACCGGTTGAGACGTGGCTTATACCCTCTATTCCGTACTTATGTATGCTAGCTATTGAGTGACCCCCACCGACAACGCTGAACGCTGGACTTTCAGCTATGGCCCTAAACACTCCTACTGTTCCCACAGCAAACTCCTCCCTCTCAAAAACACCCATAGGGCCGTTGGCCACTATTATCTTTGCCTGCATGAGGACCTGCCTGTACTTCTCCACCGTTCTCGAGCCTATATCCAGTATCTGGTACTCATCAAATAGCCTCTTTTCTTCACTTAGCAGGTCTATCTCCAGCCTCTCCCCTTTATAGTCTATTGCAAAGTCTACGGGGGTTTTAACGAAGGGATAAAACTCATCCAGTATCTTCTCGGCCCAGTCCACGAACTTTAAAATCCCTTTACGTTCCATGAACTCTATGTTCCTCCTTCCCAAATTAAAGCCCTTAGCCAAGGTAAAGACGTTTGCAACCAATCCTCCGGTTAAAATGAGGTCAGCTTTACCTTTCCTTAACACGTTCTCGGCAACCCTCAACGAGTCATCGACCTTTGCCCCCCCAAGGACGTATACTCTGGGCCTCTCTTTACTGTAATAAGCTTTGCTTAGAGCCTCAACCTCCCTCTCCATTAAGAGTCCCATTATCATGGGCTTTACCCTTGCAAAACCAACAAGGGAGGGCTGACTTCTATGTGCGGCGGCAAAGGCATCATTCACAACAAGATCTATAACTTGGGAGAGCTTTTTAACGAAGAACGTTTTTTCGCACTCCTCTATGGACTTATTTTTAACTTCCTCAGCTGAAAACCTCAGGTTTTCGAGCATTAAAACCTCCCCAGGTTTGAGCTCCCTAATCTTCTCCCTAGCGTACTTTCCAAATATATCCTCAACGTACTCAACGTGCTGGTCTAACAGTTCAGAGAGAATCCTCGCGTGCTCTTCTGTTGTGGCGTAGTCTTCACTATATGGCTTTCCCTGATGAGTGCCTATAACAAGCCTCGCTCCACTTTCGAGCAGGTACTTTATCGTTGGAAGCACGGCCCTAAATCTCGCGTCACTGATTATCTTGCCATCTTTCATTGGTGAATTGAGGTCAGCACGAAGGAAAACCGCCTTATTATGGAAATTAAAATCGCTCAATCTGAACATTTCACCACCGTAAAATTATTGGAAGGAGGTTTAAGAAAGTTTATTTACTCACCGTAGGTGGCAATGCTTTCTCTAGCAAGCTCCACTAGATCTCCCGGTGTTAGCACGTCAACGTTCTTTGGTTCCCTCTCAAGAACATCCAGGGATGGAACAAATAGTATCTTTCTGCATTTGAATTTTTGGAGCTTTTCTTCGATTTTTCTAATTTCTTCTCCCCTAACTCTTGACTTCCACTTTACTTCACCGACAATTTCGAGATGACTGAACCTTAGAAGGGCTATGTCAACTTCAAGTTTCGGCTCCTCGATTTTTGTTTTTCTCAGCCCATACACTTTGCTTAGCAGATTCTCTACGAAGTACTGAACGTGAAAGGGGAGCTTCATCTCAATAACTTTGGCTATAAATTCTACTGGTGTCTCAAGCTCCGTGTAGGAGTACTTTTCCTCGAGATAGAAGTGAAGATCTAATAAGGGGGAAGATATCCTGTATCTGAACCTCTTCTTTCCATATATGGGGATTTTTTCAAGAAATCCCATGGCCGTAAGGATTTTCAAGTACTTCTGAACTGCAGAGGGTGACTCTATCAACCCTTTATTTATTAAAATGCTAGCTATTTCTCCACTCTTCTGCATTCCGTCCGCTACAGCAGATAAAATAGCTAAATATACCCTGGACATGGTGACTTCCTCTTCCCTGAAAGCTTCTCCGACGATCTCTTCAACTACAGCCCCTGAACTTGCCAAGTATTCTGCAAGAAATCTCCTCAATGGCGGCCTGTATATCGGGACTAAAATAGGCTCCCTCAAGTACGTCGCTGCCTCGATCAATTCTTTCCCGTTAACCTCCTTTTTGAGTTCAACAAGCAATTCCCTCTCATCAATTAAGCCAACTTTAATTGGCTCTGCTATTCCAAGAAGAGGGCTTTCCCTCCGAGCAATGAGCCTAGTTGTGAGCCAGAGCGTTGACGTTATGAGTATAAGGTCTCCAGTGCCAGAATATGCATGGAGGAAGTCAAGGAACTCATCTGGCAGTCTATGAAACTCATCTATAACGATCCTTTTGCTTTCTCTTAAATCTTGAAGCAGGCCACTAATGAATTCTCTATAGCCCATAGAGATCGCATCTTGCTTGTCAAAAACACTCCCATCCCTTTTTACGAAATAGAACTTGTCCCATTTTGTGAATTTCTCAACCAAGAACGTTTTTCCAGTCTTTCTCCGCCCGTATACCATCTTCCATCCAGGGGATTTTAATTTGTTAACCTCGATTCTCCTGGGAATGATTCTCATGGGAATCATTCTAAGCAGAATTATATAAAAAGGTTATGCTCAAAAAATTCAAAGATACCCAAGCCTATATGCGAGCTCAGCGTTTAAAACTAAGCCTCCCCTCTTACCCCTGACAAGGTTGTGCCCCAAGACAACGTATTTAACTCCCCCACTTATCTCCTCAAGCCTTCCCACGGTCACCGTCAGTCCCTCTCCGCGATCCCTGTGAAGTCTAGGTTGAGGAACCTCCGTATAAACTATGGGCTTCTCGTAAGAGGGCAGGTTTAAATCATTTAGAGGATCGAACTCCTCAAACGCTCTCCGAATTTCTTCAACATCCGGGTTCTCAAGCTCAACAAAAACTGCCTCAGTGTGTCCGTGTATTACGGGAACTCTAGTTGCTATCGCGGATATATCAAAGTCTGCGAACTTTATCTTATCCCCCCTTAAGCTCTCCTAGGATCTTCCTGCTTTCGTTCTCTATCTTCCACTCTTCCCCACTTATGAACGGAATTACGTTATCGTGGATGGCATAGGCAGAAAGACCAGAGAAACCAGCGCCGCTGATTGCCTGCATCGTGGCTACCCTGACCTTCTTTATGCCAAAATTCCTCAACGCCGCCAGTGATAGGGTTAGAATAGCAGTTGAGCAGTTTGGATTAGTGACTATAAATCCTTTCCAGCCCCTCTTTTCCTTTTGAACCTTTATGAGTTCCAGGTGCTCTTTGTTGACTTCTGGTACTAGAATTGGGACATCTTCGTCGTAACGATGGGCTCTTGTGTTGGTAAACACGGGAATTTCCTTGGCGAGCTTTTCCTCAACATCCTTCGATATTGAAGCAGGCAAAGCATTGAACACTAAGTCAACCCCAGGATCTTCAAGGAATTCTGTTAGGCTCACCACGACATAATCTCTGAATTCTTCGGGAGCGTCTTCAACAAATTCACCGTACTTCTTTCCAGCGGATCTTTCTGAGGCAACCAGCTTCTCAACCTTGAACCATGGATGACCCTCGAGGAGATTAACGAACGTTCTCCCAACTAATCCCGTTGCTCCTAAAACTGCGACCTTCATTCCATCACCCTCCTGAACGCTTCTAGCGTTGGCTCTATGGCTCAGGTAGCTTGAAGTTGTTTACAACTATGTTCGGGTCTTTCAGTCCGTGACCCGTGGTTATCAGCACGTAGCTCTCGCTCCTATCTATGGCGCCCTCACACAGGAGCTTTATCAGACCAGCCAAGGATGCTGCTGAAGCTGGCTCCACAAAAAGCCCCTCTTTAGAGGCCAGAATCCTCTGGGCTTCAAGTATCTCTTCGTCGGTAACGCTCTCGAAGAGTCCTCCCGATTCCTTCACGACGTTCCAAGCCTTGGGCCAGTTCGCGGGGTTTCCTATCCTTATTGCTGTTGCAACAGTTTCGGGCTTCTCCTCTGGCCTGAACTCCTTGCCCTCTTTCCAGGCCTTTGCTAGAGGAGAGGCACCTTCCGCCTGAATTCCGATCATCCTGGGGAGCTCGTCTATTACTCCAGCCTCATAGAGCCCCTTGAATCCCTTCCAGATTGCCGAGATGTTGCCGGCGTTTCCTACAGGCACTACAACATTATCCGGAACCCTCTGGAGCTGATCGTAGATCTCGTAAGCTATAGTCTTCTGCCCTTCAAGCCTGAACGGATTTATTGAGTTCAGCATGTAAACTCCAAGCTCCCTGCTTGCCTCAACCACAACCCTAAGTGCATCATCAAAGTTACCGTTAACGGGAACTACTTGGGCTCCGTAGATTATGGCCTGGGCGAGCTTTCCTAGGGCAATCTTACCGCTCAGAACCAAAACATAAGCTTTTATTCCGGCCTTTGCATCGAGAAGGCTCGCCAGTGCTGTCGCAGAGTAATCACTCCCTCCCCAGGGTCGCAACTTTATCGCTGAGATTGGCCATAAATCCTGAAATAACAGGAACAAGGGCCTCCTCGAGGGCTTCATATATTAGCTTGGCATTCCTTCTGCTCTTCTCAATATCAATGAATGCATCGCCGAACTCGCCCCTTCCGACGAATATTTCCTCCCCTGGGATTACTTTTCCACTTACGGCACTTGCGAAAAGAACTGCTGAAAGTAACTCTCCCATGCTGAGGATGTAGTCCCTAAGGGCGGGATATTTAAGATCAGGAAGGGTGAAGAGTCTATCTATATAGGGCTTTAAAATCGAAGAGCATTGCATGGTAAATACATTCACCCGCAACCTTTACGGCAAGGTCCTGATTTAAGCTATCAGCGTATCTTATTAGATCGTCTGTTATCCCTTTAAGGGCCGAAACAACTACAGCTACCTCGTTCTCTTCAGACAAACTCGCTACCAGTGAAACTGCATCCTGAAAGTCGAGTCTCATTGAGCTCCCGCCGAACTTGAATACTATCATTTCCCCGCCAAGCCATGTTTCTCAGGAAATTTTATATATTTTTAGACATAATTTTAATGCCTAAAAATAACTAGAAAGAATAAAACTTTGAATAGTAGCTCGAGGGTTAACTATTAGCTCAGAAAATTCCTGGGTAAAAAAAGTAAGGGAGTCTAGCTAGTCACGCTCTCAAGCTTATCCTTTTTCACAATGTACGTATCCTCATGCTTTATGCTTCCCTCGGGCAACATTAAGGGAGCATGAATTATGCTGAGAACCATATTCTCCTGAACCTTTTGAGCCCTAGTCTGAACTATTATCGTCGGCATGGGCAACTCTTCAATCAGCAGGCCAACGCCGTGGGTGTAACCCGTAATGTATCCATTTCCAAATCCTTTCGCCCTAAAAAATTCCGCTAGCTTCTTCTCAACGGAGTTTAAGGGAACTCCAATCCTTGTTTCATCCAGTGCAAGCCTGTAAGCTTCTTCTTTGGCCTTTATTGCCTCTCTAACCCTAGCCCCAGGATCCCCAATGACGAAGGTTCTGGCCATGTTAGCGTGGTAATGGTTGTAGTCAGCACCGATGACCACGGTAACAACTCCATTTTCCTTAACCTTCAGGTCACGGAAGGGCTCTGCATGAGCCCTTGGAGTTGTGGAGACGTAAACCTTAGGATTTTCGCTACCCTTAATCATAAGCTCCCTCGTAATCTCAGCGGCTATCTCAAGCTCGCTCTTTCCTGGTTTTATGACCTCCTCAGCAACCTTCATTCCTGCCTTCGCTATCTTTCCGGCCTTTCTTATCTGCTCAAGCTCCCACTCATCCTTGATCATCCTTAGACCCATTGTTATGTCCAGAATATCTACAACATCTACCGTTGGATTCAACCTCTGGAATATCCTGAGAAATGCTAGGTATGCATCCCTCTCAAAGCCGAACTCAAGGCCAACCCTCTCCATCCCGTTGTTGCGTATCCAACTAACTATGTGGGCCATAAGATCCTCAACCCTTTGGTATTCCTCAACATCCTCTATCCAACTCCTTCTCTTGAATTCCTCAGCCTCATTCCTTACTACGAGAACCTCAGGCTCTCCCTCCGCTGGAATTAGAAGGGAGGGCCTAAGCCACTTAGTTCCAGTGAAGTAGATAAAGGAAGATAGCGTTCTTATGACCGCTCCATCTATGTCCCTCTTCTTGAGCTCTTCCTGAAACCTCTTTACTCTCTTCCTAAATATTTCTTCATTCATCGCTAGTCCCCTCCAATCTGACAGTCTCTTCTCTCCCTCTAACGGTTCCCAGATTAATTTCTTGCTGCTATAGAATTTACACAAACTCATTATATAAGTTATAACTCCACCTTAGAAGGCCTCGCAAAGGAGGGCAAAACCACTCATGCGAGGTTAGATCTCCGTCCCTATCTGGTTGCAATCTATAATATACTTCTTAATTTCTTCCTGGGACAAGCTTAGGATTTTTCTCTGCATATAGATAAACTAACTGCTTCAACCAAGGATCCCACTCCTTGAGCTTCACCTCGCAGTAACCGAACTCTCCCTCCTGCATCCTTGAATTATTGACCAATGTTTTTCTCTTCTACTTCCAAAGGCAATAGTGACGTATTTCGGCCAAAGGACGAGGATTTCGGAAGAAAAATATAATTGGCTCAGGGGGTGTTCACTTCATCACTATTCAGGGGGCTTGCTACTCATCATCGCCTAGAACCTTTTTATTTCCTGGGTTAAAATCTATTCCCATGAGGAAGTACTTTATAGTGAAGGTTAAGGAGAATGGAAAGCTTGAGATTCCACTTGAGCTTGCCTATGAGATAGGGCTCGTTAAGGGGGCGTACTTCCTGGTTGAAATAGACACGAACTTAAAGGAAATGCATATAGAGAGGGTTGCCCTACCTGGAAAAAAGCTTGTGGAAATTGAGGTCATAGTTGAGGACAAGCCGAGAATCCTAGCCAAAGTTAGCGAAACCTTAGGAAGATTAGGCATAAACATACTGTTTAACGAGGTGGAAGAGTTAGAATCCCTAGGTCTGTCTGCAATAGTTGCAATAGTAGATATAAGTCAGAGCACCATCTCATTAGATGACTTAAAAAGGGAACTGGAGAAAATTAAGGAAGTTAAAGAAGTTAAAGTACTAGACATGGACTAACATGGGTGCCATTTCAGCAACTACCATTTCCACTATCGGTTACATTTGTTGCAACTGATGGGGTTAACCTTGCACTCCCGTCCACAGTGGGAGATTATTCATTTATTTCCTCAAGTTTTCGTTGAACATGAGCTAGCACAACTTTAGCAAATCTCTGGCTGTGAAAGTCCAGATCCGATAGAAAAAACAATTATTTCATTTTTTCCTGGAAGTTACACATATTCTATAGCGTTCCCTTCTTGTAACTTTATGTGCTCATTCTGCTACAATTGGGAAATAAGCCAGATGATAAGAGAAAAGATTCCATTACCATACTTTGAATCCAAACCAGAAGATATAGTAAGAATGGCAACAGAAAACAGGACAAAAATAATCGGAGAGGAAGGAACTCAGGAAATATACAAAGAGATACTAACTAGCTAGGTCTTGAAGGGACGCTTCAAGATCATGAAAAGCGTTTCAAAAAGAAAATAAGATGGAAAAGATCACTTGAGTACAACCTCAGCAAAGTTCGTGAAGACATCGAAGTCCGTCCACTCGTTGTCACTGTCATGTACAGTGGGCTGATCAGGTAAAGCATCTACTGCGGAATCTCCAACGCCCTGTCCAGTTATGTACGCGACTATGTAGAGTTTCTCTGGCTTCTCTCCAAGCACTTTCCACGGTATTGCTATCTCTAGGGTTTGCAATCCGTTATCTCCACCAGCATAGGCGTAGAATGCGTACTCATCTAGCTTAAGGTACTCCCAGGTTCCATTCTTCCATATAGCCAAGTTAGCTGAGGTTACGTTATTTGTTCCCGGATTACCGAAGAATTCACCATTCCAGAACAGGTAGATTTGAGTATCTATGCCCCTTTCGAAGTCTATATTCCTGCCCCAGGCGTCCCCTCCAGTTGTATAGCCACCCTCCTTGTAGTCAAGAGCAATACCATAGGCTATCCTCCATGATGCCTTATTCCTAGTTGTCAATGCTATGTACAGGAAGTTATCATCGTAATCAACGTACAGGGCCTTTAAGTCCGCACCATCTTGACCGAAGTTCTCAGTATCCTCCACAATTGGCTTGACCTTCCAGTCGCTTAAGTTGCCATCTATAGTCTTTGTTAATTTCCCTTTGAGTTCCTCCATCTCTTTCTCCCATTCGAGTTGCCTCGATACTATAAGCTGAATTATTCTTTTAAGAGCATCATTTACCCTTATGAGACCAGTGTACGCTCTGTATATCTTTACAGCAGAGATTATTGAGTATCTTCCTGCCTTAATATCGTATATCCCTTCTTGGAAGGCCTTCTCTAATTCTGGAACTTCAGCGGTTAAATTCTCGATTTTCTCCCTGAGCTCTGGAGGAATTTCCATTGAGCTAATGTTCCTGATTAATTCGTTGTATTTCTCGTACTCGATTCTATACCTCGCAACTCCATAGTACCTGTTTATCTCTAGGAACTTCTGTATTGCTTCCCTTCTCTTGATTTCCAACCTTTCGATCTTGTAATTTATGACGCTCGCCCATTCGACCCCAGCATTTAACTTGAGCTTTACGTAATAATCTGGAACGTTATCAGCAAGCTCATCCTCTGTGCTGTCCTCTGAAATCGTGTCCACGACATCACTTATCTCATCATTTGCAAATGGATCTCCGAAATTCCAAACTGCAGGACCATAGCTAAAGGCCGTTGCTAACTGTAAGTTCATTTCATCTGAACCGCTTATTAAGCTAAGGGGAATCCTGATCTCAATTGTGTTCTTGGCAAGATCAACTCCAACCAAAGCGTCTTGGCACTGAACAATGTTGCCGTCTGAATCGACGATATAGAAGAGGCCCTCTTTTGAAGTACTAACACTCGTGACTACCTTGGTTTCCCCCTTGAAGTCACTACTTGCCAGGTTAACTACAACTTGAACGTCCCACGGGATAACGGTCTTTGTATCCATTTCTCCAGCAAACCAGTAACTCCCGCCCTCCTTGTAGTCTATTGGAATAGCAACGAACGTTGCACCATTGTTCCCGATCTTTATGTTGCTCATGTTGTCGAACTTAAGGAGGAAGTACAAGTATCTATCATCCTTAGTAACTTCAAATTCTACAAGGTCTGCGTGGGATGATGTTTTACCTGGGAGATAGGGATCCTTATCGTGCCTCTGGTCTCCAACCATATCCTTCCATATGAAGAATCCTCCCGTAACCTTGTACGAGTTATTTGTCAATTCAACGCTGAGCCAGTCATCTGGATTTCCATCGATCTCTATCTTTCCTACCCAAACGACGTTTACTACCAATGTATATTCATTGTTGTTCTCATTGGCCTCATGGATCTTATTCTCTTCATCCACTATCACTTTAATTTCATACATTCCCTCTTGGGTTGGCGTCCAGTTAAAAGTCAATTTGACTTCACTTCCAGCTTTAACATCAATTGTCCAGTTCTTGTACTCCGTTCCATTAATGTACACCTTAACGTTAACGTCGCTAACATCGAGTGACCCCTCGTTCTTTACGTAAACAGTGTATTCGGCTATCCTATTAATTCCAATTGCCTGTGGGCCACTTATACTAACCGTTAAGTCTGGCATCAAGAACCATTCCTCTAAGTATAGGCTAGTGAACGTATCATCATCTGTCCACTCATTCTCCGAATCTCCTACAGCAGGATCTGCTGGGGCAGTATCTACTGCGCTACTCCCCTCCCCACCTGCAACCCATGCTATTATAGCAAACTTTGACTTCTTCCCACCTAGAGCCGACCATGGTATTTTGATTTCAAGGGTTTGCAACCCCGTATTGGTATCTCCAGTGTAGGCGTAACTACCCCCAATATCATTGATGCTCTTGTACTCCCATCCATTACCTGTCCACTTTATGAAGTTGTGAGGTCCCATTCCACTGTCCCAACCCCACCAGAAGTATATCTCGAACTCTAAGCCAAAACCGTTGGCAAATTTTATCTTTCTGCCCCAAGCGTCTGTATCTCCTGTATAGCCAGTTCCCTCTCCCGGATCAACATCTATTCCGATACCATACGCTACATTCCAGCTTGCAGTATTGTTGGTTTTTAAGGCAATGTAGAGGTATTCATCGTCCCAGGAAACGTACATCTTCTCAATGTCCGCACCCTCAAGCCCACTTGGAGGTGAAAGAATAGCTTCATTTTCTGACCAATCTGACAGATCTCCGTCTATTGTTTTACTGCCCACAGATATAACAGCAAGATTCGTAAATGTGTCTTGATCGGTCCACTCATTTTCTGAATCTTTCACGGCTGGATCAAACGGTAGGGAATCAACGGCACTTCCACTTTCCCCAGTTACCCATGCAATTATTCCAATCTTTTCAGGCTTACCTCCAAGAGCCGACCATGGTATTTTGATCTCTATAAACTGGAGTCCCGTGGATGTATCTCCAATGTAGGAATAGCTCCCACCTATGCTAGAAAGGGATGAGTATCCTGTCCATGAGCTCTCATTCCAAACTATGAAGTGGTCAGTCCCCATGCCACTATCCCAACTCCACCAGAAGTATATTTCATACTCAATTCCAAACCCATTTCCGAACTTTATTTGCCTTCCCCAAGCATCTGTGTCTCCCGTGTACCCTGTCCCCTTTCCAGGGTCTATGTCAATTCCGATTCCATACGCTACATTCCAGCTTGCAGTATTGTTGGTTTTTAAGGCAATGTAGAGGTAATTCTCATCCCAAGCGACGTATAGTTTATCAAGGTTTGCCCCATCTTTACCGCTATCAAGGCCGATTGCAACTACATCAGAACTGGTCCAGTCAAAAAGTTGTCCATCTATGATCTTAGTGCCGTACATTGCGCTGACTGGAAATGCTGAGAGCACTAATATGGCAGAAACAATTAATATTGCAAACTTAGGATGCAGACTACCCATCAAATGTTCACCTCAAGTGATACATTGAGTTTTATGACTTTATATATTTTATCACCGTGAAGGGTGAAGAAAAGAAAGACCACAGTCTAATGGGTTAAAAAGAGGGAAAAGTAACATCAGAACTTAATTCCACCCATTACTAGGGCAAGGACAGCCTTCTGCGCGTGGAGCCTGTTCTCTGCCTGATCCCAGACGACGCTGTTCGGTGAATCAATGACGTCATCGGTAACTTCCTCTCCCCTGTGCGCTGGCAGGCAGTGCATAAACATGTAGTCGGGCTTTGCATGCTTAACTAAATCCTTGTTAACCTGGAATGGCCTGAATATCTTCCTTCTCTGCTCAGCTTCAGCCTCTTGGCCCATTGAGGCCCAAACATCGGTGTATATGACGTCCGCATCCTTGACAGCTTTAACTGGATCATGGAGTAGCTCGAAGCTTCCACCGCTCTCCGCTGCATTCTGCTCGGCCCACTTGATTACCTTCTCGTCGGGCTCATAGCCCTCTGGGGTTGCTACCACAACGTCTGCTCCAAGCTTGGTTCCAGCTATCATCAATGAGTGGGCAACATTGTTACCATCGCCAACGTACACAACCTTAACTCCCTTTATCGTTCCCTTCTTCTCCCAGATCGTCATATAATCAGCTAGGGCCTGGCATGGATGTGAGAAGTCGCTGAGGCCGTTTATTACTGGAACTGAAGCATACTTTGCCAAATCCTCAACATCCTTGTGATCGTAGACTCTCGCCATTATTGCATCAACGTACCTGCTCAAGACCCTTGCAGTATCAGCTATGGTCTCTCCCCTCCTCAACTGAAGATCCTGGGCATTCAAGTACAGGGCATGGCCTCCGAGGTGGGCCATTGCAACTTCAAAGCTTACCCTCGTCCTCGTTGAAGGCTTCTGGAAGATCATTGCAAGAGTTTTACCCTCAAGAAGTCTGTGTGGCTTCCCTATCTTCTGCCATATCTTAAGCATCTTAGCCGTCTCAAGAATTGTCCATATCTCCTCAGGCGTGTAATCCTGCAGACAGAGAAGATCTCTTCCAGCTAAGCTAACCACCATGTTCATCACCGCTAAGATGTTTTCGATGATTTTAATAACCCTTTCGTCGGAAAATCTTCCTGTAAGGTGAATATATTTTGGAAAAAGGGCAAAAATAACTTTGTGTATATCAAAATTACCTTGCTAATTTTAACACTTCCTCTGGGGCACCCGCAATTTCAACCAGATACTCTGCCTCAACTATGTGTAGCTTCCCAGGGACTATAAGGACGTGAGGCTGTTTTCCAAAGTCCCTCCGGATCATATCCTTAACGAAACCTGCCTTGAGCGTTGGCTCGAGGGAACCAGCTCTAGCCAGAACAACCACGAGGGTGTCCTCGGTGAATACATTCTGCTTCTTCATGTCCTCTATCTTCAGGAGCAACTCCATAGCCTCATTTGCCGTCATATATTTCCCTCGGTCTGCCTTTATATCCAAGAATAGGAGGGTATGCAACCCCCTCTCCTTATTCTCCTTTATTACATCATAATAGCTTGTGGGGAACCAGTTGCCTTCAGGGTAAGCAACGGTGGCACTCTTTCCGAACTTGTAGATGTGCAGGCCGGTAACTGCGATTGCTGAATAAATGCTTGGGGCGTGGATGACGTAGCTTTTTACTCCCATCCTCTTCGCCCTTATCCTGAGCTCCGAATGAGTCGTTGCAACCATGGGATCTCCAGGGATCAAGAATGCAACGTCGTAATCCTTAGCCAGGGGAAGGACTATCCTTTCAAAGTTCATCTCCACGTCTTCTCTACTCAGGACTTTTATCTTCTTGCCTATTAGCTCTTGAACTCTTTCAAGAGTTGTGCCGGCCATTAGAGAGGTGTAGAACTCTGCAAAAACGTAATCACACTTTCTAGCTATTTCAAGCCCCTTGAGCGTTATGTCCTTCTCATCGTACAAGCCCAGACCAATGAAGTAGAGAGCCATATTTTCACCTCCCAAGGAGCTCTAGAAACTCTCGGGGTGTATATGCGGGGATTATACCTTCAACATCCGCTTTTAGATTTAGATCTCCAGTTATCAAAATTGCACGCCTATGGAGTGCGAGTGCAACATAAGGGACGTCTCCTTTGTCTCTACACAGCTTTACTGCTTTTTTTAATTCATTTTCAAAGAGCTCTTTTGGGACGGACGTTGAGTATAGCTTTAGTATCGATAGCATTTTTTCGAACTCTTCCTGACTTAGCTTTGTGTGTCTGAGGAGCTTCTCTTCATGCTTTTCAAACTCCTCCCAAAAGTACTCTGGGACTAATATCCTTATTGTGGGATCAAGAATCAGGGCAACAAGAAGGAGATATGAAGTTCCCTTCTTCTGAAATGCTGAGAATACAACGTTATAGTCCAAAACGACCTCCATCTTACAGAACCCCGTACCTTCTGGCAAGGGCCTCTTTTAGCTCCCTCTCTAATTCTTTTGCATCTTCTTCCTTGAGTTCGCTTTTTTCTAGTATTCTTAATAGCTCCTCCGCCCTCTGCAACCTTTCCTGTATCTCCTTTATTATCTCGAGCTTTATATCCTCCACAATCCTCTCACTTAGGTATTTCTCGAGGCTTTCAGGTATCTTCACCCTGACGATTATCTCACTGCTCAAAGACTTCCCCCATTTAACCTTAACATTGGTCCTTTATAAACCTCCGCTTCATAGCCTAGCCCTCTGAGTATCTTCGCGAACTGCTCTGCATGCCCATAAACGGTGAACACCTTCTCTGGTTTAACCCTTTCCACTATCTCGATTAACTCCCAGAAATCGGCATGATTGCTGAGCTTTATCCGTGAAAATCCTGAAACTTGAATTCCTCGTCTGGAGGAAACTACAACTTCACCATCTTCGCTAATTTTAAGCCTGGCACCGAACTTTCTGTAAACCCTCGAGACCTTTCCTATAATTCTGTCAACCCTAACTTCGTAACCATGAATATTTAGGATTCTAATTAATTCCTGGGCCTTTCCAAATGGGTTGGCCATGAACATGGGAGTTTCTCCTTTATCGAGCTTTTCCTCTACTATGGCGATTATCTCCTTCTCCACAATCTTTGGTTTTGGAAACCTAAACTTTGGAACTCCAAAGGTTGCCTCTATTATTAGAAAGTCCGCCCTTGGAATTTTAGTCCTCTCTGGAGTCCTAAGCCTTTCAAGCTTTATATCTCCCGTGTAATAAAGGGTTCCTTCATCGAGCCAGATCTTTATCCCGGCAGAACCAAGAATATGGCCAGAGGGATACAACTTGGCCCTGTAATCATCAATGTAGAACCTTTTCCCAAACTCAACGGGAGAATAAAAGCGGGAATTCCTCAAGTGACTTAGGTGTATCGTTGGCAGTGTTGCGTAGATGATTCTACCCTGGGCAAAGTGATCAGTATGGGCGTGAGATTGAAACGCCACCTTTCCCTCTCCATCTAGCCCTATTGTTACGATGTTCATCGAAAAGGTGATAACTCAAACTCTAATATATTCCTATTGGTGGCCGCCATGTTTGATCCACTAAAGGAAGCCGAGAAAATAAAGGAACAGATAATCGAGTGGAGAAGGGACTTCCACATGCACCCCGAGCTTGGCTTTGAGGAGGAGAGAACTTCAAGAATCGTGGAGGAGCACTTAAGAGAGTGGGGCTACAGGATAAAGAGAGTCGGAACCGGAATAATAGCTGACATTGGGGAAGGAGAGAAAACAATTGCCCTTAGAGCAGATATGGATGCTCTCCCCATACAAGAGGAAAATGATGTCCCTTACAAATCGAAGATCCCAGGAAAGATGCACGCCTGCGGTCACGATGCTCACACTGCAATGCTTTTAGGTGCAGCGAAAATAATAGCTGAGCACTCCGATGAGCTGAAGAACAGAGTCCGCTTGATCTTCCAGCCAGCAGAGGAAGGTGGGAATGGAGCACTAAAGATGATCGAAGGTGGTGCACTAGAGGGAGTAAACGCCATCTTCGGCCTTCACGTTTGGGCGGAGCTTGATTCTGGCATAGTCGGGATAAGGGAAGGGCCGTTCCTTGCCGGCGTTGGCAGGTTCCTTGCAAGGATAGTCGGAAAGGGCGGGCATGGAGCGGCCCCACAGTACACCATAGACCCGATACCTGCAGTAGCTGACACTATCTTAGCACTGCAGAGGATCGTTGCCAGGGAAGTCGATCCCCTGGAGAGTGCGGTAGTTACCGTTGGAAGGGTTCAGGGGGGTACGGCATTCAACGTAATCCCAGAATTCGTGGAGTTGGAGGGAACGTTTAGATTCTTCACGAACGAACTTGGCGAGTTCTTGAAGTCGAGGATAGTGGAGATAATTGAAAACACGGCAAAGGCCCATAGGTGTAAGGCTGATGTCAAAGCTGACATCCTAGGCCCGCCCACGATAAACGATAAAGAGATGGCGGAATTCGTGAGGAGAGTTGCTAAGGATATTGGCCTAAACGTTGGAGAGGTTAGGAAAACACTCGGCGGAGAGGACTTCGCATTCTATTTACAAAAGGTTCCTGGGGCCTTTATAGCCCTTGGGATAAGAAACGAGGAGAAAGGGATAGTCTACCCCCACCATCATCCAAAGTTTGACGTCGACGAAGACGTCCTTCACTTGGGAACTGCCCTTGAAGTTGCCTTAGCGTTTAGGTTCTAGAGGTTTGCTAGGATTTCCTCTTCTTCCATTGTTCTTTCACAGTAGTGGCATCTGACCTTCAGCGGTTCCCTGCTTATTACGTAGAATTTTGTCGTTACATACTCGTAGTGAGTTATGCAGTTGGGATTTGCACACCTTAATATCCCTTCAATGACATCCTGAATCTCGACCTTGAACTTTTCAACGACCTTGTAGTCCCTTATTATGTTCACAGTGGCAGTAGGAGCGACGAGGGCTATCTTGTTTACCTCCTCCTCGCTCAGGAACTTGCCTTCGACTTTGACTATATCCTTTCTCCCAAGCTTCTTGCTTGGGACATTCATTGCCAAGAGAACGGCCCCACCGTTGCTTAGCCTTCCCAGCTTCAGTATCTCAATGACCTTAAGCCCCTTGCCCGCGGGTATGTGGTCTATAACGGTTCCCTCCTTAATAGCAGAAACTTTAAGCTCGGTCATTCACAACACCCCCAGGACAAGGCCCAGGAGGGCCATTCTAACGGGAACTCCATTGAAGACCTGCCTGAAGTATATTGCATGCTTCGTTTTATCAACCTCCGGGTGTATCTCGTCAACCCTGGGGAGTGGGTGCATAATCCTTAGATCTTCCTTGGCCTTTTCAAGCACCTTACAATTGACCTGATAGCTCCCCTTGACCTTTAGGTACTCCTGCTCATCTGGGAACCTTTCCCTCTGGATTCTGGTCACGTAGAGAACGTCTAGCTCCCCTATGACGGCCTCAAGATCTAAGGTCTCGTAAACCTTGACACCCTTCTCTTTCAGCTCCTCGACTATATGCTTCGGCATCCTGAGCATTTCTGGGGAGATCAAGTAGAGCTCAACGTCGTAGAAGGCTAAAGCTTCGGCCAAGCTATGAACCGTTCTCCCGTACTTTAAGTCGCCGAGGAGGCCTATCTTTAACCCATCGATCTTGCCAAACTCCTTCTTTATTGTGTACAAATCGAGAAGTGTTTGGGTTGGATGTTGATTGCTTCCATCACCTGCATTTATTACCGGTATCTCAGCAACCTCGGCAGCTAGCCTTGCTGCACCCTCTTTTGGATGCCTTATTACTATCACATCACTGTACTGCTCCACCGTCTTTATCGTGTCCCTGAGGCTTTCACCCTTCTTGACGCTACTCGTTGAGGCCTCAGCGAATCCTATCACACTTCCTCCTAACCTGTGCATCGCGGATTCGAAGCTTAACCTGGTTCTAGTTGAGGGTTCAAAGAATAGCGTTGCCAGAATTTTGCCCTTAGCATATTCTAAGTGGCCCTTCTCCTTCAGCTCCTTTTCAAGCCTCTCAGCAGTTGAAAGAACGAATTCTATGTCCTCCTTAGAAAAGTCTCTAATGCTTATAACATCCCTACCTGTCCAGTCCATCAAAGCCCTTCCTCACTGGATCCTCATGGTTATATAAGGTTTGCTTTAACATGTTTCTGTCACAATGGCAAATTACTTAAAGTTAAGTAACTTAGGATTAAGTAACTTGGTGGTGAGTAATGGAAAATCCTTTCGTGTTTGGAGAGCCGGTTAGGGGAGATAAGTTCATAAACAGAAAACGAGAAGTGGAGAGACTAAAGGCCTATATTCTGAGTGGAAGAAACGTCATATTGTATTCTCCTAGAAGGTTTGGAAAAACATCTCTTATTCTAAAGGCTATTGAAGAATTGAGAAATGACGTTATTCCGATATTTATCGATTGCTATGCCATAACTTCAAGGGAGGAGCTCGCTGAGGAGATAACTAGAAAAGTACTAAAAAGCTATAGCAGCTTTAGTGAAGCCGTGAAGAGGCTTCTTGCTAATATACAGGCCAGTGTAATGATAAAGACAGAATATGGAATCGATTTTGAAGTGAAATTCAAGAAAAGTCCAGAAAGTTGGAAAGATGCCATTGATTTGCCACAAAAACTCGCTGAAGATAGGAAAAAGAGAGTCGTCGTTGTTTTTGATGAGTTCCAGGAGTTATCCAAGTTCGAAGGGTTACTAAAAGTGCTGAGGTCGAAGCTTCAGCTCCACGACAAGGTAAGCTACGTCTTTGTTGGAAGCAAAAGACACTTAATGGAGTGGATATTCCGATCCAAAGAAAGCCCCTTCTACAACTTTGCGGCTCACATGGTTCTAAAGGAAATCCCAAAGGAAGATTTCAAGGCTTACATAATGAAAGCATTTGAAATGGGTGGAATAGAAATTAAGGAGGACGTAGTTGATTACATCCTTTCCTTAACTAAATGTCATCCCTACTACACCCAGAGGCTGTGTTTTGAGCTGTGGTACCTGGGAAAAACGAAAGGCAGAGTGAGAAAGGACGATGTTGACGAAGTTCTTGAGGATCTAGTATCTGACCTAGAAAATTCCTTTATAGTGCTGTGGGAGACTCTAACACCAAATCAGAGGAAGGTTTTAATAATGATAGCAGCTGGAGAGAAGGATCTGTTCTCCGGGGAAACGATAAGGAAATACAATCTTAGGTCCCCCTCGAGCGTCCAATCCGCCCTTAAAAAGCTAATTGAAAAGGAAATAGTTTCGAAAAATGACACGTACAAAATCTCCGATGTATTCTTAGAGTACTGGATAAGGGAAAGGTTTATTGAAGGAAAATTGTATTAACTCACTGGTGGATATCATGAGAAAAGTCATCCCACTAATCCTTCTCTTGCTCTTTGTGCCCTTAGCTGAGGCCTGCATCTTCCCTCAGGATTTTTATGCAGTTGAAGTAGAGCTGAACAAGGGTAGTTATGACCTTTCTCCCCTCTTGAACGCGAAGAATGTTGTAGAGTATGAGGGAAAGATCATTTACAAGTCTCACTATGATCCAAGGCTGATAGTTATTCTCTGGTCTGGGGAATGGGGTGTTGGTATTAAGGAAAACGGAAGCTACCTACACATCCGGATTCAGATACCAACGAAGAGGGTTAAAAGAGTTAGGTACTCTGAGGAATTTCAAGGCATAATTCCCGTAGAAGAGACGAAGGAGAGGGCCAAGAATCTGGGTTGGGAGGTTGGGGAGTACTCCCTAGTGAAAGACAATATAACGATAATACTCACCAAGCTTAAGGGATTTGAGTGTAAAGATGACTCCGATTGTAAAGTTGCTGGATGTTCCAAGGAGTTATGCGTCTCCAAGAATGAGAGCCCATACTCTATCTGCGTTTATAGGAAGTGGTATGTATGTCTCAATCTTACCAAGTGTGGTTGCTATAACGGTTTTTGCACTTGGTTGCCTAACGAAGAGTTCCTAAGGTGCTTAAAGGAGCACAACATCACTATTGATCAGATAATAAAGGCAAAAGTGGCAAAAGTCAACATAATAATAGAAGTGAGGGGAAACCTAACCAAGGAAAAAATTAGGGAAATCAGAGATGTTTTAGGAGACAATGTTCCCATAAACTTCACAGAAAGATGGGAATGGAGGGTCATGCCTTCGGTAGATCCTCGGACAATAAACGCAAGTGAAGCAATGAAAACTGAACTAAAGTGGCTCAAGAGTGCAGGTGTGATAAAAATAAGTGATAGTGATATAGAGGAAATAACAAGCGTCGCAAAGTGGGGATATGCAGGGTACAATGCCAGGATAGGATTTTACGACGGTAAGTGGATACCATACTTGAACGCCTCTAATGCCGTTCTCATAAAGTGTGGAGGCTTAGCTTACGAAGAGTACCCAATCCCAGCCTCAACTCCAGTATTGCCATCCTCAGGGAGAATTTGTGGGCCGGGCCTAATCCTGCTCCTTGCAATACTGATAAGAGGGAGGAGGAAATGAGGACTCCAAGCTCGTTTTGGGCAGAGGTAGTTTTACCTTCAATAAGAGCAAAGGTAGCTAAGATACTGTACTCGAAGGGTTATTCTCAGATAAAGATAGCTAAGGAGCTTGGAGTGACTCAGGCAATGGTCAGCAAGTACCTCTCCAAATACACTCTCCCAGAGTTGCTTGAGCCGATAGAAGATGAGATAGATACAATAGCGTTAACGATAGCTGAGATGATGGAGAAGAATGCAGGGAAGGAGGATATAATTAAAGTTTTAGAGCGAAAATTTTTTGACCTTCTCCTTGACGAAAAGTTCTGTAGACTTTATGAAAAGTACTCTGGAGTCAGGGGTATTGTCTGTCGAGAAATTCTCCCAGGAACGAGCAGGAAAGAAATTCTCGATGAGCTGGCTAAGGCTCTTGACATTCTTTTAAAGGACGAGAAGTTCCCCGAGCTGATTCCAGAGATAAGAAGCAACTTTGCTCATTCTATTCCAAACCCCAAGAGTGTTAATGATGTTGCAGCAATTCCAGGAAGAATTACACTAGTTAAAGGAAAACCCTACGCCATGCCTCCAGAATTTGGCGCTAGCAGACATACAGCGAGGTTGCTGATTAAGATATCTAGGTACAACCCTTCAATTAGGGCCGTCTTAAACGTGAGGTTTGGAGAAGACGTAAAGAATGCCCTTGAAAGATCTGGTCTTAAGATCTATTATCTCTCCAAGGAAAACAGGAGCGAAGAGGAAACTGAAGATGAGATAGCGGGAGCTTTTAGGGAAGAATCTTGGGATGTAGTAGTTGATCCCGGCGGTTATGGCGTCGAGCCCTGCGTTTACATCTTCGGAAGGGATCCCCTTGAGGTCGTAGGAAAGTTAAAGAAGATTGAGCAAAACTTATGAACTTTTCTTCACCAATTTTTTGGTGGTAGCAGATGCACCCATACAGGCTTCTCTATCCGATGAGGACTTACTTAGTGGTTTCTGGTTATGGAGAAAAAGCGAACATCATGGCAGCGGATTGGGTTACCATAGTGTCTTACGAGCCATTCATGGTTGGAGTGGCAATAGCTCCAGAAAGGACTACCCATGGGCTCGTGAAGAGGTATGGGGAGTTCGTGATAAGCGTTCCAAGCCTCGAAATGCTCAAGGATGTGTGGATAGCGGGAACCAAAAAGGGCCCCTCAAAGCTCAAGGAGATGTCCGTAACTCTAGTCCCCTCAAAGAACGTTAAAGTGCCAAGTATAAAGGAGGCCTTAGCTAACTTGGAGTGCAAGGTTGTCGATGCTAGAGACTATGGAGATCACACGTGGTTCGTTGGGAAGGTCGTTGGATACTCCTATAAGGAAGAAGCTTTCAAAGATGGGAAGCCTAACCTCAAAGCAAAGTTCTTGGCTCACTCCGCATGGACAGACTTTGTAACGTTCTGCGAGGAGATCTACAAGACCGAATAAACTTTATACACTTTCCTCAATTTTATTTGGGTGGTTTTATGAGAGTTGTTAAGAAGGAGCTCCACTTTTCAACGAAGGGCGAAATAGATCTGGTGGATATAACACGCGAAGTCGAGAAGTTTGTCGAAGAGAGTGGAATAGCCAATGGACAGGTCTTAATTTTCGTTCCTGGGGCCACGGGAGCTATAATTGCCATAGAGCATGAAGAAGGCCTTTTAGAGGACTTTAAGAGGTGGCTTAGGGAGGTCATACCAAAGGAAAGGCATTACCTCCACAACAGGTTCGACGACAATGCCCACTCCCACCTAAGGGCCACCCTGCTCGGCCCGAGCTTGGTCTTTCCGATAATTGATGGGGAACTAATGAGGGGAACCTGGCAGCAGATATTCTTCGTTGAGCTAGATACTAGACCGAGAAGAAGGAGAGTCATACTTCAGGCCATCGGAGAATAGTCCTCCAGAGCTCGTTCGCATGGACTATAAACCACCATTTCTTCAGCTCCCTCCTCTTCTCCTTATAGTCTGGGTGGAATTTGGAGACTATGGACCAGAACTTTTTGCTGTGCCTCATTTCTATCAGATGAGCTAATTCGTGCGTCACGAGGTAGTGAAGCAAGTTATGGGGAAGGGCCGCTGAAGCGAGGTTTATCGTTATCGACTTCCTCCACGTTGCCGTCCCCCACTTGTTCCTCATCGGGATTATGTAGATCCTTTTGGGCCTTGCACCTATCCTTGGGGATACCTCGTCAACTATTTCCTTAACCTTTGTTCTGAGATGTTCCCTTATCTCCTCCCTCAGTTCCCCAGGATCACCACCCAATTCTATGAACTCCCCAAACAAGGGGAAGCCCTTTTTACCCTGAGCTAGGGCTTCTTCAACGATCTCAAGCTTCGAGAGAATCCATTTTCTCTTTTCCATGAGAACTTTCTCCACTATCCTCTCATCCGGCGTCGTGACAAGTAGGGTTCCGTCTTCGAGAATTCTTATTGTGACGTATCTAACAGGTTTAACTTTAACCCTGTATCTAACCGTTTTCCCATTGAGATTTATCGCCCTCATTGGAACCCCTTATTGAATGAATTCTCTTATACTTTCAACAACGTAGTCTGGCAATTCATTGATAGAACTCCAGCTGAAAATCTCGGATATTAGCTCAAATGTTCCATAGTCGGGATCCTTGCATAAAGATTCTAGAATTTTGACTATTGCTTTTTGAGTTGGTTCTTTTCCTTTCTTTTCCTTGTAGAAGTCTATTGCTTGGCCTATTATGTGTTTAAAATTTTCGTTGCTAAGTGCTAAGTCAAGAATTAAGTCTTCTATTTCATGTTGTAGAACATTAAATCCAAGCTTTTCTTCTATCCTTGTATCTCCAAGAGGAATAACAATGACATCAAGCTCACAACCTTTACATCTACACTTAAATGAAAAGTTCCCTTCTTTAACAACTTCATATTTAGACTTTAGAACGTGCTCAATTGAACTTAACAATCCTTGAACGGTTTTATCGTCGAGATCAATAGCAAGCCCTATTTTTGAAACTCCTCTCTCGCACCAATTTATGATTTGACTTTCAGCCTTTATAGTTCCAATTACCGACTTTGACCCACCTCCTAATGGGTAAAATATGAAAATTTCCTCGTTTTCATTTCTTAAAACAGTGAATTTCTTGTAATTTAGCCCCAGTTTTTCCCATAAGTAGTTATATTTAACCCTTGCTCTTTGAAATCCCAGTTTGGTTAGTAAATTTGATAGAAATTCCATATCCCTCGTTCCTTCACAGAGCAACACTTTCATTCCTCATCCCCTCAAATCGGCCTCCAATTCCCTTCTTCTGAATTCTGCTTCCTCCCTATCAAATGAGATGTACTCCAAAACGCCGTCCTTTATCGTGGGAACGAAGAATTTAATATCGATATTCTCACACTTCAGCAATATATCATCTATCAGCTCAAGGCTATGCGTGCTTATGAATATCTGATTGTCTTTTGCGGCCTTACAAATCCCCTCAACTATAAGTTTGCGTGAAGAGGGATGTTGGTAGTTTTCAGGCTCCTCACACAGGATGTACCCATATTTAACGCTCATAAGGTAAGCTAGATATATATACGCTGATCTGAACCCATCTCCCATGACAAAAAAGGGTACCTTGCCTTTTTTGTAAACAATTTCGGGGCCAACCCCCTCTGAAAATATCCTAATATCCTTAACATCGGGGTATACTGTCCTCAGAACCTCTATCAATCTTTCGTGAGCCTCGTATCCTCTCTCAAATACCATATTATATGCATTAGTGGGCGTTTTCCCGTATATCGATTGGTTATCTATGAACGCTACATCGCCAGGCGGTTTCTTGTCTTGTTGTTCGTAGATTTTCTCAAATTTACCTGAAATGTCAAAATAAAGACGATATTTTGTGGATGAATTATCAGCTTTAAAGGTTACCTTCAATGCAATGATATCTCTCATAAAACCATACGTCTCCACGAGAAACTGGATCTCATCCGTTGTAGGCATAGCAGGTTCAAGCGTCACGTGAGATATATCTGACGATATTACAATAGGCTCCTCTACATTTTTAAATCTGAAAAGCGAGAAAATGCTGTCAAAACCATGCCATCCTCTACGCTTGACTATTTGGGGAATTAAATTGTGATCTAGATTTATCGCAAGTGCCTCCAGAATTGTTGATTTTCCGCTATTATTCCTTCCGATAAATATGTTGAGTTGTGCGAATCCCTCAATTTTCCCCTCGCTTATCCCTCTAAAGTTCTTAATTTCTAATTTCTTGATCATCTTTATCTCCCGACATTTTTGAAGTGTGGTCTTATATCACATTTTTGCTCATAAGATTTAAAAACAAACCCTCAATTCGGCCAACGATGAAGAGGCCGGGAGAAATTCTCAGGGAAATCCTGAAGGAGAAAGGAGTTGAGAGCATTGGAACACTCTCACGAAAATGGCCGAGTGGTGAGGATATCTATCAAGAATTGGCCTTACTTCTTCTGGAGGGGGATGGGGCGATAGTTAAGCTTGGTGAGCCCGTTAAGGAATCCTGGGATTTAGAAGGGAGGAAGAAAGGGCCTTCTCTTTACGCTTACGTTAGGCCCTGCATGGTGGATAAGTTTGAGGTAGTGGTGAGTAGGGAAGACCTACTGCACAAGTTGCCCGACTATCCCTGGATAATTGTTGACCTCATGTTCTGGGATAAGCACATACCAAAGGAAAAGGGAAAGGTTAGCCTTCAGCTCAGGGAAACCTACGCCGTTATGAGGAGGATGTTCTGGCCGAGGAGGTTGGCAATAACTTGGGTCAACGAGGAGTTCAAGAGGATGAGCAAGCTACCACTTAACAAGATTGGGGCCTTTGAAGGATCCACCGCGGAGTTCCTCAAATTGAAGGAAATAGAGAGGGTAGTTCTTCTAGATCCAAACGCCCAGGAAGTTCTATCCCAGGATGATCTAAAAGAGAAGGCGTTCATAATCGGTGGCATAGTGGATATGAAGGGTGACAAGAAGGGAACTACCGCCAAGATCGGAGAGGAGCTGGAGTCTAAAGGCATTGAAGTGCTTAGGAGGAAGATAGTCTTAAGGGGAGACATCGTAGGAGTCCCGGATAGGATAAACCACATAGCAGAAATTTTACTTAGAATGCTATATGGAGAGAATATGGAAAAGGCAATCTTAGCCGTTCAAGCTCCAACACACGCAAGGTGGAGGCTCAGGAAGGAGATCCCAAAGAGGAAGATCCGCTATCTAATAGACGGGAAATTGTACCTTGTCGTCGAGAAAGAGCTTTATGACGAGTTAAAGCAGTGGCTTAACATAAGGTGGGAGGACTTCGTCAAGGTTCTTAGGGAAACCGGCATGGTGGCCCTAGAGAGGAGGAGGATTCACCACTTAAACAAGATCTCGGTTTACAGGCTCGATAGGAGTGGGGGTAAAAGGGTTATTCTACTTAAGAGGGCCGCTCTGCTGTGCTACAATTGTTAAGTATAGTGGATAATCATCACGCTGTTATTATTCACTATAGTGACAAACTTTATATATCTCCCGCTCCAAGGTTAGACTATGGCCATGAACGTTGAAGCCTTGAAAAGGATATTGGTGGATCAGAGGGAAATAATGAAGGAAAAGCTAAAACAGGGTAAGATCATTGAAAGGGAACTTAAAATTGTCCCAAAATTTCCCCATGCTTATATAATTACGGGTGTCAGGAGGGCGGGAAAGTCCACACTTGCGTTTATTTCATCTCAAAATCCCCTGTACGTGAACTTTGAAGATCCAAACCTCTTGGGTTTTGATATTAAAGATTACATGAAGCTTATCCAGGCTGGATATGAGGTGTTTGGTTATTTTGATACAATAGTGTTTGACGAAGTTCAGGAAGTCAAGAGATGGGAAAAGATGGTGTCCTTTCTCATGGAGAAGTACAAAGTAATAGTCACTGGAAGCAATGCAAGGCTACTTTCCCATGAGTTTTCTACTTACCTAACCGGGAGGTACCTCAAATTCACCCTCTTTCCATTCTCTTTCAGGGAGTTTTTAACGTACAAGGGGGTCTCTTTAAACGTGTATAGCACTAGGGACATCGCGAGTGTGAAAAAACTTCTGAACGAGTACATTAAGATTGGAGGATTTCCAGAGGCGTTGAAACTTGGCAGAGAGTTTCTTATCAACCTGTATGATGACATAATAACTAGGGATGTCGCAGTTAGGTACAACGTGAGGAATTTCAGGGAGCTTAAGGAGTTAGCGTTTTACGTGCTTTCAAATTTTTCGGCTAGGATAACGTACAACAAACTGAAGAACTTATTCAAAATTGGTAACCTGCAGACTGTAAAAAACTACATTGAGTATCTAACGAGTGCATATTTGATATTTGAGGTTCCAAAATTCTCCTTTAAACTTAAAGATCAGCTAACGGGAGAGAGGAAAGTGTATACAGTTGACGTTGGGTTAATAAATGCTATAGTCCCTAGGATCTCCGAAAATATTGGAAGGATAATGGAGAATTTAGTCTTCTTAGAGCTGATGAGGAGGAAGCACTACAGGGAAAAGGACATCGAGATCTACTACTATAAAGACACGAGAGGTCGGGAAGTTGACTTCCTAATTGTTAGCGGGAGAGAGAAAGAGGCAATTCAGGTAACTTATGCCTCCGACGTAGATGAGATACCCAAGAGGGAAATTAACAATCTAATTGCCCTCTCAAAAGAGTTTGGGCTAAGGGAGGGAATTATCATCACGTGGGATCTTGAAGATGAAATGGTGGTGGAAAATGTTAAGTTGAAGTTCATACCAATCTGGAAGTTCCTTATAAAAGGTTAAACCAGGAACTTTTCCTTCCCTTTAAGTTAGGTGAAGTGATACCAACTCTGATGGCCTCGGATAGACTTAAATTACACACTATGTAATTTACATGGGGTGTAATTTATATGGTATGTAAAAACATCTTCACTCAAAGGCCAATCACGAAGCTTGAGTGCCTTTGGGGGAGAGCTCATAGAGAGGCCGTTGAGGAACTCTTAGAAAATTCCATGGAGGGCGAAACATCGGTACTCCTTGGGCCGAGAAGGATTGGGAAGACGAGTGTCGTTTTGACAATGCTCGAGCTGTTCAAAAGTAAGGGACACTACATTTACTTCAACTTCTCAAGATTCCTAGGGGCCAAAGCCATCTCAATAGCTGATATAACTCCTCAAAAGACCTCACTGAAGTTCATAACAACTAGCAAAGCCTATAAATTTTCCCTAAAGGGGGTAGAAGTTGAAGTCAGAAAAACTAGCATAAATGAATTCGTTAGCGATTTCTCGACTCTTGTGAGAGTTTTCTCCGAGAACACGAAGAGAGGTGTTATAGTTTTCGATGAAGCTCAGGTCTTGGCAAGACTGAAGAATCTCGACTTTAGAGGCCTTATTCAGGAAATTATTGACACGTACACGAACATCTCCTTAATCTTTACGGGGTCAATGCCAGGGCTACTAGTTAACTACCTAAATCCAAGCCCAGACAGACCTAATTTCATGAGGGGAGCGAGGACAATAACACTTGGAAGATGGAGCACCGAGGAGGGTGTGGAGTACCTTAAGAGTGGCTTTGGTAGAGATGATCCGAGGTTTCCACGGATAGTTGAATCCCTGGGAGGCATTCCTGGGTTTTTGGCTTACTTTGGCCTAACAGCATTAAACATGGGATATCCTAGTCAGGATACCCTTGATTTGGCTCTAATGAAAACACTCGAGTACGCTAAGGAAGAGTGGAGGAGAGATATTGGGGCCTTCTTAGCCCTGTACAACAGCCCTATCTACACCTCTATCCTTAAAATCCTCGCTAGATCTGAAGTTCCACTTAGGGGCTCGGAGATTTACAAATTGCTCGAGGAGAAGCCTAAGAGGATACAGCATGTCTACAAGTACTTAAAGAATTTAGAGAAGGCAGGCTTCGTAAAGTCGAGTGGAAAGAGGTACTGGATAGAGGATCCAGTGTTGAAGCTTGCATTGTTGTGAATTTATAAACTCTCTCCCTAACATGATTTGGTTGAAATGAGGGTCGAAGAGCTCAAGGTCAGCGAGAAGGTGAAGCTCATCCTCAGGAAAAGGGGAATAGAGGAGCTTTATCCACCCCAGGAAGAGGCATTAAAGAGTGGAGTTCTCGAGGGAGAGAACTTACTCGTTGCTATCCCGACGGCGAGCGGTAAAACGCTCATAGCTGAGATAGCCATGGTTAACACCCTCCTTAGGGAGGGAGGCAAAGCAGTCTACATAGTCCCCCTCAAGGCCCTAGCTGAGGAAAAGTTTCAGGAGTTCAAGGATTGGGAGGAGATTGGACTGAGGGTAGCGATGGCCACTGGAGATTACGACTCAAAGGACGAGTGGCTTGGGAAATATGATATAATAGTTGCTACAGCAGAGAAGTTTGATTCTCTCTTAAGGCACGGCTCGAGCTGGATTAAAGATGTGAAAGTTCTCGTTGTAGATGAGATCCACCTCTTAGGCTCGAGAGATAGGGGGGCAACTTTGGAGGTAATCTTAACTCATATGCTTGGAAAAGCTCAAATAATCGGCCTCTCCGCCACGATAGGAAATCCCGAGGAGCTTGCCGAGTGGCTCAATGCAAAACTCGTCATGAGCGAGTGGAGGCCCGTTCAACTGAGGAGGGGAGTCTTTCATCAGGGTCTCGTAGTCTGGGAGGATGGAGAGGTTGACAGGTTCAGTTCCTGGGAGGATTTAGTGTACGATGCGGTAAAGAGAGGTAAAGGTGCCCTAGTGTTCGTGAACATGAGGAGAAAAGCTGAAAGGACTGCTCTTGAACTTTCTAAGAAAGTAAGGTCAATGTTAACGAGAGGAGAACTTAGGAAGCTTAAAGAGTTAGCGAATTCTTTGGAGGAAAATCCAACTAATGAAAAGCTCGCTAAAGCCCTTCAAGGTGGGGTTGCCTTCCATCATGCTGGCTTAGGAAGGGAGGAGAGGGTTCTCGTGGAGAACAACTTTAGGGCCGGGCTAATAAAGGTCGTAGTTGCAACTCCAACCCTGGCTGCGGGGATAAACACGCCAGCATTTAGGGTGATAATTAGAGACACCTGGAGGTATTCCGACTTTGGAATGGAGAGGATTCCCGTCCTTGAGGTACAGCAGATGATGGGTAGGGCGGGGAGACCGAAGTATGATGAGAGGGGTGAGGCCATAATAGTTTCTACCACGGAGAATCCTGGGGACGTTATAAGCTACTACATAAGGGGGAAGCCTGAGAAGTTATTTTCCCAGCTGTCGAATGAGAGCAACTTACGGAGCCAGATTCTCGCCCTAATAGCAACTTTTAATTATAGAACCGTGAGAGAGATCCTAAACTTCATAGATAGGACTTTCTATGCATACCAGAGAAAGGACACGTATTCAATAGAGGCAAAGATAAAGGAAATTCTGTACTTCCTCATGGAAAACGAATTCGTAGAGTTAACCCTTGAGGACGAGATAATTCCACTCCCATTGGGAACAAGGACAGCAAAGCTTTACATAGATCCGATGACGGCAAAGGTCTTCAAAGACTTCTTTAAGTATATAGAGAAGGATCCGAACCCCGTAGGAATATTCCATGTTATTGCCCTAACTCCTGACATGGTCCCCGTCTCTTATTCTAAGAGGGAGTTATCAAAACTCGAAGAGGAGTATTATTCCTTAAAGGACAGAGTTTATGCTGACGATCCCTATCTCGCTTATGATCCCTATTATGAGAGGAAGTTCTTTAGAGCATTCAAAACGTCACTTATCCTTCACGCTTGGATAAATGAAGTTTCGGAAGCTGATATAGTCGAGAAATTCTCCGTGGAGCCGGGCGATATTTACAGGCTTGTTGAAACTGCCGAATGGCTTGTCTATTCCCTGAAAGAGATAGCGAAAATCCTGGGAGCGTCGCAAGAGCTTCTTGACTATCTTGAAAAGCTAAGGGTAAGAGTCAAACACGGAGTGAGGGAAGAATTGATTCCGCTGATGGAGCTCCCAATGGTGGGTAGAAAGAGGGCGAGGGCACTCTACAATGCAGGATTTAAAGATTTTGAAAGCATAGCCAGGGCCACCCCCAGGGAGTTACTGAAGATAGAGGGAATTGGAGCAAAAACAGTTGAAGCAATATTTAAGCACCTTGGCAGGGAAGTTAAGATAGTGGAAAAACCGAAAAAGAACACCCTAGACTACTTCCTAAACAAACGATAAATATCCCAACTCCAATTTATTTTTGGTGATTTTCATGAAGGGAGTTATCGTACCTTTGGTGACACCCTTTAACGAAGATTATTCTATAGACCTACAAGCGCTAGAAGAGCACATAAATTTCCTCCAAAAGGCAGGGGTTCATGGGATTTTTATTAACGCGACAACTGGAGAATTCACTAGCCTCAGCTTTGAAGAAAAGAAGTTTCTCGCAGAGAAAGGTAGAGAGCTTGTAACTTCTACAGCTTATCTAGTAGGAACGGCTTCAACAAACACTTTTGAGGTTGTTGAGCTAACCAAACATGCCCAAGACATTGGAGCCGACTATGTGGTGATAGCTCCACCATACTACTGCCCCCTTAACGATGAAGCACTTTTCCACCACTATTCACTAGTTGCAGAAAAAACTGATATTCCAATAATCCTCTATAACATTCCGAGCTGTGCAAATCCCCTGAGCGTTCCACTTATCAAAAAGCTCGCCATGGAGTATTCAAACATAGCGGGCATAAAAGAAACGATAGACAGCATAAACCACATTAGAGATGTCATCTTGGAGGTCAAAGGAGAAAGAAAAGACTTTAAGGTATTCACTGGTTTAGATCAACACTTTCTCAACACACTTATCCTCGGTGGAGATGGAGGGATAATGGCCTGTGCAAACTTCGCCCCAGAGCTACATCTTGCCCTATACAAAGCCTTCAGGGAGAAGAAGTTTGAGGAAGCTGTTGAGTACGCCAAAAAGCTCGCAAAGCTTTCAAGGATTTACAACATTGCATTGTCCTTTGGCTCTGCAATAAAGATAGCCATGAGCATAAGAGGGTTTTCTATAAAGCCAATACTGAGACCACCGTACAAGATGGATGGAGAAGATGTAAGGGAGAAAATAAGGGAGTTGCTAGAATCCCTGGGGCTTGTCCCTTAGAGGAGGTATTCATTCCCATGGCACTAAAAGCACTGGGAGCTTTGACTCCCTCACAACCTTCTCATCCGTTCCAAGCAAAAGATCCTTTATAACGCTCTTGCCTTTTTACCAATTACTCTCCCTTCTCGACGACATCTTGGAAACGATGGAACTCCTCTCCTGAGAATATTTTAGCGACATTAGTTATTTGTTCAAATTTATAGGAGAGCCTCCCATATACAGCCTTCTCATTGTTCCCAAAATCAAGTGTTAAATTCCCGTCGATAGAAAAGAGGTAGTACCAAATTCCCTCGGGGAGTTCAACTTTTATAGTCCACCTATCTCCCTTTTCTTTCATTCGAAAGCTTCCTCCATTAAAGGTGTTGAAGTTTCCTAAGAGGTAAGCATAGCTACCTCTTTTAGGTGTGCTAAACTCTACTTGAGCAACTTACCAAGATCTTCGTCGTCTTCAAATTCGAGAATTTTATACATAAGTTCCACCTTGAGAACAGTCTCACTGATAGTGGTTAGAGTTTTGTGCTATTCAACAATACTGCCCATAGAGGACTTCTTAAAGCCTTTTAGTCACAAACAAAACCATCTATACCCACGTATTTCTGGACGACTTCGGTTTTGTATGGGCCGTTATAACTTAGTTTACCACCTTCTAAGACAATTACTTGGTCAACTCCTATATTCAAGGGAACATGGCTAGCGACTACTAGTGTGACCTTTTCTGGAAGTTCTGAGAGTGCTTGAGTTATAATCCTTCTACTTTCGGCATCTAAACCACTAAAGGGTTCATCCATAAGAATTA
The DNA here is from genome assembly GCF_041647995.1 of Pyrococcus kukulkanii. NCBI lineage: Archaea > Methanobacteriati > Methanobacteriota > Thermococci > Thermococcales > Thermococcaceae > Pyrococcus > Pyrococcus kukulkanii. Next base: position 49,163 of record NZ_JARRIB010000002.1, read on the forward strand.
ACTCCCTATCACTAGATATCGGTTCTATCATGGCAACTCTCCTTCTTAACCCTTTTGACAGCTCTCCTATTCTCTTGAAAAGGTGACCTTCAAGTCTAAGTAGTTTTACAGCTTTTTCTACCTTAGAATCTCCGTAAATTTCCGAAAGCATCTCCACAACTGTTGAAACAGTTAACATGTAAGGGTAATCCTCACTATCCCTAATGTAAAGCATCTTAGAGTAAAGCTCCTTGCTTTCAGTAAAAGGGTCATAGCCAAGAACTTTAACAACTCCTTTGGTAGGTCTAAGAAGACCTGATAAAACACGCAAGAGGGTAGTCTTTCCAGAGCCATTTGATCCAAGAAGTAAAACTTTGCCTCCTTGAATGCAGAGGGTTACATCTTCAAGTGCAACAATATAGCGAAACTTCACAGTGAGGTTCTTCACGATAATTACAGGGTCATTCGTTCTTGGCATATATTATCACCCCAGGGCCCCTCAAACTTTGATTAACGACACATGTGTTTGGTATTGTGACTTTCACATGAAGATACAAAAAAGTATCTTTTCTTTTAATAAGGAAGGAGAATTTTCCAGAATTTTTAAAGATTCTTCCATCCATTACAATAACCTCGAGGGTATAATTTGAGTTTTTGCATTTTATTCCCTCAACATACGCTTGTACTCTTGTTTTTCCTGGCTCCATGGCCCAAAAGATGTCAAAACTATAAACCACACTCTTGTTCACGACCTTTGCAAACTTAAGCAATTTATCAGCTGACTGGAGCGGTATCTTACCGTAATAGGACGATCCTAAGGCACTCCAATAGAATACACCAAAGAAAGATGACAGTATAGATACAACTAGGGAAAATGAGAATACTATCGCAAAAGTTCTTTTCCAGTTCATATTTTCATTACCCTCCTATGTGCTATCATGATCAGGGCCAGTACAATTCCCATAGAAGCTCCTAAATAAATTAACACGCTTTTCCAATTAAAGTCAAGATTGCTAGAAAATCCAAAAGCCAACAAAAGGGTGAAGAATACTGTTAAGTCACCCCTCCCCCAAACAATATAAGTAGAGTACACTGTGACAGTAAGAAGTATTAGAAGGCTGATAAGTATAGAAGAAAGCAACAAAATAGAGGAGAACCTCACCCCAGAGAGCCAGAACTTTGAGACAATGATAATAGGGGCTAGGATCGAGATGTAAAGCGGTAATAAAAAGAGAAAAGACAGAATGAGACCCTCTAAAACCAGATGAACAAGACTAGTTGGTTCCCTAAAGAGTAGAGGGACAAGGGATATTCTCATCCTATAGACAAATGGAAACAGGAATACAAACGCCCCTATTGTGTACGTGGTTGACAGTAAATTTATATTAGACCAAACGAACTTCCCAAAAAGGCTTGCTATCCTCTCTTTTATTTCAAAATATTTGTTAGCATAATATTCAGGTGATTTCTCAGAATTTTGGACACTTAGATGGCCCTGTACACCGAGAATTGGTATAACTTCACCTCCCACTATTGAAGCTTTATAAATTGATGTGCCAACAACATAGGCCGTCGTCAAGCTAGCTATGAATGTTGCAATAACAATGCCAAAAATTTCCAAAAGAAGATAATCAGAGAAAGAAGTTCTAAAGAGCAACTTCATTCTCTATGCCACCTCCTCACTAGTGGAAGTAATATAAATAATAACATCACTCCTGGTCCACAGGCAGGGAGCAAACCTTTGAAATTTGAATTACTTATTTCTGATTTAGAACTAGGGCTATCCTCTTTTTTAGGGGATTCTTTCTTGCTATCCTCTTTTTTGGAGGTTTCTTCCTTATGTGAGGTCGTTTCTTCTTTATACACCTCTTCCAAATAATCATCTATCATATCTGAAACAGTCATATACAGAGTATCGAGCTTCTCATAATCTATTTCACCTTTGAGCATGCTGGAATGAAGCATACCAGAGATTTGTCCAGCAATTTCCGAATAGAGAAGAGGCAGGAATGCTTCAAGATTTTTTAATCCCTCTGAAAGATTCTCAGGAGTAAAGAGTCGTGGATCATAATACACGTAGGGATATTTTTCAGCGTTCCTAAGAAGATTAACAAAGATATATTTTGCTCCAAGTTTTTCCCCGTATTTTTTCGGCAAAGGTAGTGGAAGAAAGTCCGAAGTATTAATTGGAACACTGACATGAACAAAGATGTTTGTAAACAGGAACGGATAATAAACCTCCTTAACATAGAGAGTCTTATTTACGATCTCGAGTATACCCTTCTCGTCGCCACTTTTGAGGTAATTTAAGACTGCATCTTTTGTTAGATTTTTGATTTGGGGGGACAATATCGCGCTAATATTGGCTTTGACCTTGGGGGCAACTCTCCACAGATTTATGTCATCAATAGGAGCAGTAATATGACTACCATCAAATTTCAGGGGAAGTCCAAGGTACTGATGGTTTGCTATAAGCATTATTTTTTCAGTAAAATTAATTGTTGCCTCGCTTATTATCCGATGAGCCTCCCAGGAAGAATTAGCAAGGCTTGCCTTTTCAATTATCTCTTTAATAATCCACGGGTTTTCCTTTATAGTATTGATGAAGCGATAAGTATTTTCTCGAACAGTTAGAAGGTACTGTTTAGGATTAAATTCTGGGAGGTAAAAAGGTGTTGTCCCTACGTACACCATATTGTCTCCGTCTATAAGGTACGCATCCCCAGTCTTACGATTTACAAGGAATTTTATTATTATTTCTCTTGGCCAACCAAAATATTCAGGGTTGGAAATTCCAAAAGTGTCTCTAATTTCTGGGGAAACAGTAATATTAAGGATTTCAATTATAATGAAAAAGTGAGTCGAGTTGTGATACACATAGGATATTGTAACGTTTTCTGATCTCAGCTCTACCCCATATGGAAATGGGAAATCTGTATATATATTAACAGGAACCATGACAACCTTAAAGAAGCCGTCTCTGTAGGTAATATTGGCTGGAAGAACTTCTACTTTCATTCCTGAAACATTAGGACATCCTATATACACATTTGTATAAATCATGAGAGCTTCAGTGGAGTTTATATAGCAACCAATTAAACGATTTCGAAGATAAGGATAGAGCGTACAAGAATTCAAGTGAAGTGGTAAAACTGTAAAGTTTTCATCAAGCGGAAGTATTGAGATAAACTTTATATTCCATTCCTCAGATATTTCCGACGCATCTATTATAGTCCCCTGATTTCCAGAAGTTTCTTCAGAGAGTACAAGAGGGACAGGAAGGGAAATCATCCCTACAACATTTAGAAAAATAAAAGCAAAGAAAAGGTTCCTATAAGTTATCCTCACTGTCTATCCCTCCTATGAAGTTAAAGTTCCACGAGACCCCAATGACGTTAGGTCTACGTCCTCATAACTATAGAATGTGTGGCGCCTTGTAAAGTCGAAGTCTTTATATTCATAAAGGTCACGTGAATTTTTGTTATCGTTATCTACACTTTTTACCTTTTGACTTCCTGTACTCATTGGTAGGATACCTGACCCTTCCACGTGATAATGTCTATGCATCGTCCCTTGGAATATAGTAGTATAGTAATGCTTATATTGTGTAATCTTCACCTCTACTGTGTATCTCCCTTCGACACCAGCAGTTCCAACTACTCTTACTGAAACTTCAGCGCCAATCCCCAAAAGGTCAAAACCTGCTTTTACTTCTGTTTCAGCTTCAGTTTCAGATTTGGCATATACGGTTAGAGTATATGTCTTTGTGATAGTGGTTCCTGTTTTTCCTCCGTACCCGTACATCTCTGTGGGGACTATTCAATATTCTTCATATCCGCTCCAAGTAGGGCCTGAGAACGAGTGGTAACTTCCCTTTCCAAAAAACACAGAACCCATAGCCTCTGTAAATTTAAGTTTATCTCCTGTATTAGTTTTAACTCCACTGTATAGTCGGGTAACTATTAAACTTACTACAGCTAAATTATCCCAGGGAATTGTCACGGTCACGGAAGGAGTATCGCCACCTGCAGTTGGACGAACTGTTCTAACTAGAGTACACTTGTCAACCCCTGACCAAGATTTATGAATCTTGCTATATACCTCTGTTCCTACTATGGTAGTAGTAGCTTCTACTGGAATAATAGATCCTAGTATTATAAAGATGACTCCAAAAATAATCCAGCATTTTTGTTTCATATTTCTCACCCTCTAAGTGTTTGCCAAATTACTATACATATTTTAGTTTATAAAATTTTCTCTTGTATAGATAAGAACTAATAAGTTATATTGCAAAACAAAGTTAATTTATCCAAATTGTAATTTTAATTGCTAGCATCTCTTTTATACTCCTTGATATCTTGATGATAATCTATGATGAAGTCTGTTGAGAGTAGCGAGGTGCTCTCAAAAGTTTACCCTCAAGTATGTCTCGGAATGGTTTAGATTCATCGTCAAGAATTCTCTGTACCCTTCGTGTACTGACTGCCCAGTTGTTGAGGCGCGTGATTATGCAAGAGGATCAAAAATGGACTGCTGGGGTAATGTACCAAGCTGTGGAGAGTGTTGGTGGGCGAGAAAAATAATTCTATGCCCAATTCCCATGGAAGGGTATGGAAAGTTCTAGTGACATGCTTTTTTATTCACTAAAAACCCGCAAAATTTTCGAAACTCTCTGAATGAACTACCTAGTTCATTGAATTTTAGTTTGATATTGTTCAATATAAAACTTTAATATTGTACTCTCAAGCTCTAGGGAATTTTGCATAATTTTCGGTATTTGATATTTTATGGCTAACAAAGGCTTTTATTCAAGCTTTTCCAACTAATTTTGGTGGTGTTTCATGCCTAAAAGAGTCGTTATAGCTCTTGGCGGTAACGCCCTTCAGCAGAGAGGACAAAAGGGGGCTTATGAGGAGATGATGGAGAACGTAAAGAATACTGCCAAGCAGATAGCTGAAATAATAGCGAGAGGTTACGAGGTAGTGATTACCCACGGTAATGGTCCTCAGGTAGGAACCCTATTGTTGCACATGGATGCAGGACAGGCCGTGCACGGTATTCCCGCTCAGCCAATGGATGTTGCTGGAGCAATGACTCAAGGGTGGATTGGATATATGATCCAACAGGCTCTAAAGAACGAACTTGAAAAGAGGGGGATAAAGAAAGATGTAGTTACAATAATCACACAGACTATAGTAGATAAGGATGATCCTGCTTTTGAGAACCCAACCAAGCCCGTTGGTCCATTTTACGATGAAGAGACTGCGAAAAGACTTGCCAAAGAAAAAGGATGGGTAGTTAGAGAGGACGCGGGAAGAGGCTGGAGGAGAGTTGTCCCAAGTCCAGATCCCAAATCTCATGTTGAAGCAGAGGTAATAAAGAGATTAGTTGAGGCTGGAGTTATAGTTATAGCAAGCGGTGGCGGTGGAGTCCCGGTAATCCAGGAGGATGGAGAGATAAGAGGAGTCGAAGCTGTAATAGACAAGGATCTCGCCGGAGAAAGACTTGCAGAAGAAGTAAATGCAGATATACTAATGATTTTAACAGATGTCAACGGAGCAGCTCTGTATTATGGAACTGAGAAGGAGACATGGCTTAGGGAAGTAAAGGTGGAGGAGCTGGAGAAGTACTATAACGAGGGGCACTTCAAGGCTGGAAGTATGGGGCCCAAGGTTCTCGCCGCGATAAGGTTCGTGAGATGGGGTGGGAAGAGGGCAATAATAGCTCACCTTGAGAAAGCTGTAGAAGCATTGGAAGGCAAGACGGGAACCCAGGTTATCCCCTAGGGCCTCTTCCCAAATTTATCATCGTAGAAGTACTTTCCCATTGCCTCTCCATACGCTTTGAAATACCCCCGGAGGAACACGGAGGTTATAATAATTATTATCAGAATCGTCAGCATGGTCTCTGGGTATTCCTTTATAAAGCGCCAAAGAGCATAGAGGGGAAATCCTAGGACGACCGCAATTAAAATAACTATTCCTAAACCCAACAACTTGTACCCATATTTTTCCATGAACAAATCAAAGTCCATATTGACACCATAACTGTTTTTACTTCCATACTATATAAGATTTTTGTTCGATAAAAGTAAAATTAAGGTTCAAAGCTTTTTCTAACATCGTTTATTGGGGCTATGAACCTCTGGTAGAACTCCCTCAGCTTTCTTGTGTGCTCCTCAACCCACTCTCCTTTAACTTTCCTCCTCGCAATGCCATCTTTGATTGCTTGCTCAGCAACTGCCCTAGCTTCCTTTGGATAAACATTGGGGTGCAGGGGGGAGGGGATTATGTTTTCCTCATCCAACTCATCTTCAGGAATTACCGAGGCTATTGCGTTCGCAGCAGCAATGTTCATGTTTAGAGTTATATCCATAGCCTTAACATCTAACGCTCCTCTGAAAATTCCTGGGAATCCTAGGACGTTGTTTATCTGGTTTGGAAAGTCACTCCTTCCCGTTGCTACTATCCCCGCTCCGGCCTTTTTAGCTTCATCGGGCATTATCTCCGGAATTGGGTTTGCCATGGCAAATACTATCGCGTCATCTGCCATTCTCCTAACCATATCTGGAGTAACTATCCCCCCAACGCTCACGCCAATAAATACATCCGCTCCTTCCATTGCCTCAGCTAAGCCCCCTTCGATCCCATGGATGTTATACTTTGCTATTTCCCTCTTGTACGGATTTAGATCTTCTCTTTCCTCGTGGATTATTCCCTTCCTGTCAACTGCTACTATCTCCCTGACACCTACGTGGTGAAGTATCTTGGCTATCGCAATTCCTGCAGCTCCTGCACCGCTAATTGCCACCTTTATTTCATTGAATTTTTTGCCAACGACCTTTAATGCGTTAATTAAACCGGCAAGGGTTACCACGGCAGTACCGTGTTGATCATCGTGGAAAACAGGGATATCAAGTTCTTTCTTTAACCTCTCCTCTATCTCAAAGCATCTTGGGGCTGAGATATCCTCAAGGTTTATGCCTCCAAACCCCTTGGAGATCAACTTTACCGTTTCAACTATTTTGTCAACATCTTTAGTGTCTATTAGGATCGGGAATGCATCAATCCCAGCTAGGGCCTTGAAGAGAACACATTTTCCTTCCATAACCGGCATTCCTGCTAGAACTCCTATATCGCCAAGACCGAGGATTGCCGAACCGTCAGTAACCACGGCAACTGTATTTGGGACTATAGTGTATTCATCGGGATCCTCCCCATCTCTTATAACTTTACAAGGCTCCGCAACCCCCGGTGTATACGCTAAGCTTAGATGATAGAAGTTCTTGAGCGGAACCTTTGGAATTACCTCAATTTTACCGTTCCCAGGGAAGTTATTTCTGTGGAAATCAAGGGCATCCTGGGGCAATCTCTTCCTCTCTTCTTCACTAAGCCTTGACATGTTAATCCCTAGAAGGGTAGGCTTTGTGCTTATAACGGTTTATCTCTAAGAAAAGGAAAGGAGTCAGCCAAGGGCAGAGAGGAACACTCCAGCAACAACTGCAGTTCCAATAACTCCAGCAACGTTTGGTCCCATGGCGTGCATTAATATAAAGTTCCCTGGGTCTTCTTCTGCAGCAAGCTTCTGAACTACCCTTGCTGACATCGGAACTGCCGAAACTCCAGCGGCACCAATCATTGGGTTTATCCTCCCCCCCGAGAGCTTCATCATCAACTTTCCAAATAGCACACCGCCAGCGGTTGCCGAAGCAAAGGCCACAACTCCAAGGGCCAAGATCATTAAAGTCTTAGGAGTAAGAAAGCTCTCCGCCCTCATCGTTGATCCTACACCAAGCCCCAGGAATATAGTCACAATGTTCATGAGCTCCTCCTGAGCAGCCTTGCTAAGCCTCTGAACAACACCGCTTTCCCTGAATAAGTTCCCTATCATCAGCATTCCAATGAGGGGAGCAGCTGAAGGAACAAGCAAACCGATGACAATCATGCTTGCAATTGGGAAGAGTATCTTCTCCCTCTTCGACACCGGCCGTAGTTGCTCCATCCTAATCCTCCTCTCCTCAGGAGTCGTTAGGGCCTTAATGACTGGAGGCTGAATCAGAGGAACAAGGCTCATGTAACTGTAGGCAGCAACGGCAGTCGCCGAGAGTATATGTGGAGCGAGTTTAGTCGTTAGATAGATCGTAGTTGGCCCATCGGCGCCTCCAATGATACCAATTGATGCTGCCTCTTTGAGATCAAAGCCCAAGAGTATCGCGGTAAGCATTGCAACGAACACTCCAATCTGGGCCGCAGCCCCAAGTAAAGCCGTCTTTGGATCAGCAATCATTGGGCCGAAGTCCGTCATTGCACCCAATCCGAAGAATATCAAGAGTGGCACTACCTCAGTTTTTATCAGGAGGTAGTATATCAGATCAAAGATTCCCGGAGGACCATATTGCTCATTTAAATAACTCAATGTTGCAAAGATGTTTCCTTGGACGTCTGGAGGGAGTTGAGGAGCCAAGGGCCAATTTGCCACGTGAGATAAGGGAAGGTTAACTAACACTGCACTTATCCCAATAGGCAACAAGAGGAGGGGCTCCATCTTATATCTAATCGCGAGGTACACAAGGGTCAAGCCAACAAGTATCATCACTATATTCCCAACGGTTAAATTAAGGATGCCCATATGAGTGAAGAAATCAACCAAAGCCTGCTCGAGTCCCATCAGCATCACCCAAGCTCAATTAATGGAGTTCCAGTATCCACAGCATCCCCTTCCTTTACAAGAATCTTCTTAACAACCCCATCTTTCGGTGCTGGAATCTCATTCTCCATCTTCATGGCCTCTAATACTAGAAGACCCTGCCCAATCCTCACTTGTTGCCCCTCATGAACCAGAATCTTCAGCACTTTCCCAGGCATTGGAGCGGTGACGACGTTCTCGGAGACCTGTGGTGCTGGCGTTTGCGGAGCAACTGGAGTGGGAGTTGGTACTGGCGTAGGTGTGGGGGCCGGAGTTGATACTGGAGTCGGAGTTGGCGTGGGAGTTGTGACAGGAACTGATATCCCTAAGTCCTTGGCCTCAACTTCATAAGTTTCTCCGCTCAGTGTGACCCTGAACTTTCCGGGCATTACTTCCTCAACTTCAACCTCATACTCTTCTCCATTAATGACAACCCTAACCTTCATTCTCACCACTTCCCGAGTTCGTAGTTGAAGTTCTCAACTTCCTCAACATAAGTAGTCAACCCAGATAACCACCAATTCTGAGAGGGTTTCCTCTTAATTAGCACTTCTTTTGGTCTCTTTTGGCTCAAATAAGCCATTATTGCCGCAGTTATTATTGCAACCTTCTTCTCATCTAGTTTCTCCTCCGTCTTAACCTCCTCTCTCCTCCCAGCAGGTTTTTCTTCCCTCTTAGGCTTCTCCTTTTCAACAAGCCTCCTCTCAGCCCATCCTATTCCGTACATTACAATGGCAAGAATTGAGAGTACTGAAAAGACCACTGTAACACCCAGGACAGTAATGTACAGTCCCTCAAGGAATCCCGCCATTAATCTCACCTCAGAGCGGAATGTTGCCGTGCTTCTTTGGAGGCAACTTGACCCTCTTATTCTCTAGAGCCTCGAGGGCCATAACTATCTTAGCCCTAGTCTCTGCAGGATCAATAACATCATCAATGTACCCTCTCGATGCAGCAACGTACGGGTTAGCGAACTTCTCCCTGTATTCTTGAATCTTCTGTCTCCTGAACTCTTCGGGGTTCTCTGCTTTCGCAATTTCCTTTCTGAAGATGATGTTTGCTGCTCCTTCTGGACCCATGACTGCAATCTCTGCCGTCGGCCACGCGAAGACGAAGTCAGCTCCCAAATGCTTCGATCCCATCGCGAGGTACGCTCCACCATAGGCCTTTCTTAAGATTATAGTGACCATTGGAACCGTTGCTTCGGCGTAGGCGTAGAGAACTTTTGCACCATGCCTGATTATTCCCCTGCTCTCCTGATCAACCCCTGGGAGGTACCCTGGGACGTCCACGAATGTTACTATTGGGATGTTGAATGCATCACAGAACCTCACAAACCTCGCGATCTTGTCACTTGAGTCAATATCAAGGACTCCAGCCAAGTGTATTGGATTGTTCGCCACTATTCCCACTGTCTGCCCATTTATCCTTCCAAACCCTATCACGGCGTTGGGTGCGAAGTAGGGTTGTAGTTCAAGAAAGTCTGGATTGCCGTTCTCGTCCCTGTCAACGATTGAGTAAATTACCTGCCTAACGTCGTAACCTTTGTTTGGATCGTCGGGAACTATGTCATAGAGTTCTGGTGTTCTTCTGAATGGATCATCTTTAGTTTTGACTCTGGGTGGCTTCTCCATGTTGTTTGATGGGAGGTAGCTCAATAACCTCTTTATTAGCGCGATTACTTCCTCATCGTTTTTGCCTATTAGATGGGCTTGTCCGCTCTTTTGAGCGTGAACCATTGCGCCTCCCAATTGGACGGGGGTAACATCAACTCCAGTTACGGCCTTGACCACCTGGGGGCCGGTGATAAACATGAAGGTTGCCGGGTTGTCAACCATTAGGATAAAGTCGCCTATTGCCGGACTGTAAACTGCTCCTCCCGCGCATGGCCCCATTATGGCCGTAATCTGCGGAACAACTCCACTTAAAACTGTGTTCATCTTGAATATTTCACCATAACCCTTGAGGGAGTCAACTCCTTCTTGTATCCTTGCTCCTCCAGAATCGTTGAGGCCTATTACCGGAGCTCCTGCCTCTAGAGCCAACTCCATGATTCTCTTGATCTTCATCGCGTGCATCTCTCCCAGGGAACCACCCATTACCGTGAAGTCCTGAGCATAGACAAACACCAATCTTCCATCAATCGTTCCATATCCCGTAATTACTCCATCAGCTGGGAGATCCCTCTTGTCCATTCCGAATTCTGTAGCCCTGTGCTTCACAAACATTCCAATCTCAACGAAGCTTCCCGGGTCAAGTAAAAGCTCAAGCCTTTCTCTGGCCGTAAGCTTGCCTTTATCGTGCTGCTTCTTTATGGCCCCCTCCCCACCCATTTGCATTATCTTTTTCCTCTTCTCATACAGCTCCTTAACTTTCTCTTCCATGGTCATGAGCATACCCCCACTGAGTCTGGCTTGATATTTGTAAAGTCACTTAAAAGCATTTTTATCGCTATGAAACAATGTGTGCACTCCTACATTCCCTCAAATTCTGTTATGACAATTGCTGTATCCCTATCAAACGAACGTCGAATTTTGGATGATCTTTTTAAATCCCCCATTAGAAAAGCCCCAGGGGGATGGAAAGTGAGAATCGCGGTCATCAACTATGATAAGTGCAACCCCGACAAGTGTGGTCATTTTCTATGTGAGCGTGTCTGTCCCGTAAATAGGATGGGTGGGGAGGCAATAGTAATAGATGAGGATAACTACAAGCCGATAATTCAGGAAGCAAGCTGTACAGGTTGTGGGATCTGCGTCCACAAGTGTCCCTTTAACGCTATAAGCATAGTGAACCTACCAGAGCAACTTGAGGAAGACTGTGTCCACCGCTACGGGATCAACGCCTTCGTTCTATACAGGCTGCCCGTGGTCAAGGACGGAATGGTTGTCGGAATCGTCGGGCCAAACGGTACGGGAAAAACCACTGCGGTAAAAATACTCGCCGGACAGCTTATTCCCAACCTCTGCGGAGACAATGACAGTTGGGATGGAGTTATTAAGGCATTCAGGGGCAATGAGCTACAGAACTACTTCAAGAGACTCAAGAATGGGGAGATAAGACCTGTCGTTAAACCCCAATATGTGGATTTAATTCCAAAGGCCGTTAAGGGGAAGGTTAGGGATCTGCTGAAGAAAGCCGATGAAACTGGGAAGTTCGATGAAATCGTTAAAGCCTTAGAGTTGGAGAACGTTCTTGATAGGGAAATACAGCACTTGTCAGGTGGTGAGTTGCAGAGAGTGGCAATTGCTGCAGCCTTGCTAAGGAATGCCCACTTCTACTTCTTCGACGAACCTTCAAGCTATCTAGACATAAGGCAGAGGTTGAATGTTGCGAAGGTTATACGAAGGTTAGCAGATGACGGAAAATCTGTCTTAGTTGTTGAGCACGATCTAGCGGTTCTTGACTACCTAAGTGATATAATCCATGTGGTTTACGGTGAACCTGGAGTCTACGGAATATTCTCCCAGCCAAAAGGAACAAGAAACGGAATTAATGAATTCCTTAGGGGTTACTTGAAGGACGAAAACGTTAGATTCAGGCCGTACGAGATAAAGTTCACCAAGACAAGCGAGAGAGTCGAGGTTGAGAGGGAGGTTCTCGTTGAGTATCCAAGGCTTGTAAAAGATTACGATAGCTTCAGGCTTGAGGTCGAGCCTGGTGAGATAAGGAAAGGAGAAGTTATAGGGATAGTTGGGCCCAATGGTATAGGAAAAACAACCTTCGTAAAGATGCTTGCAGGAGTTGAAGAGCCAACGGAAGGAAAGATAGAGTGGGATCTAACTGTGGCCTACAAGCCTCAGTACATCAAAGCAGAATACGAGGGAACAGTGTATGAGTTACTAAGTAAGATAGACTCCTCAAAGCTCAGCAGCAACTTCTACAAAACCGAACTTCTAAAACCACTGGGAATCCCAGACCTGTACGATAGAGAAGTCAACGAACTTTCGGGCGGCGAGCTACAGAGAGTAGCTATAGCTGCAACCCTTCTTAGGGATGCCGACATATACCTTTTAGATGAACCCTCAGCGTACCTTGACGTAGAGCAGAGACTGGCAGTTTCTAGGGCCATAAGACATCTGATGGAGAAGAATGAAAAGACAGCATTGGTAGTTGAGCACGACGTTCTCATGATAGATTACGTTAGCGACAGACTAATGGTCTTTGAGGGAGAACCAGGAAGATACGGAAAGGCCCTACCTCCCATGGGAATGAGGGAAGGGATGAACAGATTCCTAGCGTCCGTAGGAATAACTTTCAGGAGAGATCCAGACACAGGGAGGCCAAGAGCAAACAAGGAAGGTTCAGTAAAGGACAGGGAACAGAAAGAAAAGGGAGAGTACTACTACGTCTAATACGTCTAAACATTTTTATCCTCCTTTCCCCCAACATAATTTGGTGGTTCTATGAAGGAGATAGTTTTCACTGAAAGAGCTCCAAAACCAATAGGCCCCTATAGCCAAGCGATAAAGGCTGGAAACTTCCTCTTCATTGCAGGCCAGATACCAATTAACCCTGAAACAGGAGAGTTAGTTAAGGGAGATATAAAGGAGCAGACGAGGCAGGTTCTCGAAAACATAAAAGCAATTCTCGAAGCAGCTGGTTATACCCTAAACGACGTTGTTAAGGTCACAGTTTACTTAAAGAATATGGATGACTTTGCTGCAATGAATGAAGTTTATGCCAAGTACTTTGGAGAATCAAAACCTGCAAGGGTAGCAGTTGAGGTTGCTAGACTGCCTAAGGACGTCCTTATAGAGATAGAGGCGATAGCGTACAAGGAATGAATTTAAAAAACCGTTTTTAACAGCTTTTCCTATACCTTTTTAGAATTATCCAAGGGCAATATACCTACCCTAGTTTACACATAATAAATCTTTTACTCAAGCATCCCACGAAATAGTTAGTAGCGGCTATCCATATGGGTGGAGCAGAATAATTTGCTGGTGCTCTTTACAGGGATACTGGAGAACAAGTCGCCACTGAGGATGTAAAGTATAGGAACGATGGATGGCTGATCCAATGCACATTTACGTTGACGTTACAATCCCTCCAGAAACCGCAGCTGAAGTTCCAGCAAACCACGTGCCCAAGAGTGGAGTAAAATTTCCCAGACTCTGCTATCATTCAGCTACGAGGGTATTCACAGTTATTGTACCCAGAGCTTTGAATTTTGCCAAGTTAGTAATAACACCATAGCTAAAAAGCGACAATAAACGAAACTGGATACCCTTCAACTTTATCTAATCAGCACAAGGTAATGTGACTTTTATAAAAGGCTGTTCTTTTTGTAGTTTCTTTTGTTGCATTCATGTATTTTTGTGTTTTAAGGTTTTGAGTGTGTTTTTGTTTTGGGGCCGTTTCCGTTCGGCCCGAAGGCTGATCCGGTGGCTCCAATGTGAGCGGGAGTGCAAAGCCAACCGCACCACTTGCACTACAACTGGTAGCGGAAACGGTCCGGAATTATTGTATCACCAGTAAGAGGGAAATATCAATCTTTAGCGCCAATAGTGGCGTTATATTTCAATATTAACGGTAGTGTATATGCATTTTCCACCAAAAGCTCTTAATTTAGGGAGAGTGGAACAAGGATGAAAATATGACTATTATACTACTCGAAATTAAATCCTTCGAGACTCCTAGTAGGATTGAGCCAATTCCCTATTTATTATGATGAACGCTACGTTGGAAATAAAAAAGGTTCGAGATCTTTAATCCAGAGTCACGAAAAAGAAGTAACACACTCTTCTCTATGATTAGTTTCTTTATAGTTCTTGGAGTGGGAAGTGCAGTTATCCTTCTGCTTCAGCTCAATAAGGAGGAGATAAAAACACTTTTTTCTCATTTTTTTCGTTTTTAAATTCCCATTATGTTTCTGAGGAGGTTAATTAGCGTCAGTATGGAAATACCAAGAAATACTTCCTTAAGATGCTTGGAATCTAGTTTAAGGGCAGTTTTTGCTCCAAACCATGAGCCCACAATAACAGGGAAAATTAAAAGCATTCCAATGGGGTAATCAACGAATCCATTTCTCGCATATGTGATAAAAGCAATAAAGTTGTTGAAGAAGATTATGAGCTTTGCTATTGCATTTGCTTCCAAAAGCTCAACTTTGAAGAACATTCTCAAAAAAGATATAACCACCAGAGTAGATGCTATCCCCAAAATGCCTATATAGATTCCGATCGCTAACCCTACAAGGAGCTGGAGCATTAGATTTCCTTCTCTAAATGTTGGAACTTCCTGGGATTCTTTTACTGTAAAGTATGTTCCAACTATGAGAAATACCATTACAAACAAGTTGGCAATATTATCAGGCACACTCAGCAGAAAAGCGCTTCCAACATACGACCCAACAAAAGAAGAGAGAACTAAAGGCAGGGCTATTTTCAAATTCAAAACACCTGCCCTAAGGTAAGTTAGGAAAGACACAAGAGTCAGCCCAGCAATAACCATCTTTAATGTTCCCACAGCAGTTTTTGTTGGAATATTAAGGAGTGTCAGAATAAAGAATGTTATCATGCTCCCTCCACTCATTAAAGAGCCTATAAAGCCCCCAATCCCAGCCACAAGCAGAAGAAGTACCTCTCTCACTCTTACTCGCCATAGAAATTTTTGTAAAAAGAAAGTAAAAACTTTATTAGTTTAGATAAGTCCCAGTGCATAAAAAGCAGGGCTCAGGAAGCCGTCCACTCCTCACCATTCAGGCGCGGAAGGCTTCATCATCGCCTCACCAATTTTATAGGTGCAAATTTATAAATGGTTATTCCAGCCCTAAATTTTAACATAAATATGTAAAAAGATAAACATTAAAACCATATAATTTTACAAGCAATTGGTGATATAATGGCCGTTCACCCCATAGATTACAGGTACGGTAGCGAAGAAATGAGAAAAATCTGGGATGAGGAAAACAAACTACAAAAGCTGTTGGACGTTGAAGCTGCATTGGCTAGGGCTCATGCAAAAGTCGGAAACATTCCAGAAGAGAGCGCCAGAGTGATCTCAGAGAGAGCAAACACAAAGTGGGTAAAACTAGAAAGGGTAAAAGAGATTGAAGCCGAGATTCATCATGACATAATGGCCATGGTAAAAGCCCTAAGCGAGGTCTGCGGGGAGCACGGGAAGTACGTTCACCTTGGTGCTACATCGAACGATATAATTGATACCGCCAATGCCCTACTAATAAAGGAGAGCCTTGAGATAGTTGAGAAGGACTTAAAGGAGCTGAGATCCATCCTAAAGGATCTCGCCCTAAAACATATAGATACCGTGTGCATTGGAAGAACTCACGGTCAGCATGCAGTCCCAACAACATATGGAATGAAATTTGCCCTGTGGCTTGATGAGATACAGAGGCACATAGAAAGACTGCACCAACTCAAGGAGAGAGTTCTGGTTGGGAAGATGAGAGGAGCCGTTGGAACTGCTGCTTCCTTTGGCGAAAAGGCCTTTGAAATTGAAAGACTTGTAATGGAGGATCTGGGCCTTAAACCTGCGAGGATTACAAATCAGATAGTTCAAAGAGACGTCTACGCCGAGCTAATGTTTTTCCTCGCGTTAGTTGCCTCAACCCTTGATAAAATGGGACTAGAAATCAGGAACCTCCAGAGAACGGAAATACTCGAGGTCAGCGAGCCATTCGGAACAAAACAGGTGGGCTCATCAACGATGCCTCACAAGAGGAATCCAATAAGAACTGAAAAGATCTGCGGTTTGGCAAGGGTTCTCTACTCTAACGTAATCCCAGCTTTGCTAAACAATCCGCTGTGGCACGAGAGAGATCTTACTAATTCTTCAGTGGAAAGGGTGATTCTGCCGGAGAGCTTTGTCCTTCTAGATGAGATGCTCAAGGTAATGAAGAAGGTTCTCAGAGGGCTGGAATTCTTCCCTGAGAACATAAAGAGGAACCTCTACCTCACGAAGAACCTGATAATGGCCGAACCATTAATGCTTAAGCTTGCAGAGAGGGGAATGGGAAGACAAGAGGCTCACGAGCTAGTGAGACAGCTAGCGATGAAGGCCTTTAGAGAGAGTAGGGATCTCCTGGAGGTTGTAAGAGAGAGCGAAGAGGCAATGAGGTACCTAACTCAAGAAGACCTAGAGAGCCTAAAGCCAGAAAACTACATAGGCAAGGCAAGGGAGATAGTGATGAATGTAGTTAGGTACGTTGAGGAAATGGAGAAAAAAGGCCTGTAGTTCCTTATTTTTAAACCTTTGAATTATTTTTCATGTATTTTTGGCTACTATTTCAAACTGAGACTTGAATGTTTTACTATTTTTCATAGAAATAATAATGATCAAATAAATAATTTTCTTTTAGTTTCTATTTGAAATATTAAAATACTTTGATAAATTATAAATTAAAACTCGATAATTCAGTAAAAAATGGCAATTTTATACTCCTATAAGAAGTAGAAAATGCAGTATTTTTACTATTATATAAGATAACGTTGAATTTAAAAGAGGAGAAAAGAACTCAATAACGATGGAGACTAAAGAAGAAAAGAAGCTGTCAATACCTCCTAGAGGCATTAGAGCAATAATAGAGGCCGTTAGGTTAGGAGAGATTATAAAACCAAGCCAATATGCAAAAAGAGAAGCATTCAAGAAGCACGAGATAGAAGAGGCGTGGCTCAATAGGGTTCTTACAATGATATTTTATGACATAATGAAGAAACAAGGACTTATAGATAAGGCAATTCAAGAGGTTGTGGGCGTAACCCCCCTAATCCTCGATCCCTGGCTCAGAGCGGCCCTAAGGGTAGCTTTTGACATAGTTCTCTTCCACGAGCCCAATGCTAACACACTGAAGAACCTCCGTTGGAAGGCATCAGACTTCATCTCAGCGAGAACTCACCCGTACGTTGGCATGTATTACTGGGATCTAATGGACAAAATCCTAGGGTACAAACCAAACCCAAAAACAGAATTAGAGAAGCTTGAATGGGAGTACCTAGCCCCAGCATGGCTTATAGAAAGGGTTAAAACAATATTAAATGAGGAAACTGAGGCCTTTTTCAAAGCTGTAAATAGGAGGCACGAGTGGATAAGTATAAGGGTCAACACTCTAAAGGCAGATGTTGATTCCGTCATTGAGAGATTCAAAGAAGAGGGGGTCGAAGTTTTAAAGAGTGAAAGGGCACCAACTGTTATAAAGATCAAAGGACCGTACGATTTCGACTCCAGTGACCTCTTCAAAAAAGGGAAGATAATAGTTCAAGAGGAAGCTTCTGCAGTCGCATCCCTTATCTTAAACCCCCAACCTGGGGAAATTGTTGTGGACTTAGCCGCAGCTCCAGGAGGAAAAACGACTCATATGGCAGAGTTAATGCAGAACAAGGGTAAGATTTACGCTTTTGACATAGACAAGGCTAGAATGAAGAGGCTCAAAGACTTCGTTAATAGGATGGGCATTAAGATCGTTAAGCCAATAATAAAGGACGCAAGAAAAGCCCCTGAAATTTTAGGAGAAGAAGTAGCCGATAAGGTTTTGCTAGATGCACCCTGCACTTCCTCTGGTACCATAGGTAAAAATCCAGAGTTAAGGTGGAGGCTCAGGGAAAGCAAGATAGAGGAGATGGCAAAGTTGCAAAGAGAACTCTTGGAAAGCGCGGCAAAGCTGGTGAAGCCTGGAGGGAGAATTCTTTACACAACATGTAGTATATTCTTAGAGGAAAACGAGGAAAACGTTAAATGGTTCCTAAATACCCATCAAGAATTTAGGCTGATAAAGCTTGAAGGTCCCTATGATCCAGGCTTCTCAGAAGGAACAATGAGGGCATGGCCCCATCGACACGATACAATAGGATTCTTCTATGCACTGTTTGAAAAGGTGACATGATATCCTCCATATTTTAGATCTCCCTCCAAATAAGTGGAGATTTTCTTCCCAACTAGCAATTTTACATTTAGAAAAACGTTAAAAAGTTTTACAACTCAGTAAAAGTGGTGTTCAACGATGCTTGAGATATTGTCATTTATGTTCTTTACAGGTGGAGGGCTAGTAATGCTCTTCATAGCAGCGTTCGCAGTTACCTGGCCCCAAAGAATAGCAGCGCTGTTAGGAGCAATTGGCTATGGAATCCTGGGTTTTTTGACCGTAGAAAGCATGTCAGTTGACGTAAAGAAGAAGAAAGGGGCTGACAAAAATGTTATCTTGGGGATAACATTGATCTCGTTTGCCCTTAGTTATTACGCTTTAGTCTCATACATAAAGAACTATTTCGCTCCACTGCTCTTAGTTGGCCCTGGCCTCTTATTGGGATTCTGGATATTCTTCAAGGGGAAGTGAGCCTTAAGAGCCACGGATTTCCCACAAAAACCCTTTTCAATTTTTTCTTTGCAATTCTCACGAGCTTTTCCATCTGCTCATAACTCGTCGTTGGAACGTCGTTCATTAAATGTTCTGGGTGGAATGCCAAGAGGACATATGGAATATTTCTGTCTATCGAGGCTATATAATCAACTATTCCCCCCACCTCAACCTCGTCAACGTAGTGCGGGACAACCAAAGTGCTCACGACCAGCTCCGCATCCTCCTCTTTGACTATCCTAATGTTTTCCTTTATCCTCTCCACGGCCTTCTCTCCATTAACACCCGTTAAAGCTTCATAAACCTCTGGAGTATAGGCTTTCCAGTCTATCTTAACTATTCCTCCGCTTTCCCTGCTTACCCTGGCCATTTCTCTCATGATTCCTGGGTTCTCTAGGCCATTAGTTTCCCAGCAGATCCTTATCTTCTTCCTTTTCAATATCTTCCTAGAGAACCTTATAGCGAAAGGTGAGTAGGGAGCTGGATCGCCACCGAAGAAGCACACGCAGGTTACTCTCCTATCCAAGGCAACACTAACTAGTTCGTCTATGGAAACCACCGACCCGTGAGAGGTTTTGTGCTCTACATTTTGACAGAAGAGGCAGTCAAGGTTGCAGGCGTAGAAGAACACCGCAAGGTTGTAGAACCCAATATGATCCTTTTCTGGACATACGGGCTCTGCAACACAGTTGGTTGGGTGGGGATCTAGGTAGTAGAAGAGCTCCGCCTTATCAAAGCCGTATTTGGGCCTTAGACCGTTGGAGTTAATCCACACTCCGCAGTACCCTACATCTTTAACCTCACATTCATTTACACAGAGGGTGCACTTAACTCCCCCTTTGGGCGGTTCTATAGGAAGGCCTATCCTTTCCCTAAACTCTTTGTGGGACTTTAGGGAGAACTCAAGGTGGCCCCTTCTCAAGCAGTCAACGCACACTCCAATACTCTCGCTTATCTCTTCACTCTCCTTTCCACAGATTCTACACTTGGTCACGAAGTTAAATTATTCTGAATGAGGAATTAACGTTTCCTGTAACAGTTGTCATAGCGTCCAAATGATCATCGAAATATTAAATAGTAGCAAAACCTACTCTAATTAGGTGGTCCTATGGAGGAGTTCATAGTCGAGAAGATGAAGGAGAACAAGATCCCAGGAATAAGTTACGGGGTAATAGATGGAGAGAAAGTTGAGATGAGAGGAATCGGCTTTAGGAACGTTGAGAAGGCCCTTCCCGCAACGGAGAGGACACTCTATGGAATAGCCTCGGTAACTAAAAGCTTCACTGCCCTAGCTGTAATGAAGTTAGTTGAGGAGGGAAAGCTCGATTTAAACGCTGAAGTTGGCAATATCCTGGGGATAGAACTCAAGCCCTTCGGAGAGCCCGTCAGGGTTCATCATCTTCTCACCCACTCCTCAGGAATTCCATCCCTGGGATATGCTGAAGCTTTCATTGATGGTTTCTTTGGCTCTAAGGAGAGCTGGTTGCCAGTAGCTAAGCCCCAGGATTTAGTGCCCTTTATAAAGGACATGGAAAGCTGGGCCGTTGCAAGGCCAGGAGAAAGGTTCTTCTACTCAAACACCGGCTACGTCCTCTTGGGTCTCATCATCGAGAAAGTCTCTGGGGTTAGATACGAGGACTTTGTAAGGGAGAAAATCCTAGAACCGCTAAAGATGGAAAGGACAGATTTTAGGCCAAAGGACGAGGACTTCGCTACTGGCTACATCCTTCAGGAGGGAAAGCTAGTTCCAAAACCCTTCCCGTACGGGATAACCTCTGATGGCGGATTGATCAGTTGCGTGGAGGATCTCGTGAAATATTTGAGGATGTACATCACCCTCGAAGGACCCGTCAGTGAGGAGTACCTCAAGTTAATGGAGAAGGAGTATATAGAAGTGCCCTGGCAGATGTTCGGAGGGGAAGCTTATGGTTACGGCCTCGTAATCTACCCAAGGTTCTACGGCAAAAGGCTAGTAGGCCACAGCGGTTCCCTAGGTTCTTACACGAGCTTCATCGGGTACATTAGGGATGAGGAGCTTGGAGTAGTCGTGCTAGAGAACGCTTCAGGCTACGCTCCCTCCCTGATAGGGATGTACATCTTAGCCGAGAAACTGGGAGAGGATCCCTACAAGATAGAGGCCATAAGGAGGGAGGAGATACTCAAGAGACTCGAGGGAACTTATTATGGCTTCAAGAGGACTATAAAATTCACGGTAAAGAGAAGAGGAGACTTCCTGTTCCTCGAGGGAGAGTGGGGAAGCGTTCCCTTGGTTCCAGAGGTAGTTGAGGAGGACTACGTTAAGGCCTTTACTCTCTCTGGCGGGAGGAAGATGTACGCTGAGTTCTTCCTTAAGGACGGAAAGGCGGAGATGCTCTACGAGAGGTACAGGCTAGTGAGGGAACCATGAGCTTCTTTGGAATAGTCCCCAGGGTTTCGATGTTTGCCCTCCCCTACGCGCTCTTTGCCCTTTACCTTAATTTCAGGTTTAAACTGTGGTTTGGATTACCGGTCTTAGGTTACATTATGCTGTTCCTAGGGTTAGTTCTGTGGTTGGTATGCTACTCTCAAGTTTCTAGAGCTTACGGGGAGCGTAAACTCCTGACTACCGGATGCTATTCTAGGATTAGGCATCCTATCTACTCCATCTGGGGATTTCTGATAATCCCTGGGTTCTCCCTTATCGTTGGTGGGTTCATGCTTGGTCTGCCCGTTGCGTATTGGCTCTCCATGCTGAAGTTTATAGGGGATGAAGAGAGGGAACTAGAGGAGATGTTTGGGGATGAGTGGAGGGAGTATGCAAGGAGAACGGGCAGGTTCCTTCCTTAAGCTCCTGCCGGTTCATCTGTACGTTCTTCTACATTTGAAGAAGGCTGGAGTTGACTACGCAAAGATGATGGCCAAGGTTAGTGGGCTTCCGGTGGATTTAATCAACGATGCAATAAAGGATCTCATGGAGGCTGGATTTATAGAGCGTGATCCCGGGAGTGCCATAAAGAGGAGCAAGGCTAGGTTCAAGAAGGCCTTCGAGGTTCACAAGCACCACACGTACTACAGGCTTTCGAGAAAGGGCGAGCTGTTTCTCAGGTCGTTTGATCCCAGGGAGTACTTTAATTCGCTATTCCCGAATGGATGGGAGGTGGTTAGGGGCCTAGCTGAATGCAAGAGCGTTAATGAGCTAAACCTTGATGGGGAGAGGGTTAAGGAGCTGAAGATTTATCGGTTTATAACCGAGAAGGGGAGGAAGACCGAGTTCTTTAAGGTTTTGACAAGTTTTCTCTCTTTTCGATAGGGATGCCCCATACTGTATGGGGTGCCCCGACATTTCTGTTCATCATTTTAGATATAAGGTTGATTATATCCAAAATAATGAACAAAAACGAACATTACATGTAAAGGCAGAGAGAGGCCCGAGAACCTCCACTAAACCTGTATTTTTAAAAGAGAAGAGTTATCTCCCAGAAATTAGGGACACCACCGATTTAAACAACAAATAAAGGACAATTCCTACCTTCATTCCAAATTCAGAGTCCAAAAAGACAGAGAAGATCCAAAGTATTTTGGAAGGCTTTAGAAGCTAAAATATATTAGCACTGACGAATACGAGAACATTAGAATAACCGTTGCATTTTTATAAAGAAAAGGTGATATACGAACTAGTCTTACTGCCGTATTTGGTGAATCCAATGGTGATAAAGATGGGAACGGCGGCAAGAATTGTCATAGCCGTACTTTTAATAGGTTCCCTGGTTTTCATTCCAATAGCAACGGTTCAAGTAAACTCCAAAGAGTACCAACTAACGTACTCCGAGGTTGCAGTGTTAGTCTTCACGAAGACTATGGGCTCGATAGTACATGAAGTAACCACAGAAGACATAGTCCCCCAAATATTTTCGGAAGTTAAGAGCAGAGAAGAGGCGGATATAATTCTATTCCTGTTTATCCTACTTATGACGTTATTACTAGCGGCTCCAATAGGTAGTCTAGTAGCGTTAGCTTCAAGGGCTGGCTTTGGTCTCGTTATTATCTCAATGCTTCCAGTTACCGCCTACATACTTAACTATGGGAAGCCAGAGGCGGGTCTTTATATTGTGTGGGGTCTTGCACTCTTGGGTCTTGCTCTCGGTGGGCCTAAGAAGGAGAAGCTCAAGAAGTGACTTACCATCTTTCTTCGTAACCTTTAATTTTATTATGAGAGCCGGCTTATATAGATGCTAATCCCTGAAAAATGAAAGCTCGCGTATCGGCAGGTGCATTTACCCACAATTATAGTAATAAATTGCCATTTATTACTATTAACTGTTGTATTTTAGTCCTTAGTTTTAAGTTCTATATTTAAAACTGCCCAAGTTTCATTATTTATTTTTTCTAATTTTACTATATTCAAACTTTCAAGTCTTTTTAGAATTCTCCATGTTGTAGTTCTTGGAATACCAAGTTCATTCCTAATATCTGCTTGCCTCACCTTCCCACCATGGTCAGCAATGTACATTATAACGGCCCTTTCATCCTCGTTAAGGTTGAACTTTTCTGAGAGCTCTTCAAGCGTTATTCCCTTTAATCTCTTAAATCTAATCTCTTTTCCAAATATTCCAACTCCCAAACCAATTAATAATCCAAATAACAGAGCTAATGCTGTTTTCCTCGTGTCACTAATTTTCTCAGCTACAGCCACCGTCTTAGTTATAGTCACGGTTCTCGTCGCAATGCAATGTTCGAAAACGTACTCTATGTACTGTGTTCCCCTAGGCATGACAACGGAGTTGCCATTTATGCTTAAGGGAATTCCAGATAAGCCAACAATTACGGAATCTTGAGGCAGAATTACCACTTTCGTGTCGTTGAAAGGTAAATTAACCCTCCAGATTTTTCCTTTTTTCGATGTCAGCTCCGATGTCAAGTAGGAAACTTCAAGAACTCCTGATTCCCCAGGATAAACGACGATTCCATTATTCATGAATACAAAAGATACCTCTTTGTCATTTATCTTTACAGATAAATTTGTAAAATCTTGGATAGGGAGGAACACCGAAACGTTCTCTCCTACACTTACATTTTCTAGGATTTTAACTAGTGCATAACCATCGGGGAAAACTTTGATCGTTACATTATAAGCGAGAACTTTGGGCAGGAGCAGGAGTAAAATTATTATCGCAAGTTTTTTCATTCCTCATCACTTACCACTTCATTGCCCTGTGGTAGAATGATTAATTCTCTCCCCTCAACCAACATCTGTGCGATCTTCCTCCTTGCTGAATTAAGGGCTCTCCATACGGTTCCTCTTGAAACTCCCATTCTCTCTCCCGCTTCTTCCTGGGTAAGTCCCTCATAGTCCACTAGCCTTAGGGCCTCAAACTCCTCGTACGTCATTATTATCGGTGACTTCGGAGGCCCTACTGGGGGTAGCGCTGGATAGAAGTGTCTAACCTGAGGTATGAAGCCTATCATCCGCATCTTCCTTCTCCTTCCTCTTCCCCTTCCCCATCCCATCCCTCTCGGCATGGCTATCAATGAGAAGTTTAATGAACTCCTTTATAGCCTTTTATTTGGGTGGTACCATGTTCTCCGGGGGAAGGATATACATGTTTAGGGTTCCGGAAGGGGAGGAGTTTATAAGGTACATGCATGAGTTCTTGGAGAAGGAGGGAGTTGAGACAGGAATAGTGAATGCCATTGGAACGTTAAGGGATCCCAAGGTAGGCTACTTCCTGGAGGGAGAAAAGAGGTACAAGGTTATAGAGCTGAGGGGAACATATGAAATTGCTTCTCTGATAGGAAACATCAGCCTCAAGGACGGCAAGCCGTTTTTACATGCCCACGTTGTCCTTGGAAATTCAGAGGGCAGGGCCTTTGGGGGTCATTTAATCGAAGGAAGGGTTCTAGTTGCTGAAGTCTTTGTGCTTGAACTGAAAGGTGAGAGGCTTGAAAGAAAAATGACGGAGAAGGGGTTAGCTCTGTGGCCCTAAACTCTCTTTCCTTCCTTAACGTAAATCACCTTCCCTCCAATTTCTTTCGCGTGGTCGCATATCCTTTCCAGGTGTCTCAGTATCAGGGCTTCCCCAGGATGACACTCCTTAATTCTCCTCAGGGAGCTTATGTACAGCTCGTCGACCTTATTGTCTATCTCAAGTATCCTCCCACTCGCCACCTCGTCAAGACTTGAGAAAGCTTCGATTGCAGTCTTAACTGCTTCCATCGTCAGCTCAAATGCTTCCTTTACTATCTCGCTCCTTAGCTCTCCCAGGATTTTCATTGTCCTCTCTATTTCCATGGCGTAGCGCGAGATCCTGTAGAGGTCGTAACTAACGTCAATTGCGCTCTGTATGAACCTCAGGTCTGAAGCTACTGGAGAATACCTGACCAATAGCTCCGTGGCTATATCAAGTATTTCCTCCCTTATCAGCTTCAGCTTTGCGGCTACTTCCTCCGCATCATTGAATTCACCATCTAGAGAAAGCTTTGCGTACCCCAGGGAGGCTAGAGCTTCTCTCCCCATTTCCTCTAGGAGTTTCCTTATCTGCTCTAAACCCAAATCGAGTAACCTCCTCATGATATCACCCCTACGTGATGTAGAGAATAGGAGTTCCTTCGAGGGTCTTCATTCCCCTCTGGTAGTAGAGGGGCGAGGCCAAAATGTGCTTAAGGTGGTTGAACGTTCCTTCAAGCATGCGAGCGTCATCGCTGTTTTGTAATCCCTGGGAAGGAAGTTCTTCTTCATTAAATTCCTCAAACGCCTCTTGGAGGTATGGGAGTTCATTCCTGCTTATCTTCCTGTCCCCCGTGAGTCCCTCGACGTCCTCCCGTATCCATGGGATCAGTAGTTTCACTGCCTTCTTAGTAACTTCGCAGTTTGGGCACAGCTTGGATACTCTCTTAACGTACCTGGCTATTCTGTATAAGTTGTGCAAAACCTCTATACATGCCCTCATGAATCTTAGCTCTCTAGCTAGGGGCTGGAACCTTAGTAGTATCTCTATTGCGATATCGTTTGCCTTCCACTTTAGATCCATGCCCTTCCACCTTAGCTCCTCTACCATCCTCTCGCTCCTCATGTTCCTCAGTACCTCCACGGTAACGCCTCCCAGGCTCTCTATCTCCCATCTCATCCTCTCCATTGGCCGCCACTTCATCCCAGGGCACCTGTAACGTACTTTTCGGTAAGCTCGTGCTCGGGGTTCTCAAAGACCTTCCTAGTTGGTCCGACCTCGATGAGCTTGCCCATATAGAGAAAGGCCACATAATCAGAAACCCTTGCCGCCTGGGACGGGGAGTGAGTGACCAGAACTATTGTATATTCTTTCTTTAGCTCGAAAAGCAATTCTTCTATCTTTGCGGTTCCAACTGGGTCTATGTTTGCCGTGGGCTCGTCCATTAAGAGTATCGAAGGTTGCATTGCTAGGGCCCTGGCAATAACGAGCCTCTGCCTCTGCCCACCGGAGAGGTTTGAGGGGTAGTCGTTCAGCCTGTTCTTTACTTCATCCCAAAGGGCGGCCTTCCTCAGGGCCCACTCTACCAGCTTGTCGAGATCCTTTCCTTTAGCCATACCGTTCATCTTAGGGCCTATCGCGACGTTTTCATAGATCGTCAGGTGGGGGAAGGGGTTAGGGTACTGGAAGACCATTCCTACTTGTCTCCTTACTTCCCTGGGGTCTACATCTTGGGAGTAGATGTTTCTCCCGAATATCCTGACTTCGCCCTCAACCTTCGCCTCGGGGTTCAGATCGAGGAGCCTGTTGAAGCTCCTCAACAGCGTTGACTTCCCGCAACCGCTCGGCCCCATAAGCGCGAATATGCAGTTCTTCGGAATCTCCAGGTTTATTCCCTTTATGACGAGGTGGTTCCCGTAACTTATCTTCAGGTCTTTCGTTTCTATGGCGTTCACATTTTCACCTCCCTCAGCTTCATCCTAATCGGAATGAATATCGCGAGGAACATGAGGAGGAGAATGAATGAGGCTCCCCATGCTATTGCATGGTATTCCTCACTCGGGCTCTGGATAAAGGTGTATATGAGAAGAGGAATTGCTCCAACGGGTTTTGTTATGCCTTGGAAGTAGACTTGATAGGCCCCTCCTATCGTGAAGAGCAGAGGTGCAGTCTCTCCGGCAACCTTTGCCATTCCTATTAGGAAGCCCGTCAGAATTCCCTTCTTTGCCATTGGCGTAAGAACCCTGAAGACCACTTGGCTCCTTGACAGGCCTAGGGAGTAAGCGGCCTCTTTGTACGTGAACGGGATTCCCCTAAGGGCCTCGTGGGTGTAGACTGCAACATAGGGGATCATTATTATAGCAAGGGCTAGGGCCCCAGCTAATAGTGAGAAGCTACCCATTCTGACAACAATGAGCCCCATGACGAAGACTCCAACGAGTATCGTGGGAAACTCAAGCATGACTTGGAGTAGCACCCTTGTAGCCCTTCCAAGGATGCTCCCAGGGTTTTCGTAGGCGTAGACACCCGTTAGGTAGGCAATTGGAAGCCCAATGAGAGATGCAAGTAAAACTAGGAGGATACTTCCCACTATCGCGGGCCCTATGCCCCCTTCCTCAAGGGTTCCAGTTACAAAGGTCAACCCCCTTTCGAGCACCACGGGCAAGCCTTTCGCAGTTACCGTGACTATTATGTGGAAGAGGGGGAGTATCGTGAGGAGGGTTAAAGCGACTATTAAGACCATGAACGCCCTGTCCTTTATTTCTCTAAAGTTTGACATTCTCCTCCCACCTCCTGAGGTACAGAACTCCTGTAACGTTCACGATAAGGCCTATGAAGAAGAGCATGAGGCCCGCTGCAAATAAAGCAGAGGTCATGTGCTCGTATATAAACGCGTTTCCGAACTGGTTCGCTATAAGGGAAGAGATTGTGCATCCAGGAGAGAAGAGACCTACAGTTAAGCTGAAGGTGTTTCCTATGACTAAGCTTACGGCCACCGTTTCACCTATTGCCCTACCGAAGGCTAGGATTATTCCGGAAACGATTGCTGGCTTTATGTATCCGAGGAGAATTTTTGTGGCCTCGTACCTCGTGAGACCCAAAGAGTAAGCTGCTTCCCTGTAAGTGAATGGAATCGTGGAGTATGCCTCCCTTATTATCGCTGACGCGAAAGGAGTGACCATTATACCAAGGAGCACTCCGGCTGATAGATAGCTGAAGCCTGTTATCGGAGGATGGGAGAACAAGGGTATGAACGACAAGTGCTCGTACAGGGGTTGCATCACGTACTTCTTTAGGAAAGGGACCAGGAAGAACACGCCCCATATTCCATAGATTATGGTTGGTAAGCCAGCCATTATGTCAGAAACAATTATCAGGGCATCCCTTATTTTACCCGAGGCATAGTCAACGACGAATATCGAATAGGCTATTGAAAGGGGTAATGCTATTGCAACTGCTATGGCCGATGTATATACACTCCCCCATATCGCCGCAAGTATTCCGTAAAACTCCTTCGAGGGCTCTTCCGCAGCCTTCCAGATGTTTTTTGTGTATATTGCCAACCCTTCCCAGTGGAATATCGGCATGGCGTTGTAGAGGTATACCATCACCATCAGCACTAGGAGCCCAAAAACTAAAGAAATTGCCGGAAGAGTAAGGGCTGAGAATGTGTCCCTAAACCTTAACTGCATACTTTATCGCCCTCCTTCTAACGAATTCTATGCTCCTGAGAATGGAGTCTTCGGAAGAATACCTCCTAATCTCGAGTATAACATTCCTTGGACCCTTTTCAAGAATCTCCCTAAATACGAAGAGTGGGATTTTGCCTTCCCCTATGGCCCTGTGCTCATCTCTAATCCCCATGTTATCGTGGAGGTGCACGTGCTCAGGGCTGAGCGTGAGGAAGCTACCGAGATCTAGGCCATACTTCCTTGCCGTTATGAAGGCGTGGCCTATATCAAAGCAGAAGCCAACGTTGTCCTCAAACATCGGTATGAGCTCATGGGGGAACACCCCAATCCTGTTGTCTAGAAGGTTCTCGATTACGAGCTTTACCCCGTACTCCTCGGCTATAGTCGCGAGCTCCATGAGTTGCCTCTTAGTGTTTATGAAGGCTTTGTGGTACGATTCGTGAATATCTCCACCGTGCATTACCACGTACCTTGCATTTAGGGCTTGGGCTACCCTGAAGACGTTCTCCATAACCCTTATGTTTCTCCTGCTGTACCTCCCCAGATCAACAGCTATAGTTCTCCCCTCAGAAGTTGGAGAGTGAATCGTGAATCTAACATTGAGAGTTGAGAGTAAGTCTAGGGAGCTCCAGTTGATCCCCTCTTCCGTGAGAACCTTAATGTCATCAAATCCAAGCTCAATCAAATCAACGCCCAACTCATCAATGGAAATTCCATGGCCGGAAATTTCCCTCACTATATAAGAGTTCACTCCAACTCTAGTCTTCAATTTAGACACCTCCGGAAATATCAGGAGGGGAGAAAGGCAATAATATCTCATAGATCCACTATTCCATTCCCATTCATATCAGCTAAGAAGTAATTTGTTCCAAGATATACGTTAAGAGCGAGTATTGCATCCTTCCAATCGGTTTTGCAGTCACTATTTAGGTCGCCCTTGACCCTTGGGATCCTGTATATTCCTGGGATCTCAACTTTTCCGAAGAGCATTAGGTCGGCTATTATTTTTGCCGTATCAACATGGTGGTGGAAGCCGACAAAGTACTCGGCTCCTGGACCGTAGGCTAGGAGGGGAACTGGCTCTCCCGTGTGCTTGTGGGACATGAAGCCCACTCCGCAATACCTGCTTAGGATCTCCGCTATCTTGTTGCTGAGCGCGTACTTGTTCGTTGAGTTTATTACGCTCGCTATCTCTTTATCTGTTATCTTAATGCCCGTATACTCCTCTATTACCCCCTTGACGTCTCCGGTCTCCTTTACCCTCTTTGCTATCTCACCAACACTCGCCTTTGCCTTTCCGATCAGGTCCGCCCTTATCACGTGGCCGTAGTTAATTCCCACTCCAAGTCCCCCCGGTTTCGTGGTCAGCGAGCACTATCACGAGGGTGTTTTCCTTCTTCCTCGCGTATTCGAGGACGTATCCAACGACTTCGTCAAACTCCTCTACTCCTCTGTTTCCGCAACCACGGAAGGAATATCATTCGTATGGCACGCATGGTCAATCCCTCCCCCTTCTACCATCAAGAAGAAGCCATTTGGATTCTTCTCTAGGACTTCTATTGCCTTCTTAATCATCTCCAACAGGCTTACCTGATCCTTATCCCTGTCGAGAACGTAGGGTATGTGGCTTTCAGCGAACAGGCCCAGGATTTTTCCCTCTGCTTTTCCAGCCCTTCCCTGTCAAATACTATAGTGTATCCTAGTTTTTTCGCCTCCTCAAGGAGCTCCTTGCTGAACATCTCCCTCCCACCGGCCATGAGAACAGTCACGTTGTGCTCTATCAACTGCCTCGCTATCTCCTTCTCCATGTCCCTGTCCGGAACGTGAGATGCAAACACTGCGGGGGTTGCGTGGGTTATTCTTGTCGTTGTCACAAGTCCCGTTGACTTGTTCATCCACTGGGCGAGCTCTAATAGTGTGGTGAGGTTTACGATGCCCTTTGAGGTGTTTAGGGTAGATATCATTCTGTTGTATGTCTTTATTCCGGTGGCAAGTGCAGTTCCCGCCGCGGCCGAATCAGTAACTTCCCCGCTCAGGGAATCTGTCTTCTCTATTCCGGTGTAGGGGAACTTCTCCATGTTCAGGGGCCCG
The DNA here is from genome assembly GCF_041647995.1 of Pyrococcus kukulkanii. NCBI lineage: Archaea > Methanobacteriati > Methanobacteriota > Thermococci > Thermococcales > Thermococcaceae > Pyrococcus > Pyrococcus kukulkanii. Next base: position 79,849 of record NZ_JARRIB010000002.1, read on the forward strand.
TAGAGTATCTCGGTAAGCTGAATCTGTCCAAACCCCATTCCATCTCCGATCAGGATGATCACATTCTTGACGGGCTTTACGGGATAGGAATACACTTGGGGAAGTGCAAGGCCAAAAACTAGGAGGAGAAGGAGGGCAGCTTTGGCCCTCACTACTCATCCCTCCTGTATCATCTCGACGGCCTTAAGTCCTATCTTGGCGACCTCTGGTGGAAGCCCTACGTATCCTGGAGCGATGTGCTCTTCCTTCTGGCCCTCCGTAAGTATCCACTTTAGGAAGTCCTTGATTGCTCTGGCCTTCTCTGGACTATAGTGCTTTCCTCCCTTATTCTGCCATACGAGAATGTGCGTGAAGGCGACTATTGGGTAGGAGTTCTCTCCCGGTGCATCGAGAAGTTGCTTCAGATCCTCTTTGTATCCCTGGGTTGGATCAGGTATGTAGGCCTTGACGTTCGCAACTGCCGCTTTTATTGTCTCTTCCGTTGGTTTAACGTATTTACCGGCTTTATTCTCAAGTACCGCGACCTTGAGGTTCTCGTTTATCGCGTAAGAAAGCTCTGTGTAGGCTATGCTGTACTTCGTCTGCTTGAGCATCGCAACTACTCCAGAATTGCCCTTTCCTCCCATTCCCCTTCCCATCTTGTCTACTGGCCAGTCCACGACCTTTCCAGCACCCACCTTTTCGGCCCACTCCTTGCTGATTAGGCTTAGGTAGGTCGTGAATATTGCGGTAGTTCCGCTGGAATCGCTCCTGTGGATGACTATTATCTTCTCGTGGGGGAGATTTTCGTTGGGATTCAGCTTCTTTATCGCCGGATCGTCCCAGTACTCTATTTCCCCGAGGAATATCTTGGCTAGAACCTCCCTGCTAAGCTTGAGCTCTTTAACCCCAGGAACGTTGTAAACAACCACAACCGCGCCAACGATCTCAGGGAACTGGAGGGGCTGATCTCCTGTTGCTAAAAACTTCTTCCAAGTTGCCTCCTTTACTGGGGGATCCGTCCTTCCTATATCGGTTAACCCCTTGAGAAAAGCCTCCTGACCGTGCCCGCTTCCTCCACCCTCGTATTCTATCTTAACGTTTGGATGGGTCTTTTGATAGTCCTCTATCCACTTCTGGATCTGGTACATCGGGAAAGTCGCTCCAGTTGTTCTAATTACTATTACTTGGGATGAGGTCTTTTCCTTTATGGTTACCGTCCTTGTGTTAGTCATGGGCTCTTTGCTTGTCACGGTTACGGTCTTGGTTTCCCCTCCGATGCAACCTGCCACAAATACCGCTATTCCTAATAATATAATCAAGATTAAATTTGTATGCTCCTTCATGATGGGCACCAATTTTTACTCCAAATATACATAAATATAAGCGTTGTCGAAGTAGAATATGCATTCATACTTGTAGATATAAATGAATAAATAGTGTGAGTAGATCTAAAGTTGGATATATAGACTATCATCCAGATTTAACCGGGGAGCCATAGAGAACTTACTCAAAAGATAAACTTCTAATAATATTAGGATTTATATTGGTGGCTAATTAATGCGAAAGGACGTCTTAGAGGGAGCTTTTTAGCGTTAATTTTGACTTTGTGGTTTTTATCGTGGCTGAATAAATTTATTGGATGGAGTTGATCTCCTTATTGGGAATTGTTGGGATTGGATACGCCTTTAAATCCCCACTAAGATTGAAACTGGTAAGTGGGGGCTTCATTTTAGCCTTCTCTCTGCCAATCGTCACACTAACACTGGGAAAAATATGGTACTGGATAACAATCCTAATGACAATCCCTTCATATTACCTCAGATCGCTGGTTAGGCTCTCAATGAATACCCTAAAGGTGTTTGTTATTTCCGGCTTAATGTTTGCCCCGTTTGTTGTTTTCTCGAGCTTAAGCTTTTATGCGTGGGTACTCACTGGCCTTTATTGGCTAATTTTAGGTTTAGTTGGTTCTCATCTCAACTCCTCTTGGCCGGATGTGTTGGTGCCTCCTCTCGTAGTCTACTTCTTTACCTTGATCATCGCAATAACCCCTACTACCTCAGAAACCCAGCTTCTAAAGGCGGCGGCTCTAATAGTCTTAACTCCCCTTTACCCTATTGCCGCTTGGATTTCAAAGGATTTATCTGGTAAGAAAATACGCGCCGAGAACTAAGAGAGCTAGAAGGCCAAGAACTAATAGATAGTCGACCCAGGAATACTCCCTGGGAACTTTGCGCTCAACCTCCGCCTCTTTTCCCATTGTTTCTCTAACGGCAACTGCGGTCTCCAGATCTTTCTTGTTTGGAATTTGCATAAATAAAATTAGAGCTTCCAAGATTTAAAGTTGCCTATTCCGATTCTCTCTAGGACTTCCATGACTCCCAGAGCTATTCCATCCACTTCTATTCCTCCCATGGGCTTGTAGCCGTCTCCAACGACGTAAATTCTCTCAAGGGGCCACTCGACGTGCACTCCAGCCCTCGTCCTGTTGACTGGATTATCTCCACGGTAGACTTGGGCCAATAATGGTTCACCATCCGGAAATACCTCAAGGAGATCATCCCATCCCCTCTTTATGGCCTTTTTCGGGCTTTCCTTGAGGGCCATATGGGCCATTATGAGCGTGTACCCCTCTTTGGCAAGAGACGGATCCAGAGAGGAGGGCTCATTAAAGCCGTTGATGCTGAGCTGAGGTGTGAAAACTACCGTGTTCCCTATCCTGGGCTCCCCAGGAACCGCTAGGTTGAACTTAACTCCTTCGCTTGGCTTGATTCTCTTGACCTCTTTTAGGAAGTCGTGGGGGAATTCCCCCTTCCCAATTAGCTCCACGGTCTCTTTTACTCCAATGTTTGAAATTAAGATATCATATTGGTATTCGGAACCGCTCTCACCGATGACCTTTCCCTCCTCAACCTCAACGACTTTCTCCCTAGTTATTATCCTCCCCTTATTTTCCGTGATTATCCTCGCTAGCTCATCAATTACGGCCTTACATCCCCCTCTTATGAGTCCAGGGCCTCCCCACATTAACGTAGCCTTTATTTCCTTAGCCAGCTCTATTGCCGGGATTTCAGTTGAAGAAACGCTGTCAGCCCAGCCGGTGAAGCTCTCCAGGGATTTTAGAACGAATTCATTATCTCCAACCCTTTCCTTTATCCATTCATCTGCCGGCATGAGGGCTTCTTCTCCCTTTGGAAGCCTGTTGGCCTTTATCTCCGCGAGGAGTTTTAGTGCCTTCGCCTTCTCCTTAAAGCCCAGGAACTTCCAGCTTTCCCTGTAGTGCATGATTTTACCATCCCACAGTATCTTGCCCTTTGGGTTAGAATTCACTATCTCGACCTTTGCCCCAAGAATCTTAAGCAGGTGAGCTAGAGGGCCATCTTCTCCGTGGGGAACCATGTGGAGTGCCCCGGTAGAGAGCTGAAATCCTTTGTACGGTAGATTTGTGAACCTCCCTCCAATTATGGGTGATTTTTCAAGGATTGTAACTTCATACCCATTCTTAGCGAGAAATGCACCTGTCAATAATCCTCCGAGTCCTGCCCCGATTATTACAGCTTTCATCTAACCACCATCATACCATTTCCTCAAGTCTTTTAATTCTCTTCTTTATCGATGGATGAGAGTGCATGACGTCAAACCACCTTGGAGTGTCTTTCGGAATTTCGTTGATCTCCGCCAGCTTCTTTAGTGCGCTAATAATGTGCTCCTTTCCGGCTATTTTTGCGGCAAATTCATCGGCTTCATATTCGTTCTTCAATCTGAGAACTGTAAAGTCGTAGATTATCAAAGCAATGGACAATAAAACCGGACTAATTACCACCCACACAGGAAGGTCTAAGTTCATCGGGATTATCGCAAGTGTTACCGCAACAATGGGTATTATAGAGTTCTTAAACAGATGCTTCTTCTTGACGTGACCAAGCTCGTGCGCAATAACTGCAATGACTTCATCCTTATCGAGCTTTTCTAGTAATCCCTCGGTTACGTAAACATCCTTGCCCCCAAATCCCGAAACCAGTGCATAGGGCTTATCATCCTTCAAAACGTAGATGTTCTTAATCTTAATACAATATCTCCTGCATATCTCCCTTATTTCTTCGCTCAGCTCTCCTGTGAGCACTTCTCCCTTTCCAACTTTCTTTACAATCTTGGAGAACACTTCAGCAACTCCCATTGAATATATGATAAAGATCACAAAATTTGTAATTCCTTCAGTGGCCATAAAGAGAAATATCGTGCCAAAAACTATTGCCAAGAGCAACACAAAACCTAGGAGGAGAGTTTTCCGGTTCATTGTTTCTTTCTCGCTGTAATAAGCGAGGAGTAAGGTAGATGCTATTATAGGTAGCAAGGCTGGTCCAAATAAGATAAAGGTTCCAGATATTCCCGAAAACCTGCCAACGTAGTCAAAGAATCCTAAAACGCCGGATATAATAAAGAGAATTAGTTCAACAAAAATTGAGGCAATATATGCCTTGCTTAATTTGACTATTCTCTCCTTTCTGTTTATTTTGTCATATCTTCTTCCTTGAACGAGAACTATGGTAGGAGGAAGAACTACCGCGAGAATTAAAACCACCTGCCACATGCTCATCGATACTCTAGATCATTATAAAAGTTTATCTCTTTATTAGGTTGCCAAATGGATCAATAAGCCCTGCTCTTATTAGTGAGGAGCTTATCTTCCCACCAAGCTTGCTCTTAACTAAGGGTATTACTACTATCTCTAAGGGCTTAAGGCCCAACTCCTCTCTTGCCCTGTTTACGAGGAGGGCCCCCTTATATGTCTCCTCACTCACAACAATGGCCTCGAGACTCTTTATCTTGGTTGTGAAGCCTATCGCGTTGTGTATCTTGATTATCCTATAATTTTTAAAGCCGTTAACTTCAAAAAACATTAAAAGATCCCTGAGCCTTCTCTCATAGGGGAGGATTTTCTCGGCGTAGGGTTTTTCCCTAACCATTTCATCCGAGGTTAGTCCAACGTACACTGTCTCGCCTACTTCAAAGGCCTTCCTAAGTAATGCCTTGTGACCAAGGTGTAGCCTGTCGAACGTTCCACCAACGACGACTTTCTTGAACTTTTTCATCATGGTTATCTCCCCAGGAGGGTTATTATGGTTTGTGGATGGGACGACCATTGAAGGTAAACTTATTTATAAGACAAGTGATGAGAATCGTGATGATGGCGATAGTAATAGCGATAGTTGTAGGTTTTATCTTCTCCATTGCATGGGCCTTAGCTTACTCCCTAATCCTAAAGCAGAGAAGCATCTTGAAAGCGATAGCACTCGTTTCTATAGTTCTAGGTGTTTCACTCGCCATGTACAGGCTACTCTATGCTTATCCTGGACCCGAATGGATACTCGGCTTTGCCCTGGGGGCTCCTGCTGGAATCAAACTTCTTCAAAAGATAGGGCCAGAGAAGCCAACGGATGAAGGGGCAATAGCAGTCCTGCTTGCTGGTCCTCTAATTCTAATCCTTCTATTGACAGCAATTGCCATCCTTTAAACCTTTTAAATATTTCATATGAGTGAATTTAGGGTGGTGAAATGGACTACTTCTTCTACCCAAAGAGCGTTGCCATCTTTGGATCATTTAGAGAGGGAAGCATAGCGAGGGAGATACTGAGGAACATAGTTGAGGGTGGCTTCGAGGGCAAGATAATTCCAGTCAATCCAAAGGGCGGAGAAGTCGAGATCGCCGGTAGAAAGTTCAAGGTGAGGGAGAAGCTCGACGAAAAGGTTGACGTTTCAATAATAGTGATCCCCGCAAAGCTCGTTCCTGGATTAATTAAGGATCTTAAAGGGTTGACTAAGGGGGCAGTTGTTATCTCCGCAGGCTTTTCGGAGGTCGGAAACGTTGAACTTGAGGAAGAGCTCGTGGAAGCTGCAAAGGAGGCCGGGATTAGAATTATAGGACCCAACTGTGCGGGAATTTTTGGAGTCCACGGAAAGTTCTTCGGATCGTTTGAGGTTCGTGTCAGGCCTGGAGGCCTGGCTTTAATAAGCCAGAGCGGAGCCTTTGGAGGGGCCGCACTGGCCATGGGCAACGAAGAAGGAGTTGGGTTTTCAGCGTTCGTCAGTTACGGCAACGCTGCTGACCTTGACGAGAGCGACTTCCTCAGGTACTTTGCCGACGACCCCAATACAAAGGTCATTGCATTGTACATAGAAGGTGTGAAGGATGGTAGGAAATTCGTGGAGGCATTAAAATATGCAACCTCGAAGAAGCCTGTAATAATCCTAAAAGCTGGAAAGAGCAAGAGTGGAGCCAGGGCCGCGCAAAGTCACACTGGCTCTTTAGCTGGCTCATATGAGATATATAGGGCAGTGTTCAGGCAGACTGGGGCAATTGAAGTTGGAGAGATGGAGGAGCTGTTTGATGCTGCAAAGGCCTTTGAGATGTACTCTAGGGCTGGAAAGAGGGTTGCGGTAATCACTAACTCTGGCGGGCCAGGAGTTTTAGCCACGGATAAGCTGGAGAAGCTTGGGCTTGAAATAGCTAAGCTCTCCCAGGAAACCATTGAAGAGCTGAAGTCTTTCCTACCGCCCCAATGCTCCGTTAAGAACCCGATTGACTTAATTGCCGATGCGGACTATGAGAGGTATAAGAAGACAATAGAGGTCGTGTGCAGGGATGAGAACGTTGATTCAATTCTTGTTATATGCGTTCCACCCATATTCATTCCCAGTCAGGAGATCGCCAAGGCAGTAATTGATGTCGAGTGCAACAAGCCGATAATAGTGAACTTTATGGCCGGGGAGCTCGTGAAGGAAGGAATAAAAGTTCTTGAAAAGGCAAAAATAAAGAACTTTCCAACGCCAGAGAGAGCAGCTAAGGCTTTGTCCTGGCTATCTAGTAGGTATTAATCATCCTGTTAGTTAGCATCAGGGACTTTTACCTTCCTGTCCTCTATTTTTGGGATATTCTCTGTTGAGCTCCGCTCGTCCTTTTTCTCTCTCCGAGGCCCTGGATGCAGTAGCCCTAGATCTTTGCTAAGGAGCCTTATTCCTATGGGATCTTCATATTTACCGTTTCCGCTACCGGTTGTAGTGCAACTGGTGCGGTTGGCTTCTCACCAACATAAAACACATAAAAATCCCCCCACCAACATGCAAATGCAACAAAAGGAACTATCCAATGAACAGCCTCGCCATACTTCTTCACTACTCTTAGTGATACTACATAGAAACGTGAAGCTTTTCGATATGCAATTCATAGTCTATTATAGCATAATGTATATTGGGTGGAACTATGAAATGCTGGATCTGCGAGAGAAGGTGCGAGCTTAGGGAGAGTAGAGTGGGAATATGCAGGAATTACGCAAACATCAATGGGGAGTTAGTTCACGTCGGCTATGGGAAGTTGAGTGCAGTTGAGAGCAGACCTATAGAGATAAAGCCATTCTTTCACTATTATCCCGGAACTACTGCCTTAACTTTCTCGGGCTATGGTTGCAACTTCTACTGCCCTTGGTGTCAAAACTATCATCTAAGTTTCTCCGCTCCACCAGATGTTGAGCCTACATCTCCAGAGAAGTTAGTTCAACTGGCCCTATTAAATGGTGATCAAGGTCTCTGCGCTAGCTTCAACGAGCCTGTAACCCTATTTCATTATCTGCTTGATGTTTTTGAGCTTGGAACTAAAATGGGCCTATACTCCTGCCTAGTTACTAACGGCTACTTCACGCTAAAAGCCCTAAAGATGCTTCTAGATGCCGGGGCTACAGGATTCAGCATCGACATAAAAGGCTGCCCTGGAATGAGAGTCCTAACCACCATAGATCACTCCAAAGTGTTTAGGAACGCGCGCTTCATACTGGACAATGGAGGTCACGTTGAGATGGTTTACCTCGTCGTTCCTAAGGCCAACGATTCTTGCTACGACTGGATATTCAAGATGCACTCGGAGAAGTTAGGCGAAGATGTTCCTTTACATATAAACAGATATTATCCAGCGAATTATTGGAGAGAACCTCCAACTTCCGTGGATCTATTAATAAATCTTAGGGAAGTAGCGATGAAGGAGTACAACATAAAGTTCGTTTACGTTGGAAACGTTGGCGATCCAAGGCTCGAGGCAACTTACTGTCCCAAATGCGGGAAGAGACTGATAACGAGGATTGGCTATAGGGTGGTTGAGTTCAAGGTTAGGGATGGTAAGTGTCCATACTGCGGGGAGAGAATTCCCATATATGGATAACTTTATATCCCCTCTTCTCCTCCCAATACGGTGAGGCACGATAATTCTCAAAAGGGGGTGAAAAAGAATGAAGAAGATCCGTCAGCCTATTATAGCGGTTCTCGGTCACGTTGACCACGGTAAGTGCCTGCTTCCGAGTGAGACTGTTATTGTTCCCGAGCTTGGAATGATAACCCTAGAAGAGCTCTTTAGGATGGGAACGCGGGTTGTTGAGCATGACGATGAGAAGGAAATCAGAGAACTCTCGCTTCCAGTATCCTCCGCCGGAAAGGATGCAAGAATTTCGCTTTATATCGGAACTCACGTATGGCGCCTCAGGCACCAGGGCAAAATGGTGAAAGTCAAGCTGAAGAACTGGCACAGCATTTCGGTAACGCCTGAACACCCGTTCCTCACGACGGTGGGATGGAAAAGGGCGGATCAACTTAAGCCCGGTGACTACGTCGCCGTTCCTAGGTTCATCCATGCCAATGAGAGCAGGGACGTCTTTGAACGTTTCGTTAGAGCCAAGCTCTCAACGCCCGAGCTCATAGTAAGACTCGAGGAAGATGCCCTTGAGGAAGTTAAGGAGAAGTTTAAAGGAAAGAAAGACTACAAAGTCCGTTCAAATGTTTTTCGCGCCGAAGATCTTGAAGGTCTTTGGGAGAAGGTTGAGAGAATAGCATTCACTCCAAGAATCCACCGCTCTGGCAAGCCAATTCATTATATCAGACTTCCCAAGACTGATGATGAGTGGAAGGCCCTTTTCTACTTCGCTGGCGTTATGTTCGGCGACGGAAGCCAGGAAAAGATAGCGAATAACGACGTTGAGGTCTTTGAAAAGTTGAAGGGAGTGGAAGCTCTTGGAGTTGAGCTTGTCAGGGTTAGGAGAAGAACTTCATGGGAAATTGAAATTAGAAAGGGTAAGAACGCTCTTATAAGGTTCATCCGTATCCTCTTCGATTACCCGGAGCGGCAGAAGGCGAAGAGCCTGAGGGTTCCAAACGTTCTCTTCGTCGCACCGAGGGAATATGTTTCCGAGTTCCTCAGGGGGTACTTTGACGCCGACGGGCATGTAAGCCTTAAGGACGTCAGGATCGAAGTGACAAGCGCCTCACAGGAGTTCCTTGAGGGGCTTTCACTGGTTCTACTCAGGTTTGGCATCGTTTCAAAGCTATATCGTTCAGAATACAGTACTCTCGTGATTTCCGGCAGGAGAAACCTTGAGGCGTTTAGGCAGTTCATAGGGTTCACGGTGAGGAGGAAGGCCGAGTGCCTTGAAAGAGCAATAAGGAAAAGCAAGAAGAGCGAGACTTACCCGATATTTGAGGAGCTCAAGCGCCTCAGGCTCCTGTTTGGGTTCACGAGGACAGAGCTCAACTCCTTTATCCCGTCCTACTCAAAGTACGAATCCAGCGAGGCACCGAGCTACGAGATACTAATGAGGATACTCGATGCTATCGAGAGGGGCTCCCCAACTCTCTCAAAGAAGCTTGCAGTGCTTGAGGGCAGATCCAGAGACTACAACTACCTCAAAGCCCTCGAAAAGGACGGCCTAATAAAGGACGGAAAGCTCACAGAACTCGGAAGGGAGCTCCTCGAGGTTTGGCGCAACAGGGAGTTCGATTCAAGAGACATCGCCTATGTTCGCAACCTCATCGAGAACTTCGTTTTTATTCCCGTTGAGGAAGTTGAGGAGTTCAACTACGACGGTTACGTCTACGACTTAACCACTGAGACCCACAATTTCATCGCCAACGGAATACTCGTCCACAACACAACACTTCTTGACAGAATAAGGAAGACAAACGTTGCCGCTAAAGAAGCAGGTGGAATAACCCAGCATATCGGAGCTACTGAGGTTCCGATTGATGTTGTTAAGAAGATCGCCGGGCCGTTGATGAAGCTATGGAAGGCCGAGATAAAGCTTCCTGGGCTGTTGTTCATAGACACCCCAGGACATGAGGCCTTTACAAGCCTGAGGGCTAGAGGTGGAAGCTTAGCTGATCTCGCGGTCCTCGTGGTGGATATAAATGAGGGCTTCCAGCCCCAGACCATAGAGAGCATTGAAATTCTGAGAAGGTACAAAACTCCATTCGTTGTAGCTGCAAACAAGATAGACAGGATAAAGGGCTGGGTAATCAAGGAGGATGAGCCTTTCCTGATGAACATAAAGAGGCAGGATCAGAGGGCAGTTCAAGAGTTGGAAACAAAGCTCTGGGAGCTTATAGGAAAGTTCTACGAGATGGGCTTTCAGGCCAACCGCTTTGACAGGGTTCAAAACTTCACGAGGGAATTGGCCATAGTCCCGATCTCGGCCAAGTACGGGATAGGAATTGCCGAGTTGCTAGTGCTCATCGCCGGTTTGAGCCAGAAGTACCTTGAGGAGAGGCTTAAGATAGAGGTTGAAGGTCCAGCTAGAGGGACAATCCTCGAGGTTAGAGAGGAGCCCGGACTGGGCCACACGATAGACGTGATAATCTACGACGGAACCCTTCACAAGGAGGACACCATAGTGGTTGGAGGAAAGGATAAGGCAATAGTCACCAAGATAAGGGCCCTCCTCAAGCCGAAGCCCCTCGATGAGATAAGGGATCCAAGGTTTAGGTTCGACTACGTTGATGAGGTAACTGCTGCAGCTGGAGTTAAGATAGCCGCCCCAGGACTGGAGGAAGCCTTGGCGGGCTCTCCAGTGATAGCCGCACCAACTCCCGAAGACGTGGAGAGGGCCAAGCAGGAGATACTCAACCAGATACAGAGCGTGGTCATACGCACGGATAGGGTTGGTGTTATAGTTAAGGCTGACACCCTCGGCTCCCTCGAGGCCCTGAGCAAAGAGCTTCAGGAGAAAAACATTCCGATAAGGAAGGCCGACGTTGGGAACATAAGCAAGACCGACGTCATGGAAGCTTTGAGCGTCAAGGAGGAGGAGCCGAAGTACGGCGTTGTCTTGGGCTTCAACGTGAAGGTCAATGAAGATGCATTAGAGGTTGCAAAGGCTAAGGACGTCCCGATATTCGTTGGCAACATTATCTATAAGCTCATAGAGGACTACGAGGCTTGGATAAAGCAGGAGGAGGAGAAGAGGAAGCGCGAGTTACTAGCTAAGGTGACGTTCCCTGGGGTGATAAGGCTTTATCCAGATGAGAGGTACGTCTTCAGGAGGAGCAATCCAGCGATAGTTGGAATTGAGGTAATCGAGGGAAAAATAAGGCCTGGAGTTACCTTGATAAAGCAGAATGGCCAGAAGGTTGGAACTATAAGGTCAATTAAGAGCAGGGATGAGTTCCTGCAGGAGGCCAAGAAAGGCCAAGCTGTTGCAATTGCAATTGAAGGGGCAATTGTTGGAAGGCACATTCACCCAGGAGAGATGCTGTACGTTGACATTAGCAGAGACGATGCAATAACTCTTCTCAAGTACCTCAGGGATGAGCTTGAGGATACAGATATGAAGGCGTTGAAGATGATAGCGCAGATAAAGGCAAAGGAAGATCCGTTCTGGAGGGCTATTTAAAGCTTGACCTCTTAAACGTCCTCTCTTACCGCATCACCTTCAAACCTTTTTACTTCTTCTTTAGTTCCTACCCATAGGATTATGGTCGATCCAACGGTTATCATTCCATCCTTATCGTCGGTCTTATCGCCTCCTCCTTCCTTCATGAGCGAAAATGTCTCGTAGGAGAAGGTTGAGAACGTACTTAGCCCACCACAGAAGCCCATTCCCAGAAAATTCTGGCCTCGTTAGAAACATCAATATTCCAAGGGCGAGGAGGAGGTCAGAACTAAAGTTCCAGCTGGGAAGTCTCTATAAGGATTCCCGAGATAAAAACCTCGCTAGAGCACTCTCCTCCTCCTAGAATTACAGCCAAGGTTATTTTAGCGTTCATTGCCTCCGTTCTGGTTAGCTAATAGCCCCATCCCAAGCTGTAGGGTGGCTTTTTAAGTGTATAGATGTGGTTTTGTTGGGTTGTTTCCCTTCAGCCTGAGTTAAGGTGCCGTTCTCCCGTCCTGTATCGTTGTGATACAGGGCGGGTCATCACGGCGATGCCCGGGCCCCCTCACGGCAGAAACTCAACCCCCGTTGCCGGTCACAGCACTACCGTTGACGGAAACCCGAGCCCACCAAACACAATGACACACAATGAGACTAATAAAGGTTCCCGCCCCTAATGTGAAGATGTGAAGGGGACTAACCGTTTCTCCTTACCGCTTCATTTTGTGTAGGGACGTATCACTTTGTATCGGCGGTAGGGAGTTCCACCTCAGCCATCTGGACTTTTCAATCCAGATGGCTTCATTGGTGGCTGTCGAGCCCAACGGCACGGGCCTCCCATCCACGAACCTAGGACTCGGGGCAGAGCCCCCATCACTCTGGAAGGCTTTCAAATACAAATTCCAGACAGCAAGAACATCCCTATGCCAGACCTCACCACCCACACACAATCATACACAATGTTATAAAGATTACTGCCCCCGCCTTTTAAAGAAAAAAGACAAGTGATAGCGGAAATCGTTAGAAGATAATACCCATTTCCATAGCTATCTTCCTGAGCCTCTCTATCCTCTTTTCGGTTGGCGGGTGAGTTGAGAACAGCTCTGCAAAGTCAATCCCTCTGAAGGGGTTCACTATGAACATGTGCGCGGTTGCCGGATTGCCCTCTCTCATCGGCCTATAGCGAATAGCCTGCTCTATCTTTAACAGAGCACTTGCCAGAGCGTGGGGCTTTCCACTTATCCTTGCCCCAGTCTCATCCGCCAAGTACTCCCTTGACCTGCTTATTGCCAGCTGGATGAGCATGGCCGCTATTGGTGCAAGGAGTATCGCCAAAATCACCCCTATTATATTACCGGAATTTCTATCTTCGTCATAGGTTCCAAACCAAAGGGACCATCTTGCAAAGTCAACGAGGATCATTATTGCCCCAGCCATTACGGCAGCTACCGTCTGAATTAGGGTATCCCTGTTCTTTATGTGGCTTATCTCATGGGCTATGACTCCTTCAAGCTCGTCCCTGTTGAGTATCTGTAGCAAACCTTCCGTTACTGCAACGACAGCATGCTTTGGATTCCTCCCCGTTGCAAAGGCATTTGGAGTCATCGTTGGAACTATTGCAACCCTGGGCTTTGGAATTCCGGCCTGCATTGCAAGCTTTTCAACTATCCTATGTAGCTCTGGAGCTTCCTCTTCACTCACTATCCTAGCATTGTACCAGCTAAGAACTATCGAATCGCTGTACCAGTAGCTTGTGAAGTTCATGAAAAGGGCTAGGGTGAAGGCTATTATCATTCCACCCTGGCCACCAATTAGGTAGCCAATTCCGACTAATAACGCGGTTAGGAATGCCATTAACACTCCAGTTCTCACCCATAATCCAAGACCCATTTTCTCACCCCCTAAAATAGAAGTAAGGTAGGTTTATTAAAGATTTGTGCCTTTAGTTAATCCCTAATCTTAAATAGGGGGTTACTTCATCGTAAACTTCACTCCAATCAACTATGCCAACCCTTCTTTTTCTCCCTTCCTTAAGAAGTCCTATTATTTCCTCAACAACTTCTTCAGGAGTTTTGCCTGTTGTATTAACCTCAATTACATTTTCGTGCTCCTCAACGGCCTCTATAAGAATTACATCAACTAGCTCTGCCTCTACGTTCTCTTTTACTTTTTCTTCTGGATATCCCCTATCTTTCAGCCTCTCTCCTATTATCTTTGGGTGAGCCCTAAGGACAATGACTATATCGGCCGGCATCAGGTGACTCAAGTGCCCATCAAGGATTATGTTCCTTCCTTTTAGATCTTTCTCAACATGATATGCCAGCTCATCAACCTCTATTTCAAGCTCCCCATCTTTTTCTACTCCAACACCCTTCTCTATGGCAAAATCTCTCAAGCTTAAGTATTCATACCCCAGCTTCTTGGCCAATTTTTTTGCTACTGTAGTTTTCCCAACTCCAGGTGTTCCAGTTATTGCTATTATCATTGCACATCCCTCCGTCGATTGTCGATATCAAATTCTACATTTGGCGAAACATTTTTATATTTTTGGATTACCAAATAATAGATAGGTGATAGTATGGAACTTGACTTACTATTCAAGAGACTTATGGTTGTCAGAAGAAGGAAAGAGGCCCTGCTACTGGAAGAGGCAAGGCTCGCTAGAATGATGAAACAAAAGAAATTGAAGAATGTGGCCCTGATGAAGATAGTAAGAAGGGAGAAGGAAATGGTTCTCAGGGAGGAGGCTAAGATAGTTAGGTTTTTGAGGCAAGCCCGGGCTTAAATTTTTAATCCTTATTATCTTCCACCTCAATCGATGATCATTATTGGAATTCACGATGGTCACGATGCAGGGGCTGTCTTATTTAAGGATAATAATGTGTATGCAGTTAATGAGGAAAGGCTAAATAGGGTAAAGAAGTACAGGGGTTTTCCCAGATTAAGCCTAAAAACCGTTCTTGAAATGGCCCAAGTCGATCCTGGAGATGTTGATGTAATAGCGGTGGCGGGACTTTTTAGGAGGCAGAAGAGATTACTGGAACTTGAGGCCGAGCTTAGTAAAATTTTTGGAAAGGAATTTAAGAGGAAAACCATATTCGTTGAGCATCATTTGGCCCACGCTGCCTCTGCGTATTACTCCTCGGGCCTTAAAGAGTCGCTTGTACTAACGATAGATGCCGCCGGTGACGGCTTAAGCTCAACGATAAGCATCGGAAGGGATGGGGAGCTTATACGAATTGCACAATCGACTTACATAGACTCCCTAGGTGACTTCTACGCCTCCATAACCGAGCTCCTTGGATTTAAGCCGATGAGGCATGAGGGGAAGGTCATGAGTTTGGCCGCTTATGGAAAGCCAACTTACGAGCTAGGCTCAATAATAGAGCTCAACGGTCTTAGCTTCGAGAACCACTTAAAGGTTATTGGGGTTGAAGCTACAAGGAAATTAGCCGAATTCTTCTCCTTTCCACTCGAGAGGGCTAAAGAAGTCTCCTCCAATTTGAAAAGGGGAATAATGGACGGTGAGCTTGAGAAAAAGGCTATAGAGATAGCAGCAAGTGCTCAGGCTCACCTTGAAAAGCTCATTGAGGAGCTCGGCCTTAGACTGAAAGATTATGGATTACCAGTTAGCTACGCTGGTGGAGTAGCTCAAAACGTCAAGGCAAATGCTGTCCTAAGAAGGATATTTGGAGATTTGTGGGTCTTTCCGGCGATGGACGATGCTGGGCTAGCCTTTGGAGCTGCAGCCTTTGTAAAAGCCCAGCTAGAGAGGCTGTATGGCAAATGGAAACCCTTTAGGCTGGAACATGTCTATCTTGGCCCTTCGTACTCCGAAGAGTTCATTGAGGAGACTCTAAACAAGATTAACCTCGAGTACGAAGAAGTAGATACGCCCTCATTTATTGCAGATTCCCTCGTGGAGGGCAAACTTGTGGGCCTGTTTCAGGGTGGCATGGAGTATGGGCCAAGAGCCCTTGGGAACAGATCAATTCTGGCTGATCCCAGGGATCCAAAGGTGAGAGACAGGCTTAACCTTGCGCTAAGGAGGGATGTCTTCCAGCCCTTTGCACCATCGATACTCGAGGAGGACTTTCCTAGGTATATTGACGATCTGACAGGTGAGCCTAACAGGTTCATGACCATGAGCTACATCGCAAGCGAGGAGTTTAGGGATGTTGCTCCGGCCGTAGTTCATGTCGACGGAACGACTAGGCCTCAGAGCGTTACAGCTGAAATATCCACAACGTACTACAGAATAATTCGAGAATTCAAGAAGAGGTCTGGAGTCGGCGCAATCCTTAATACTTCATTTAACATGCATGGCGAACCGATTGTATGCTCTCCTTATGATGCTATTAAAACATTCCGTGAAGCCAAACTAGACGTTCTAATTTTGGAAAAGTTCGCCATATATAGGTATTAATTGTTCATGTTTATGAAGTTTTTATTTAGAATTAAAATAAAGTTTATAAGTTCTGACGTCAAATAGTAGTGGGCAAGTTTCAATTAGGTGATAATGATGAGGTTCTTGATAAAACTGAAACCAGAGAGGGAAAAATTCAAGGTTCCGTACAATCATCAATACTACCTTCAAGGGTTGATATATAATAGGATAAAGCTAGCCAATCCAAGGTTAAGCACCTTCCTGCACGAAACTAAAGGTCCAAAGCTGTTTACGTACTCCCTGTTTATGGCCGAAAAGAGAAGCCATCCAAGGGATCTACCGTACTTCCTGGGTGGGAAGAGAGGATTCTTCTACTTCTCAACCTGCATCCCCGAAATCGCGGAGGCCTTCATTACTGGCCTGTTTAAGAATCCAGAGATAGAGCTGTGGGGTGAGAAGTTCTACCTCGAGGAGGTTAAAACGCTCAAGGAACCAAAAAAGCTCAGCGGACTGACATTCATAACCCTCTCTCCCGTTGCCGTTACGACGGTGAAAGATGGGAGGAGGGTGGATCTGTCTCCTCTAGAGGAGGAGTTCTACACTGCGATAGAGGAGAACCTCAAGGACAAGTACGTTATGATCAATGGAGACAAACCCCCTGATGACTTTGACATTGAGATATTGGTTGCAAAACCAAAGAGATTCATGATAAAACCTGGAATTTATCAGATGGCGTGGCACTTAGTTTTCAAGGCCTATGGAGATGATGAACTGATTAAAGTTGGCTATGTCGTTGGCTTTGGAGAAAAGAACTCCCTCGGCTTTGGAATGGTTAAAGTCGAGGGTGGTAAACGTGTAGCCAGGGGAATTAAAGGTAGGGTTTACGACTCGAATATTTACCCTGGGGGTAGACCTAAGGAAAATGGAGTTGAGGAGAGTGTTTACTAGCCTGTAGGGGGTGTATAATACGAAAACGCTTGATGATTTTCTAGGTAAAGCATCTCATGAACTCCCTACTTTTGAATGGACAGGGCACCCATTTGTTGATGCAGGACTTACGGCAATCCTTCTGCTTTCAAAAAAGTCAAAGCCTCAGGATTTAACATGGGATGATATTGAGAAAGCTGTCGAGTTTGTCTCCGATCTTTATGCAAGAAAGGAGTGGAGAATTGATTATCTACATGGCATGGTAATGCCTAATAATGGTATCATTATGGCAAATCCTGGAGCTCTAAACCCGATAAAGAGTGCTATAAAAAGGGCTGCAGAACAAGAAAAGAAGAAAATAAACACGAATAGACAAACAAATACTACTGAAAACTTAAAGATCCCTGCTTCTCAACATGCTCTTAAGGTATTGTCTTCTTATATTTCTAAAAAATTTGACCAGAAACTTGCTCAAGATTTGGTCTCCTATTTAAAGTCATTATCTATTGAAGACCTTGGGAATCCAAAAAAGGAAGAGGATCTGATAAAAAAACTATACAGATTAATTGTAGATCAAGAGTTTATCGCCCGGGCTATAAAGAGAAAAATCAGAGTTAATCTTGAAGAGCTTTTACAGGACACCAAAAGGAAAAATGGGCAACAAAATGGGGAAGGAACTTGCGTTATTTGTGGAAAGAGGCCTGCATATGACAAGAAAGAGAGGTATAGATCGATATTCCCCCTCCTGGGAACAGGAGATGTTCCCAATTACTTCCCTTCAGGGAATAGGAGAGGGGAATATATATGCTCCCACTGCCTCTTTTTGGCTCAATTCATGCCCTTAATAGCTTATAGAATGCAGAGACTTTTGATAATTCACACGAATCCTCCGGAGTTCATGCTTAGATTTCACGAGGAAGCCTTAAATGATGTCAGGAAAACTCAGCTTGCTTCAAATGCCAGGGGCTTTAGGAGGCCTGAAAACTTCTTGTTTGAAAAGCTTATGGAGATAGGCAGGGATCTCGAGCTTGGCAAACTTGATGGCGTTTCTATCACCCTGTATTACTTCGTAAGCAACAATCAGGGGCAAGAAATAGACATAATATATATCCCAAATCCCGTCCTGAGGTTCATAGCTTTTGCGGGCCCCGAATTCAGGAAGATTGCGAATATGGGCTGGGCCAAAGGATGCACTAGGAGAAGAAGTGAAGAGGAGGTAGTTAGGGAATGCAGGAACGAAGTTTACCACAGACTATTAGAAAATGAGTCCATACTCCCCTATTTTGTGGACATCCAGAATAGAAGGGTGAACTCAAGCTGGAGGCTTCTGGAGTTTTACTGTTTGGAGGTGTTAAGTTTGGAGAAAGATGCGCTGGAGTTCGTTAGGGATGTTGCCGATAGGATAGTTGAAACCCTCGAAAAGTTGCCGGACAACAAGCTCGCTAGGAGGGTTAGGGAGCTCGAAAGAGCCGACAAGCTCTACCAGTTCGAGGCCTTCTTCATTAGGGTTGAGAAAGATAGGCAGGAGCTTGGCGTACCCAAGGCCTTAATTACCTTTGATGAATTCGCAACTCTCCTCACGAGCTATGGTGAAGACCTGAACGTTTCTTGGAGAACCGTCAAGCATCTGATCTTGTTTAGGATTTATGAGAAGCTTCATGACAGGCTTATGAAAGTTAAAGAGGAAGAAGAGGAGGTTGAGGAAGAATGAGGTTTGCTACAGGTCTTGTTTTGATAGATGCCCCTGCCTCCGCCTTGAACATGTTTGGGAAGCCGGCAGAATCTGCAGAAGAAAATGAAGTTGCTGTGAAGAAACTCAAAAAGGGTAGGAACATATATGCATATATATCCCCCCAAGCGTGGCGTTACTGGTGGAGGAAGACTTTGGAAATATATTTTTCATGGAATATGTCTCCTCTATTTAGAACAGAAAAACAAGTTTTTACAGCAGCGAACCCAATAAAATATGACGACGACGATGTATTTGGATATATGTGGGCTCCAAAAACAGAAAGGGGTAAAAATGAACAGGGGTTTGCTCTTACTAGAGTGTCTCCTCTAAAGACAACTCCCCTGATTTCAGTTCTACCTGCAAGAAATTCTCTAACTTTAGATGAGGGGTATGCATCTAGACATGAGGGAGATCCAGTTCCCTATAGACAAGAGTTTTATTCAACTATTTTCAAGGGAGCATTTTCTCTTGATCTAGATGCTGTGGGAAGATTTACGATAGTCTATAAGTCAGGGTACCTTAATTTGCTAACTCCTGAGGCTATCCCCAGAATATTGGAGTTAGTTTCCGACAAGAAAAAGAAAGAAAAAGTTCTCAAGAAAGCTCTTGAGGTAATGAATTATGAGGAAGAGTACCTAGAACCCGCAAAACAACTTGGTGTTAAAATGTTGGAGAAAGAGTGGATCATGCCAGATGAAGTTAGGAAGAAAAGGGCTACGGAAACGATACTTGCTCTCCGCCTGCTAACCGGTGGAGCTAAGCAGACGCAGTACCACACAGACGTAACTCCCAAGTTCGTTCTACTGCTTAACGTTGATGCTGGCATAAATCCGTTCATAAGTGACATTGTGTTCGAGGAAAGCGGGGAAGTAAAGTTCGATTCGGAAGCTCTGGCCTTGAGGCTTAACGACTTGAGGGATGTTATACCCGAAAAAGCAAGGCTTTACATTGGCTATGATAAGGGATTCATAAGGTCCCTAGGCTGGGACGTCGAGGAGATTAAGGCAGCGATTGAGGAAGCAGGAGTTCAGGTTTCAACGGGGTCTGTTAAGTCCTCCATAGAAGAATTCGTTAAGGAGATCGAGGCCTACTACGGGTGAGGACATGATAAGGGTGAAGCTCAAGGCCTGGACTGCTTCGTTTAGATTTCCAACTTTTCAATCAGGCTATCAGCCCACTCTTCCCGTTCCTCCCCCCTCAACTATACAGGGAATACTGTCGGCCGCTAAGGGGGAGCCGGTGTACCTAACGGAACTCCCCTATCTCGGCTACGTCTTCAAAAGTGAAGGTGTTGGCATTGACCTTGAGAGAATATATGCCCTGGGAAAAGTTGAAACCGATATAATAAGGAGGGAATTCCACTACAACGCCGAGCTCTACCTCTACCTCCCCGACGAATGGGAAGAAGTCTTCAGGAAACCTAGATATCAGCTTCTCATGGGTAGATCAAGCGACATCGCAACTGTCGAGGAAATAAGAAAAGTTAACCTTGAAGAAAAAGAAGCCGTCCTAGGCGGAACAGTTGTACCCGTGGAGCTTGGAATTCCTGGGATAGTACACGCTCTCGTAGTTGAGTTCGACTACACCTCAACTCCAAGGAGGGCCAGATTAGTTAAGCCATTCATAATCCTCCCATATCCCAGGACACGGGCCGAAAGAAAGAGGCAAACTGCAAAGGTTTTTTACGATCCTGATCTTGACATCGGAGTTTACCTTCACAGGTGGAGCAAATGAAGGCCTGCTACGCGAAGTTCAACCCCCACGAATTCTTAGAGTGCCACGTGGCAGACGCTGTAAATGTCCTTAGGAGCATCAAGGAAAACTTTACATGGTTGCCAGGTGAAGTGTTTGAGCTCGCCTTCTACTCTTTGATTCTTCACGACGTTGGGAAGTGCTCTGGTTTTCAAGACAGCCCAAGAAAGTGGGGTTATAGGCATGAAGTACTCTCAGTTCCCTTCGTTCAGTTTCTAAGTATGGATGAGAGAAAGAGAAAGCTGATAGCCTTGGCAATACTGACCCACCACAAGGCCTTAGGAGAAATAGATCCATACCTTCCTAAGATTCCAGATACTCCTCCCTTCATGGACTTTGAGGATAGAATTCGTGAGCTAAAGAACTTTAGGGAGTACATTGAGAGACACTTCCTCCCGAAGGTTGAGGCCCTCGAGGGATACTTTTTTGGAAAAAGGCTTGGAAGACTAAAACTACCTGAGGACTGGCCTGAGAGGGTTACTACTTTTAATTTTCAGGAGTTAATCGATTGGTATGAGGAGAACCTCGAAAAGGAAAGAATGCTAATGACTTTCCTAAAGGGTCTAGTTAATGCGTGCGATCACTTAGCTTCCGCCGGCGAAACCAGCATCCTTCTCCTTCCAAGCATTAAGGACAAACTCTTTGCCTTCCTTCCCCCGGAGCACCTTAGGCTAGTACAGAAGGAGGCTTGGAACACTCATGGAAACTTGCTTTTGAGAGCCCCAACGGGCTACGGAAAGACCGAAGCGGCGTTACTGTGGACGGACAAGAATTCCATTAGAAGTAAGAAAAAGATAGCGAGCAGGATATTTTACGTTCTGCCCTATAAGGCAAGTATAAACGCCATGCACCGCAGGTTGCTCTCCATATTCCACGATCCAAGCCTGATTGGAGTCCTTCACAGCTCCTACTCCTTCTACCTTTATTCTTCTGCTTTGGAGTACAAGAGGCTCAGCTCCCTCTACAGGAAGATCTATACCCCACTGAAGGTTACCACACCCTTCCAAATAATGAAAGCCTTCTTTGGGGTTGGATTCCACGAGATGCTCAGGACTGAACTTACAGGCTCCCTATTGATATTCGACGAGATACACGCCTATGAGCCAAACGTCTTCGGAATAATCTTGGCTATCCTTGGCCAGCTTGATGTCCTCAAGGCAAAGGCGCTGGTAATGACGGCAACCCTCCCTGATTTCCTTGAGGAGCTAATAAAGGAAACGATAAAGCCACAAGAAATTAAAGTGCCAGCTGAAGAAGCAGATAAGTTCACCAGACACAGAATTAAAATTATTAACGGTAGCATAGACAAGATTGGAGAGATGATAGACAAGCTTCCGAAGCCCGTCCTTGTGGTATGTAACACTGTCGACAGGGCCATTGAAACATATACCAGGCTTAAAAATCTCGGTCTTAGGGTTCTTCTCATCCACAGCAGATTCACCCATGGAGATAGGGAGGAAAAGGAAAGACTCGTCATTGAGCACATAAACGAGTTCGATGCTGTTGTTGCTACTCAAGTTGTGGAGGTTTCCCTCGATGTCAGCTTCGGAACGATAGTTACGGAACCTGCCCCCTTAGATGCCCTAATTCAAAGGTTTGGGAGGGTGAACAGGAGAGGATTTGGAAAGCCTGTCGACGTTTACGTCTTAACAAAAGGTTCAGAAGGAGATAAAAAGGTGTATAAACCGTACTCCGTGGTTCAGAGGACTGTCAGGATCCTAAAATCTCTGGATGGTGAGATCTTGTGGGAGTCAAAAATTCCTGAATTGGTTAGTGATGCCTACAGAGGAGTTGCAAAGGATCTTAGAAAGGAGATAGAAAAGTACAGGGAAATGGCCGAGGAAGTCTTCGAGAGCGTTAAGCCAATGCAGATTGGCGAAAGCGAAGAGAGGTTTTATGAGATGTTTGAAGGCTTTGAGGCGGTGCCTAGTATGTATCAGGGCAAAGTTCAGGAGTTGCTTGATAAAGGTCTCGGAATTGAAGTCTACAGGTACCTTGTTCCGGTTCCGTTATGGCTCTTCATGAGCGAAAGAGAGCAGTTCCATCACCTTAGCTCTACTGGGCCAGGAAGACACATAATAGTGGCGGAACTTGAGTACAGCCCCGAGCTTGGCCTATTAAGGGAGCATGTTAGAGGGGGAGAAATTCTCTAGCAGGTGGCCTTGGATGGAAGATTATCCTCTACTAAATCTTTTCATCCGGGGAACTGAAGTGAACTACCTCTTCATCTGCCCAACGAAGCTCTGGTTCTTTACCCATGGAATCACAATGGAACAAGAGAGCGAATGGGTAGACCTAGGAAAGTTCCTGCACGAACAACGCTACGAAAATGAAGAGAAGGAGGTTCTCGTCGGGAGCATAAAGATTGACTTCATCCGCAGGGGTGATGTTGTGGAGGTTCATGAGGTTAAGCTGGGCAAAAGCATGGAGAAAGCCCACGAGATGCAGGCACTCTACTACCTTTACTACCTCAAAAAGCTCGGCATAAAAGCGAAGGCAATTCTCCACTATCCCAAGCTCAACGAGACGAAGGAGATAACGCTTGAAGGTCATGAAGAGGAAATTAAAGAAGCTATAAGGGAAGTTGAGAAAACAAAACCACTTCCCACTCCACCAAAACCCATAAAAACAAAGAAGTGCAAAAAATGTGCATACTATGAGCTGTGCTGGATTTGAGGTGGTTCTATGAGAAGGTTTTCCCTCATTATTGTAGCAATCCTTGTGCTTGTTTTAGCGTTCATCCCTTTATTTAGGCAACAGAACCCAGCTAGGCAACAGGAAGGTGGGAACAAAATAACCATTGTTTATGACAACAAAGCGTTGAGCGGCTTTAAGGGTTCATGGGGATTCGCCGCACTTGTGAAATTCAAAAACTACACGATTCTTTTTGATACCGGGGGTGATGGCGAAATTCTGCTTAGTAACATGAAGAAGCTTGGCATTGATCCAAAGTCAATTCAGTACATTTTCCTATCTCACATTCACGGAGACCATACCGGTGGATTGTGGGCAATTTTAAAAGAAAACTCAAATGTGACAGTATTTCTCCCAAGTATCTTCCCAGATGGTTTTAAAGAAAAAGTTCGAAGCTTTGGGGCAAAGGTCGTTGAAATTTATGAACCCAAAGAAATTTTGGAAGATATTTACACTACTGGAGTAATGTTTCCGGTAGGAGAGCAGGCTCTAATCTTGAAGACTTCAAAGGGCTTAGTTGTAGTAGTTGGGTGCTCTCATCCTGGGATAGTCAAGATAGTAGAGAGGGCAGAGAATATAACGGGAGAAAATGCTTACTTAGTTGTTGGGGGCTTTCACTTATTTGGAGCCCCAGAAAGAGAAATCAGGAAAATAGGTACAAGCCTCAAAAGGCTGGGAGTTCAAAAAATTATGCCCTGCCACTGCACCGGAAGCAAAGCAGAGGATATTTTTGCGGAGGAGTTTGGAACGGATTACATAGAATGTGGTACTGGGAAAACTATAAGCTGGTGATATTATGAGAAAGCGCTCCCTAACCCTGCTCTCCGATGGAACACTTTTTCGGAGGGAGAACACACTTTACTTCGAGAACGAGAAGGGCAGGAAGCCTCTGGCGATTGAGGGGATTTACGACATCTACATCTACGGTCACGTCACGATAACATCTCAAGCATTGCATTACCTAGCTCAGAAAGGCATCGTTGTTCACTTCTTCAACCACTACGGCTTCTATGATGGAAGCTTTTACCCCAGGGAAACCCTCCTTTCCGGAGATTTGATAATAAAGCAAGCCAAACATTACCTCGAGAAGGAAAAGAGGATGAAACTGGCTAAGGCCTTCGTGAGAGGTGGGGCTAAGAATATGGAGAGGAACCTAAGGAGGTGGAAGGCCAAGGCCGATTTCAGCAGGGAGCTTGAGGAGTTAGAAGAGGTTGAGAAGATAACTGAAATCATGAACGTTGAGGCAAGGATAAGGGAGAAGTACTATGCATCCTGGGATAAAACACTCCCTGGGAGATTTAAAATTGTAAAGAGAACTAGAAGACCGCCGAAAAATGAAATGAACGCCCTAATAAGCTTCCTCAATTCGAGGCTTTATGCAACGATAATTAGCGAGATATACAACACTCAGCTTGCTCCAACAATAAGTTACCTTCACGAGCCGCACGAGAGAAGATTCTCTCTGGCCTTGGATATAAGCGAGATCTTCAAGCCGATAATTGCCGATAGGATTGCAAACAGACTGGTCAAGCAGGGGGTTATAAGGGAGGAGCACTTTAGGGAGGATATGAATGGAGTCCTGTTAACGGAGGATGGCATGAGGAGGGTTATACAGGAGTACAACAAGGAGCTGAGTTCTTCGATAAGGCATCCAAAGCTGAAGAAGAACGTTACGAAGCAGAGGTTGATAAGGCTTGAGTGCTATAAGCTGATAAAGCACCTTGTTGGGCTGGAGGAATATGAACCATTGATTGCTTGGTTTTGAAAGATGTTCACACACAACTAAACAGGGTGCTTCCCTAGCTTTGAGTTCCTTTATTATTTCCCCCTCCTCGCTACTTTCCTTTTATGTTCACATTTTTATAAACATTTAACATGTCCTGCTAAACACTTTCTAAACGAAAAAATTATAAGGTGTAAATAGTGTTACTATCATTGAGGTGAATACACACATGGTGGAGTACGAAGGAATAGTTAAGATGTTGAGGTTCTTCATTCAACTAAAGAACTTCAGCTATGTGGACAGAATCGGAAATGCCCTGAACCCAGAACCCGTGGAAGCTGCCCTACATGAGGCCTTAAGGGCTTTTAGATCTATTCGGGAGAGCGCATCTATCGATGATAGTGGCAGAAGATATGTAGAAAAAGACAGTAAGAAGATTTTAGTTCCCGGATTGCCCTCAGATGAAGAAGTTCGCGCATTTCTTGATGCCGTTCGCTCTGATATTAGTGTTGCTAAACGGGTGGCAACCCTAGCTCTCGCATATCCATCTAAAAAAGAGGAAAACGGAGGTGAAGAATGATGTTTTTGAGTGTTGGGGTTAGGTTTGAGGCCAACGTTGAAGCATTAAACATGGTCGAAACTGCGGGAAATTACACTAAGCACAGAAGGGTTCCATACCTTGTTGAAGAAGATGGGAAGCTCAAGACAGTGTACGTTCCGGCATTAAGCGGGGAAAGCCTAGCCCACGCATATCAAGAACATTTGGCTAGGGAAGCACTTTCTATAGGTCTGCCTGTGTGTGATGATTGTAGGAGAAATGAGTTCTTTAAGTCTATGAACAAAGCTCATCTGAAAAAGAAAATCGATCCGATTCCAGAGGATCCAAAGAAAATTGAGGAGGCTATAGTGAAGGCCTGTGTCATTGAAGACGTAGGTGGTTTCCTCTATGCCGAAAAGCCCCCAGTCAGGAGAACCTCAGCGTTCCAGGTTAGTTACGCTCTCCCAGTTAAGTCCGCTGCACTCTTCGCCACTTCTGAACCACAGCTCCATGCGAGACACGCTCAGATTAATGCCTCAAGCAAGAAAGGGAATGTTTCGGAGCAGATGATATACTATGTTGAAACGGGGACGGCCCTCTATGGGTTCACCTTCAACCTTGACCTCGATGCTATTGGAGTCAGCGCAATAACCTCTGGCCCCATCTTGGAGGAAGACGAGATAAAGGCAAGGCGTGAGGTAGCCCTTAAGGCTCTCTTCAGGATGCTCTCCTCCAGTCAGTTTGGAGCAAAGCTTTCGCGTTTCTTCCCAGTGGGTGGAATAACGGAGCTCGTAATCACCGTAACTGAGCATCCATTCGTAGTAACATCGCCAATTTACAACAACTATATTGACAGAACTCAGAAGAGGCTTGCTGTCCTTAAAGAGTTCGGAGAGGAGTACTTCTTTACAGTTGCTGACGAGAATAAAGTTCCAGAAGAGGCTCTTAAGGAGGCAATCGACTATCTCAGAGAAAAAGGCGCCTTCTGAGGTGGCTCCCCTTGACTTTCTTTTTAAAAGTTATTATAAGACCAACAGGAATAGTAGCATTACGCGCCTTACCCCAAAGTAAAATGAGAACCGCACTACGCTACATTCCTCCAACGACTCTAATAGGAGCAATAGCGTACCCTCTGCTCCACTTAAAAGGTAGTAGGACTGAGACATTCTATAACAAGAGGAACTTTAGAAGTGCCGCTGAAAACGTTCTAAGGCTCTTTAATTGGGTTACTGTGAAGATCGAAGGGAAACCAAGGCTCTATGGGTCTCTTTTAAAGATAAACACGATTTATAGAGGAAAAGCCCAAAGTGCGGTGACTTCATTTCCTTTTGCTGTGATGTATGGTGAAGCGGATTATTCAATAACAGCAATTTATCTAATAAACGAGGAAGAATTATCAAAGGGCCCATATACTCTGAGGGACATTGAGAGGGCTGCATGGGGCATGGTGAGAATTGGGTCTAGGGAATCTGTAATAAGCGTTGAAAGCGTCAAAAAAGGAAAGACAGAAATTGAGGAGATGCAAGAAACAAGGACGGCATATGCATTTCAGTTTAAAGATGTAGAGGTTGAAGGAAAGGGAACACTGCAGTCAGTTGTTGATTGGCGTTCTGGAATCGGAGATTACTCTAAAGCAAAACACATCATCATGTTCTACCCAGAGGGCATCGTTACCGTAAGAGGAAATTTAAAGGTTGCAAAATGTGGTGAGGAGGTGATAATCCTTGCTTCTTGAAGCCTTATCTAAGTACCCCTACGAAGGTCTCACTAAGGAGCTCCTATCCTTGGGCATGTCATGGGTAGTCATGTATTCTGATATTAATCCAGATACGGAGGATATTGCTAACGCATTAGAGGGTGCTTTGAATTCCCTTGAGGATAAGATCAAGGTCAACACTTCAAAGATGGGAAGGAATGATAGGCAGTCATTTGACAAGGTAATCAGGGCATGGTTCAATCAGAGTGCTCCAGATACTTATGGCGAGCTATTTGAGTTGGTGATTAGAGAGACTGCAGAGCTTATCAGGCAGGGTGTGGTAGACCCCCAGAAATCCCTTTCAAGGGTCAAAATTGATAAGAATGGTACATACCTTGGCGTTAAATTCAAGGGAGAGATGGCGATACTGCCAGCTATTCTAAAACAACCAGAATACTACGAACGTCAAAGTGGCTTTCTCATCCCAACAACTGGTCAGAAGGCCCAAATACGTTTGGATCCTTTGTGGTTCTCTCTTATGGCAGTGGGGTTCTTCATTAGTTTTGCAGGGTTCATAGGGGGAAAGTACTACCTCATGACAAAGCCTGGAGTAGAAGCTTTCTGGCCCCATGAGGTTGAAGATGTGATAGAACATGGTTTAATTCCGTTAACTGAGGCGGGAATTTCGGCTAGGATCTCTCTTAGTACTGAGGAACTTTACGAGATGAAGCTTGCCATGAGGCTCGCAGAAACTAATACCCTTGTTCCTCCGGAAATCTATCCCGTAGTTCTACACCTCATAAGCCTTGAAGGGCAGGTGTATACTGAGCTAAAGACCCTCCAATTAGACCTCTCAGAGCTCAGCGGGTACCTGCAGAGGTACGTTGAGAACATTGAAAAGCTCAAGATAAGTGGTCTCCAGATTATGGTTGAGACTAAAGAGGAAGGGGCAACTGTTTATAAATACCCGCTATGGGCACTCGTCGATATTGCTGAAAAAGAAATTTCAAGAGGGATAAGTGGAGACAATGAAATGCTTGTATATATATTTGTTAAAGATCTGTACAGGGCGGTGAATAGTGGCAACAAAAGGCTCATTGAAGATGCAGTCTTTAGGCTCTTCCGTCAGGGAAGGGCACTACTCGAAGGAAGCGCGCGAGCTAGCGGGGAACTTAAGAGAGTTCTTAGAGTTTTCATGTGGAAAGAACACATGGGGGTACTTGTGTGAAAGCGTACAGGGAAGCCGTTAAGAGACTTGCAGAAGTTAAGGGGTTTAAGCCTGAGAAGAGACCTCTCCTTGAGGAGGCCTTTGAATTTATAATTTCATCTCAGAAACCCTTTCTTATTATTAATGCTCCAACTGGCTATGGGAAAACATTGCTTAGCTTTGCTCTTGCTCTCCACTCTCTTGAAGATGCCTCCTTGTTTGATAGGGTTATTCATGTCCTTCCAATGAGATCAATTATTGAGGACATTCAGAAAACTGCAAATGAAGCATTTGGCTTCTCAAGGACGAAAATGATGGGGTCCAGCGGAGAGTTCCTTCACTTGTTCCCCCTTAACATAACTACAGTTGACACGTTTACATGGGACATGCTTAAGCTTAATACGAAGAAAAGGCACCGTATAAAAGCTGGGAAGGAGTTCGGTTATGACTACCTTACCCAGGCATCTATTTTGACCTCTTTGGTAATTTTTGATGAAGCCCACTTTTTGCTTGAGGAGAAACCTAAGCAAAGGAACACTCCTAGATTCTCTCCTATGGCAACTGCATTTGATGCAGTTCTTGAGTTCTTAACCTTCCACGAGGTTCCAATAGTCGTAATGACGGCGACACTTTCGAAAGGGCACTTTGAGTTTCTAAGGAAATACGCTGAGAAAAATAAATATGATCTCAAAGTTCTCGTGCCAGAGGAAGATCATGACCCCTTCGTGAAGCGAGAGCTGAATAAAGACATATCAATTAACTTTGTCAAAGGGAATCCTCTGAACTTTGTTGAACCTGATAAGAGAAATGCCATAATTGTTAATACAGTTAAGAGGGCC
This sequence comes from Pyrococcus kukulkanii, assembly GCF_041647995.1. Classification (NCBI taxonomy): domain Archaea; kingdom Methanobacteriati; phylum Methanobacteriota; class Thermococci; order Thermococcales; family Thermococcaceae; genus Pyrococcus; species Pyrococcus kukulkanii. The sequence continues at coordinate 109,004 of NZ_JARRIB010000002.1, forward strand.
GTTGAACTGTATGACAAGGCCCTAGATAGAAATATAGGATTTGAGCGGGACAACATTATACTGATACATGGTAGAATGACATCAACCCACAAGCAAGAGCTAATAGACCGTCTAAGACAACTGCAGAGTAAAAAGTATCTCCTAATAGGAACGCAAGCAGTAGAGGCAGGTGTTGACTTTTCCGTGGATGTTATGATAACTGATAAAGCTCCGATAAACTCTCTCCTTCAACGCTTTGGCAGGTTAGCTAGGCATGCCAATGATAGGTATGGGCAGATATTTATCATTGAAGAAGCACCAACTGGGCCGTATCCAGAAGATAAGGTTAAGGAAACGGTTGAACTTCTCAAAAGAGCTAACATCCATCCCCGCGTTCCAAGCACTTATAGGGAGATTGTAAGTAAAGTTCATGGGGAGAGGCGTAGTGAAGTGGAGAGATATATACACAAGTCACTTAAATTAAAATTATTCAAGTTAATGAAAGATCCAAGGAAAAGGGCGCTTGACGTTCTTGGAGAAATTGAGAAACTCACAGTAAAGGGCGTGCCAATTATAAGGGACTTTTTGGTTCCCCTCTTAGTGGGCGGGGAAACCGTTCTTATAAGCCCAAGAAAGCTTCTAGACCTGTATTCAAAGGGTCTTGTCAGGATTAAGGGAATAGAAGTGAAGGTTAAAAATGAGCAAGATGCTTATGAAGTAGCTAAGGCATTTGCCCTTGGCAGGGATATCAAAGTTATATTTACAGGTGAATATGATAGGGAGCGTGGTATCGTATGAATGCCTGTGCATATTTTGATGAGGGAAAGTGCATTGAGACTATGGAAGCACATGTAAAGAAAGGCCTCGAACTGATTGAGGATTTGTACATTAAAAGGGACTATGGCAAGTTTCTAGGTAGACTCCTTGGCGTTGGACTTAAAACGGCAAATGACATTTTAAGGAAAACTTATGCTCTTCATGACGTTGGAAAGTGTCTCGAAGAGTTCCAGCTCAGAGGATCCAGCTTTGGTCACCATGCATTTTATTCTTACCTCATTGCAAGGGAGGCTTTACGTGAATTTGGAAGTACCGGCAAGGTTGCTTCAGCTGCAATTCTGCTTCATCACCATGACTGGATAGTCAAGGAGTCTCCTAAAAAGCCAAGAAATCTTAAACTGTGCAGTGAGTGCATTTCAATTATTGAGGATCTTTCAGGTGTCACAATTCCATCCACACTCCCATGGATTAATCCCAGAGATGCATATGGAACTGCAGATTCTGTCCTAGTGAGTAACCTACGCGCAGTATACGCTATACTGCTTCCAATTACGGTGGCAGATAACTACGCAGCGGCCTGCAACAGGAGAGGTAAAGGAAGCGCCCTTGGAAAGGAGATCTTTGAAACGCTGGAAGTTAGGGGGTGGGATATTGCTCGTTGTATTCCCAGTGGGCTTTGATGAGAAGTTCATAATTAGAGCACTTATGAGAAGGAGAGAGGAATTTAGGGGTCTTGGAGTTGGAGATAGGCTCATGGCAATTCTTCCAGAGGGCTATGAGCGAGAGCAGAGAACAGTAAATGCCCTTAAATCCATAGAAGACGTTGCATCTCCTATCGTGGGCGGAGATAATGTATTACGTCTGGAAGTACCCATGAAGAGTGAAGACATCGTTCTGACAATAAAAAAGGGGATTGAGGATAGTCTGACACCTGATAGGATAGTTCTGGCTGTTCTATCTGGTGGAATGCGCCCCTTGCTCGTTGCAACTCTTTTGGCTCTCATTGGGCTTAAAGATACAAGGGTAATTGTGGAAAGTGATTTTGAAAATCTATCTGGCTATATATCTCTGGAACTGGGACCATTCTTAGCTCCAAAAAGTAGGCGGTGGGAGCTAATACTTTGCGGGCTTCTCAAAGAGAAGAGTGTTAGAACAATTGCTGAAGAACTCGGGGTTTCAGTAGCTACAATTAGTAATGAGCTGAGGAAAATGTTGAAGTATAATCTCGTACGAGCAGAAAAGGGAAAGAGAAGAACGCCAAAATATTTCATAACAACTGCCGGAAAGACATATCTAAAGCTAATGAGAAGTGAATGTCTTGGAACTTATTAAACCTTATTACCTACCTTTTTCTTTCTCTTGTAGCGGGGATATAGTTTCATTAGAATAACATACCGAACTGTTTTAGGTATTCCTAACACACGAAAAATTTTATAAGCAATTACAGCCTTGTAGTTTTTGACCAAGTTATAATAAATGCAAAAGTTATAATCAAATTGGGAATTACAGGATTAAATCACCAGGTTAGTGAAATCAAGGAGTTTGGATGAAATCAGAGACAACAGTTCTACCTCCCTTAAATTGTATCTTCTATGGGATTCTTCTCGACCCCAAGAGTTTCTCGAGGAGGCATAGATCTTAACTTGTAGATTATTACAGCGTCATGATCTTCGTCGATTAATTTCCTAAGCCCTACTTTTATCCTCTCATATTCTGCTAAGGTTACTTCTCCCTCGAAAACGCTGTTCTGAACCCAGTGGAGATGCCGTCTTAGAAACTTCTTGACCTTGTTCACCCGCTCAACAGCCACGTCATATACTATAACCACGTACATGATCAAAAATAGGATGCCTAGAAATTTATATCTTTCGAAAAATCTTAAATACTACCTCTCAGGCCCTATTTTCCTTGAAAAAATCTAAATATTGCTTATTTAGTTGAATAATTGGTTGTAAGAGAATTGGAAAGTTTCAGTAACTTTTTGTTAGTATGTAACATTTCGTCATATTTTTCGGCATATTTTGTAACTAAATTTTTTCGGAGCTTAAAGTGGAGCTAGAAGGGGTGCTCTTTTATCTCAAACCCTGTTGAAACCATGTCTTTTCTCAATTATTTGCCCATATTCTGCTTGTTTCTAAACTACTGATTTGACAGGCCGTTGAAAATTTAATGATCATTTTTGAGCACTTAAATTTTAGAGTTCTCAGAAATTCTTTCGTTTCGGGCTTTGAATTCTTACAACTGCTCTTTAAGGCCTTTTAAGGCTCCGGTAAGCACCCTTTGCCAAAAGACTTATAAAATCCAAGCCTTCTAAGAATAATATAGAGGGAAATAAGTAAAAACTTGCGCTGTTCCAATAAGACTAAAAGAGAATTGAAAGTTGAAGTGGGCAGTAGTGTTAAGTGAAGGTGCAGGGGTTCCAATAAGACTAAAAGAGAATTGAAAGGCATATCTATTCTTTCGTTAAGATATTTCATATACTCGTTCCAATAAGACTAAAAGAGAATTGAAAGATGAACTCGCTTACATTTACTGTCATACGGCAATACTAGTTCCAATAAGACTAAAAGAGAATTGAAAGTGAAGGAAGCTGTCGAGGAGAGGCTTGAGCCAGTCAGGGGTTCCAATAAGACTAAAAGAGAATTGAAAGCGGTGAGGGTCAGGGAAGTCCTGCCGTCCCTGGTGGAGGTTCCAATAAGACTAAAAGAGAATTGAAAGCCTTGGGGCATTGTGTGGGTTTTCCACGTAGAGTGGGGTTCCAATAAGACTAAAAGAGAATTGAAAGTTCGACTTCACAAAGGAGGACATCGAGGAGGTCAAGGTTCCAATAAGACTAAAAGAGAATTGAAAGAGGAGGACGATGTTGTCGGTGGCAGGGGTGGTGACGGTTCCAATAAGACTAAAAGAGAATTGAAAGGAGCGTGAAGGTCTCGGGGTTGTCGATGGGCACCTTTGTTCCAATAAGACTAAAAGAGAATTGAAAGGAGGGAGACGCTGAAGCAGGCCGGGGTGATCCAGGGTTCCAATAAGACTAAAAGAGAATTGAAAGCTCATAGAGAGCGTCCGTGAGCGCCTGAAGGCAATTAGTTCCAATAAGACTAAAAGAGAATTGAAAGATAATCCGCTGGCACAGTATTTGACAGCTCCAGCAAGTTCCAATAAGACTAAAAGAGAATTGAAAGGGAGTAGAGGCAATTGAATATTTTAAAAAGTTTTACAAGTTCCAATAAGACTAAAAGAAAATTGAAAGAGTCTTCTAGCTGATCCTCGTAGCTGTACTCCCCGAGTTCCAATAAGACTAAAAGAGAATTGAAAGGAATTCTTTGCGCAACTCGGGGTCATCTATGATGTGGGTTCCAATAAGACTAAAAGAGAATTGAAAGATGGAAACAAACGCCACGATCTACATCTACGACGAGGTTCCAATAAGACTAAAAGAGAATTGAAAGAGGGCCCTATGAAACGGCCCTTTGGGTCGATTCTCCGTTCCAATAAGACTAAAAGAGAATTGAAAGAGGGTCATCTGCTTTTACCTCATTAGGGACTATGATGTTCCAATAAGACTAAAAGAGAATTGAAAGCTCACTAGGAAGTATAACACTCCCACACCAATGGTTCCAATAAGACTAAAAGAGAATTGAAAGGTGGTGAAGAGAAGCAATGCACTAACATGAGCATGAACATGGTTCCAATAAGACTAAAAGAGAATTGAAAGCTCCTCATCAGTACCCAACGAAGCCGTGCTAACGTGTTCCAATAAGACTAAAAGAGAATTGAAAGCCTCATATCTGGTTCTGGTCAAGCCCGTCGCTTTGGGTTCCAATAAGACTAAAAGAGAATTGAAAGCTAAAACTAACAACACCACAACAACCCTTTTCCTCGTTCCAATAAGACTAAAAGAGAATTGAAAGGGAGATTATTTTCAGTCTTTCTGAGTGGGGCAACGTGTTCCAATAAGACTAAAAGAGAATTGAAAGATCTTCCACATGTGGCTCACCTCATATTACATTATGCGTTCCAATAAGACTAAAAGAGAATTGAAAGAATCAGGTGCTCAAGGGCTGACTGTAAGTTCAACGACAAGTTCCAATAAGACTAAAAGAGAATTGAAAGGACGCCACTCGGGACGCGCTTCATGAGGTTTGAGAGTTCCAATAAGACTAAAAGAGAATTGAAAGCAGTTAGAGACGAACTAACGGGCGAGTGGGTTCTAGAAGTTCCAATAAGACTAAAAGAGAATTGAAAGGATAACGAGCATCAGTGGGACGTAGCTGAGGATAGTGGTTCCAATAAGACTAAAAGAGAATTGAAAGAATGAAAGCCTAAACGCCTGACTCGTGGACTTTGGTGTTCCAATAAGACTAAAAGAGAATTGAAAGCGTACTCCTGGCCGGTTAGTGCTGCCTCCCCAATGTGTTCCAATAAGACTAAAAGAGAATTGAAAGAAGTCAGTAAGAAATGCAGTTTCTGACGTGATAAAGTTCCAATAAGACTAAAAGAGAATTGAAAGATGGTGCGTTGATGAAGGACAGTAATGACTTTATGAAGTTCCAATAAGACTAAAAGAGAATTGAAAGGTGATCCCTGGGGCTTTCGGGGGAAAAAGTCAAAATGTTCCAATAAGACTAAAAGAGAATTGAAAGGTCATGACAATTTTTGTATTGTTAGTGAGCACATAGGGTTCCAATAAGACTAAAAGAGAATTGAAAGTGCGGCCAGCTCGATCCTGTCCATTTTCACACCCCCCGTTCCAATAAGACTAAAAGAGAATTGAAAGCGACCCAGTTCTTGTCCATAATCACCCCCCCATATACGTTCCAATAAGACTAAAAGAGAATTGAAAGAGGGCACCCGGGTAGGGTGGGGTTGGGGGTTCAGGTTGTTCCAATAAGACTAAAAGAGAATTGAAAGGAGGTTCAGGATCTGAACAGGGTAATCGACATGCTCTGTTCCAATAAGACTAAAAGAGAATTGAAAGATGGTGACATAATTGTAGCTGGAGTTACTGGAAGTTTTGGGTTCCAATAAGACTAAAAGAGAATTGAAAGCCTAACGACCCTTATGTTTGGGCCCTTCAACCTCGCCCCCATGTTCCAATAAGACTAAAAGAGAATTGAAAGAGGATTATGTCCGGGCTTGCCCCGTTGATCGGCCCCATGTTCCAATAAGACTAAAAGAGAATTGAAAGACCAGCTTTATAGCTTTCGCCACGTAGCCGAACTCGAGTTCCAATAAGACTAAAAGAGAATTGAAAGGAACTGGACGTCGCACCCACACCACAACCTACACCACGTTCCAATAAGACTAAAAGAGAATTGAAAGTTCTTTTTGCTTCAGGTGTTCCAACTTTAGAACATGCTGGTTCCAATAAGACTAAAAGAGAATTGAAAGGGGGCTATAAGTTAGATGATATTGTCTGGAATATGAGTTCCAATAAGACTAAAAGAGAATTGAAAGCAAGTGAGTACAGCCTTGGAATGTCGAGGCTTATTGGTTCCAATAAGACTAAAAGAGAATTGAAAGAGGATATCAGCAAATATGGACCTTTATGCCCTTCACAGTTCCAATAAGACTAAAAGAGAATTGAAAGAGAATTGGCCTTGGGCTCGCAGCCACATTCATTGTCGCGTTCCAATAAGACTAAAAGAGAATTGAAAGCTTCTCAAGAGATAATATAGCGTTCCCGAGGAACTTTGTTCCAATAAGACTAAAAGAGAATTGAAAGGCTTATCTGGAGTATCTTGTCCGCCTTTTCCTTATCGTTCCAATAAGACTAAAAGAGAATTGAAAGAAGTGGTCTTAACTACCTCAACGGCTTTTTTGGCATAGTTCCAATAAGACTAAAAGAGAATTGAAAGCTGAAACTATCGTTTTAGGTTCTTCCCTTGAACTGTAAAGGTTCCAATAAGACTAAAAGAGAATTGAAAGTGAGCGTCAGGTTCCTCGAAAAGGAGCTGGAGAGGGTTCCAATAAGACTAAAAGAGAATTGAAAGTCTCCTCTTGTCCGAGCGTATCCTCACGTATTCCCGTTCCAATAAGACTAAAAGAGAATTGAAAGGTGAGGAGTGTTGAGAATGTTGGGGATGCAAGGAGGGGTTCCAATAAGACTAAAAGAGAATTGAAAGAATAAGGCTTCTCTGTAAAAGCCCATGCTCACCTCCGTTCCAATAAGACTAAAAGAGAATTGAAAGGCATCAAACCACCCCCTCCTCAACCGGATCGAGAGAGGTTCCAATAAGACTAAAAGAGAATTGAAAGTTTGCATCATTTGAACTTGGAGGAAGCCGGGGCAGGAGTTCCAATAAGACTAAAAGAGAATTGAAAGGCTGCACAATGGGATAAGATTCAGAGGATGGCTGCAGTTCCAATAAGACTAAAAGAGAATTGAAAGCAGCCGGTTCTATTGTTATCGTGGAGTTAGTAACTCGTTCCAATAAGACTAAAAGAGAATTGAAAGGAGTATAGACCTGGTAATTATGTAGCAGATACTGAATTAGGTTCCAATAAGACTAAAAGAGAATTGAAAGCTCATTGACTTGGAGGTCTTCAGGCCACTCCACGTCAGTTCCAATAAGACTAAAAGAGAATTGAAAGTTATACAGTGGGCACATATTGTCAATGTTACAGGCAAGTTCCAATAAGACTAAAAGAGAATTGAAAGCGGTTCTATCAACGTAAATCTTAACGCTCTCAAGCTCGTTCCAATAAGACTAAAAGAGAATTGAAAGTGGATTTATGGAACGTGGACAGGAAAAGGGCGGTTCCAATAAGACTAAAAGAGAATTGAAAGGTGCAGATCTAGTAATTCTGGGTGTTCTATATTTCGGTTCCAATAAGACTAAAAGAGAATTGAAAGCGGCAAGCTCGTGGACAGGCTGTTCGACGCCGGTGCCGTTCCAATAAGACTAAAAGAGAATTGAAAGAGGTTCACGGCGTGCCGATAGCCGTGATGAAGGCCCTCGGTTCCAATAAGACTAAAAGAGAATTGAAAGTACGACTTAGTGCTAACAGCGGCAGGCTTCACGGCGGGTTCCAATAAGACTAAAAGAGAATTGAAAGTGGAAATATACAGACTGTGTTATTTCACCTGGTGGGGGTTCCAATAAGACTAAAAGAGAATTAAAAGCGTTAAGGCTTGGCTAGCTTAGCTATAAAGAAGCTGTTGCAGTCATGCTTGTGGGTCCACGCTCTAAACACCTTATCTCCAATTTCCAAGAACCCCCTATCTCCCCAGGAATACTCGTATTCAATTAATTCGAATCCCTTACCTAGCGCAAACATTACGTTCTCCTCGTTCTCATCAATTCTTACTGAGCACGTGGAATAAGTCATCTCTCCGCCTTCCCTGAGGTTCCTATAGGCGTTAAGGAGCATGTTCCTCTGGACGCTTATTACCCTCTTTATCTTCCCCTCATCGAACCTCCACTTAACCTCTGGGAACTGCCTGTAAGTTCCAGAAGAAGAGCACGGAGCATCTAGTATCACCTTATCGAACTTCTCCTTATCAATGAAGCTTTGGCCATCGGCGTGAACGAGCTTAACGTTCTTCACTCCTAACCTCTTCATTCTCTCTCTCATCTTCATCAGCCTGTCATAGGAATAGTCAACAGCAACTATCTCACCTTTGTTTTCCATTAAAGCCGCTGCATGGAAGGTTTTGCTTCCTGGGGCTGCAGCTAAATCCAAAACCCTCTCTCCAGGCTCTGGACTTAGGACGTGGGCAACGTAGGCTGAGGCTAAATCTTGTATAATGAAGTAGCCCTTCTTGTACCATTCCAGCCTTGTTATTGGGGTTTCATACTCAAGGACCTTGAAAACGTCATCTACCGGAGTATAAGAAACCCTAACACCGTTTTCCTCTAAGTACTTTTTGACCTTGTCAACGTCAGCCTTGAGCGTGTTAACCCTTACGTAGTACCTCTGTGGCCTTAAATTACTCAGGAGAAGTCTAATGGCCTCATCGTACCCTAGGAGATCGACGATGTACTCAACGTACCACCTTGGATGGGAGAACCTTACCGAGAGCCACTCCATCCTATCTTTTTCCTTCAGCTTTTTAAGGGCCCTCTCAACGTTGAACTTCTCCACTTCCCTAAGGATTGCATTTGTGAACTTTGCCTTTGTTAGGTCAAACTTCTCCTTAACTACCCTAACTACCGAATCTGTGGCTATAGCAGGATTTACTCCTTTGAACTTCATCTCGAACACTCCGATCCTAAGGAGGTTCGCCAAGTATAGGTCAAGATCCTCAATCTTCGATCCCTTCAGAACCGAGTTTATTATGAAATCTATCTTTGCCCTCCACTTCTCTATCTCAAAGACGTACGCATGAGTAATTCCCCTCGCCTTCTCTCGGTCTTTTCCCTCGACTTTCCTAAATATCCTCTCAAGAGCGTGCTTTGATGAGAGCTCCTTCTCCTCGACAAGCGTTAGCGCGTCTGCAATTATCTCGTGGAGCGTGACCCTGTAAAACAGTTCCATGTTAGCAGGAACTCTAAGTTAAGTTATAAGCCTTGTCCCCCGTCATAAGGGCTTCCAAAAGAAAAGTCTGGAGTGGAGCTCAAAGCCTAGAAATGTTTAACCAACGCTTAGCTTTTCGGAGAAGTCTTGGGTTGAGGGCTGGTAGTCCAAGCCGAGCCTCTGCCTGTACTCCATTATTTTATCCCTGAGCTCGATTAGCTCTATCGGTTTATCTTTTCCCATTACCTTTAATATGTCATAGAATGCCCATATTCCGCTGAATATCTCTCCAATCCTTTCGCTTAAGTTCTCTGCGGAGAATATTCCCTCCTTCACGAACCTCTCTATCTCTTCCCTGGGGTCGATTAAAGGGGCTATGGAAATGCTCTGGATTACCATCCAGTTCATGACTGCGGCATCAAGAAGTTGAGCACTTGCCCTGATTATCTTGGCCCTCGCATCTTCGTACGCGATCTTCTGGGCGTCGAAGTTCATGAACTCCAGCGTATTCAGTAGGGATTCCGCCGCCCTTAGGTCGAGCTTTATTATTTCCCTCTTTGCATCTAAGACCGCGGAGATTGTTTTTATATCATCTATGGCAATCAAGGTTGCAGTACTTAGTATTGAGCTTATTATCACGAGATCATTTTTGAATTCAAGGTTCCTTGCCTGCTCGTAGTTCATGTATAGAAGGTATCCAGTCTTGGTGAGGAGCATCTCCCAGAGGATTAGCTTTATAGTTTCAAGATCTGGATTTTCCATGGCATCCTTAATGTCATCTGTATGGAAGTACACCTTTCCATCCTCGGTCAGCTCGCTGTACGGGAGGATCAGTATCTTCTCTCCCCTTGCCTTGTCCCAGGTGTCTACGGGAATAACCTCGATGTCATGCTCCTCCATGGGGAACACATTCCTGAGATCCATGGAGAATTCAGAGATAGTTGAAAGAACTAATTGGGCCACTTCTTCGGGGGAATCTCCCGTTAGAAAGTCCTTCATAAACCTGTGCAGATAAGGCTTCACCGACACACCTCCAGAAGTGAAATATTGGGGGCTGGGGTTTAAAAGCATTCCTGGGCTAACCTTTATAAACTAGGGAAGAAGGAAATTATAGCGAGCGGGGGTTGCCGAGCCTGGCCAAAGGCGCGGGATTCAGGGTCCCGTCCCGTAGGGGTTCCGGGGTTCAAATCCCCGCCCCCGCACCAGGAATTAAAATTTCTTCCCTCCTCGAATGTAGCTTCCAAGGGTATCTAGGTTTTCTAGGAATATTTCTTTAGCCTTTTCATTGACAAATGGATTTCTCTCCGCTCTTTTAATAACTCCTTCATAAGCAGACAACAGGCCAATTGGTGTTATTTCTATTACCTTTTTGAAATCTTTAAAATCTTCCTTATATGGATAACAGAGCCAAACTTCATCAAATATACTACCCCCTATTCGTTTTCCTCTATACGTCATCTGTGGAGGATTTATTAGATACATCATGACTTCTCCTATAGCTTCGTATATGTTTGCCTTTTGTATAAATCCTCTGTTAGAGCGATATCCCTTTACTTCTATTCCTATTATGCGATTTTCGTTTTCATCCACCGCTATTATGTCTGCATCTGGTGAAAAACGGATAAACGGATCCCATTCTTCCCCCTTTGGAGCATTTTGCTTTACATCGATAAGGACATAATCAAACTTTCTTGAAAGGGCAACAGCTAAATATCGTTTTATCTCTTTCTCCCTTTCTTTAGGTTTAACGATAGTTTTTGGCTTTGTTTTTTCCAGAACACTCAATAAATTCCAGCCCTCCCGTAATAAGGCCCTCAAAAATTCGAAAATTTCTTCCTCATATTTCAGTGCCAGTAACACAACGTTGTTTTCAACAACTGCTATGGTTCCCGCTACATAAATATTCCCTGATCTACTTTTAAATTTAGAAGATACTGGTTCACAATGTATATTCAGTCCTATTTTTCTCAGCTTATCACAGTTCGCTATAATTAGCTTGGAATATGGCTTCAATTGGTACTCATATACATGAGCTTCAGAAATTTCTGCTTTTTTTGTATACCAATCTGGGCTCCAATACTCTACTGGTATTTCTTCATATTCAATACCATGAATACTTTTTATCTTTCTTAGGTAGTCTAGAATCTTTTCATGAACGACCTTGTCATAATATGGGGCATAATACCTCAAGTGCATTTCAATCCACCAAAGAGTTGTTTCTCATTTGAAAACAAAAAGTTCACTCTTCAGAGGGTGCTTCTGGCCGTGCCCATAGACTTAAATTCAAAAATCAAAAGAGTAAAAATCTTACTTAACGATCCTAACCCTCCTCGCGGCTCCAGGAACCAAGCCTAGCATTTTCGAGTCTATAACTACCGCATCCCTTCCCAGGAACGATAAAATATCTATCTTAAGCCCTGAAACCTCTGTTATCGGCCCCTCTTCCTCGGCTTCCTGCTTTAATAGCTGGGAGAAGAAGTTGTAGGCTTCTCTACCGAAAAGAATAACATCGGGCTCAAAGCCATCCATTTTGAGTTCGTTGGCCTTCTCCTCGATCTCTCCCAAAATTCTTATTAAGTCTCCCCTGGCTGTCATAAACTTTCATAAGGGGGAAGAAATAAAAAGGTTGCTAAAGCCTGACGACGTGGACTGAACAGGAAATACAGGGGTCGTAGGCTCTAACCACCATCTCAACCAAGGACTTTAGCTTTTCAGGATCATCATTGTAGTGCTTCTCCGCCATCATTCTCACGTGTTCCTCCATCATAGCTAAGTTAAACGCGGTGGGCGTTATTATGTCCGCATAACTCACCTTCCCATCCTTGACTTCTAAGGCATAAACCAGGATTCCACGCGGGGCTTCAGTTGTTGACACTCCAAAGCCGTCCTTGATCTCAACTTCATCCCTCTCCTTTATGGGCCACTTAGCTAAGACCTCATCGATTAACTCAATTGCCCTCTCGGTGAAGTAGACTAGCTCCAATGCCTGGGCTAGGTTGTTCGCGAATGGATTTGTCTCTCTTAGTAGATCCTTATGGGTATCGTAGAGATCCCTGGCCTTTCCGTAGAGAAGATCTGAGTTGTTAACAACTCTCGAGATTGCACCAACCATGAAGGGCTTGCCCTTGTAGTGTGAGTGCTTTGCGAAGCTATGCTCAACGACGAACTCCTTTATGAACTCCTTGTACTTTTCACTTGGGAACTCCTCCCCATCGCTCGCCTTTATGTAGTCTCCATAGATTCCGTAAACTTCGTCCCTGGGCTTAACCGCCAAGTGGGTTATCGGCCCCTCGACCTCGCTGTACTGCTCGAGCTTCGCGAAAAGCTCGAAGGTATATTCAGCCAATGGAAGGATTGACTTCAATTCTTCCTTCATCTTCTCCAGCGTTTCCTTCCCAGGAAGCTTTCCAAACCCTCCAAGCACAACGTTCTCCTGATGTATTGCTCTAGCCCCAAGGACGTCCATTATCCACGAGCCAACGTTCTTCAGCTTTAGAGCTGTTTCAAGCTCCTTCTTGTACTCATCGACCATCTTGAGGGGGCTTGAATAGCCAAGGTAGTCTGGAAGAACCAGCAGGTACAGGTGGAGGGCGTGGCTCTCTATCATGTCCCCTATGTAGAGGACTTCCCTCAGCTTCTGAATCTCATCCCTCGGTGTGAAGCCAACTGCCTTCTCAGCAGCTTCAACAGCAGTCAGCTTGTGGGCAGCAGAGCAGAAGGAGCATATCCTGGGGTAAATTGCCAGAGCTTCTTCAAGCTTCTTGCCGAGGGTTATTGCCTCGAAGAACCTCGGGCCCTCGATGATGTTTAGCTTTACCTCCTTAACTCCCTCATCCCCTATGAGTATCTCAACTCCACCCTTACCCTCAACCCTCGCAATGTGATCAACCGTGATCGGGAGGTAGAGGTTCTTCATCGTCATTCTTCACCACCTGCAAATATCTTCTCAACCATCTTCTCTATCCTCTCGTCGTGTCCATTAAACATCTTCATCCTCTCGATTATCTCCTCCTTCGTGAGGCCCTTCTCCTTGAACACCCTAGCTAGAGAGTCGAACCATGCAACGTCGTAACCTATAGCCCCCCTGCATCCTATGCAAGCTATTCCAAAGCTTGGACATCTCGCGTTACATCCCGCCCTAGTTACAGGTCCAAGGCATGGCTCCCCCTTCTCCAAGAGGACACAGGGGTTACCCTTAAGCCTGCACTCAAGGCAGACTGGATAATCGATGTCCTCGGGCCACGAGCCAACTAGGAAGGTTCCGAGGGCGTAGAGGAAGTCCCTCTTCTCTGGCGGGCAACCATAGATGTTATAATCTACCTTGATGTACTTCGAGACCGGCTCAGCTTTCTTGGGCTGGAACTTCACCTTTCCGTCACCGTAAACTGTCTTCCAGAGTTCCTCAAGGGGCTTATCGCTCCAGCTCTGAACTCCTCCCTGGACTGCACAGGCTCCTACCGCAACCACAATCTTCGCGTTCTCCCTGATCCTCTTCACCAGCTCAACTTCCTCCTCCGTGGAAACGCTACCCTCGATGAAAGCTATATCGACGGGCTCATCCTCAACGCTCTCCCTGTCGAGCATGAACCAGCACACTATCTCGGCGTTGGGGAGTAGCTTGAGCAGTTCATCCATCATTGCCAGCTGGAGCTGACAGCCGTAGCATGAGGTTAAAGCGTAAAATCCTATTCTGAGCTTCTTCCTCTCCATCTGCACCACCTCAGTCGAGCAATCCTGGGGTTGAGACTATGTCAAAGTAGTTGAACACCGGCCCATCCTTGCAGATGTACTTCCAGCTCGTGCTCGTCCCAACGACGCAGTGGCCGCACTTTCCAATTCCACACTTCATCCTCCTCTCTAATGTAACGTAGATGTTCTCCGGCCTGTAGCCGTAGTTGATTAGGGCCTCAAATACGGCTTTGTACATCCTCGGCGGACCACAGATGGCCACCGCGGTCTTCTTCGGATTGGTGTTGGCCTCAACAATGAACTGCTGGGGCCTTCCATGCAATCCTGGCCAGTCTGGATCCCTCGTAACGCTCTGGATTATCTTGACGTTCTCAGCTTCAGCCAGATCTTTCATTGCCTCGAGCTCCTTGTAGAATAGTAAATCTTTACCGTAACGTGCGGTGTTAATGAAGGTTATGTTCCCGTACTTCCACCTGTTGTCCATGGCATAGAGGAACACGCTCCTAAGTGGTGCTGTCCCCAATCCGGCGGCAATTAAAAGGAGATCCATGCCTTCCCACTCATCCACTGGGAACCCGTTGCCGTAGGGGCCTCTAACCAGGACTGTATCTCCCGGCTTGAGCTTGTGAACTACAGTGGTGACCCTTCCGGCCCTCCTTATGCACAGCTCAAAGAATCCCTTCCTCATTGGGGATGAGCATATGCTTATTGGAACCTCTCCCACCCCAGGGATCGTGAGCTGAACGAACTGTCCCGGCTTGAAGGTCCAGGTTTCGGCTAACTTTGGATCTTCAAACCTGAAGAGGAACAGCTTTTCTTTCTCAGTCAGGTCGTAAACCTTGAGAATCTTAACCTTGTGCAAAGCGTAAGGATTGTCGTTTGGCATCATAATCTCCTTTGGGAGGGTCATACCCCATCACCCCTTACATTGGAGGAGTAAGCGAAACCTCTCTTCGGTATCTCTTCACTAACGGTTGGGGGGCACTTATTCTCCTCAAATCCAAGGATTCTCCTAAGGTTTTCCACGAAGTTAATTCCAGCCAGACAGAACGCGGTACACCTTCCACAGCCCACGCAGAAGCTTAAACCGAGCTTCTCGTTGTACGAGTTCTTACATAGGTACCTGTTCAGGAACCTTGACTTCTTGGTCGGCCTGAAGTTGTGACCTCCGGCAACTAAGCCGTGGCTCCTGAACTGGCAAGAATCCCATCTCCTTTCCCTATAGCCAGTTACACCATCAAGGTTCACTATGTCCTGAACATCGTAGCAACGGCAGGTTGGGCACGTTAGAGTACATATTCCGCAAGCTAAGCACTTATCAGCTTCTTCCTCCCACATTGGGTGCTCCATCTCAAGCTCCAAGAGGTAGCGAAGGTTACCCCAGTCCTCGTGGTACCTAAATGCCTGATGTCTCTTCTTCTCAAACTCCCTAAATGCGCAGATGTCCTTGTCCGTAACCTTCTCGAACAGCTTTATGTTCTTGTCAACTATCCTGTGGCCCGTTGGCGTTCCCACCCTGACGAGCCAACCATCTGGTAACTCGTGGAGGAAGAGATCGAAGCCATCATCGGCGAAGTCAGTTTCCCTGAGGTTGCAGAAGCAGTACTCATCGGGCATACAGCTTATTCCAATAATTATTCCCTTCTCCCTGCGAACCTTGTAGTACTTGTCGGGCAACTCGTCTAAGTACACCGTGTCGAGGATCTTCAGACCGTAGATATCGCAGGCGTGAACTCCGAAGAGGACGAAGGGTTCCACATCCTCAATGACTTCATTGTACTCCACCTTCTCGAGGTCGAACGTGAACAGCTTTTCCCTGGGCTTGAAGAAGAACTTCTTTGGGGGCATTATCGTCCTTGTGTAGTGGAACTCAACTTTCCTCACGTCGTCTATCTCTCTGAAGTCGTAGAACTTATCTGAGATCTTGACTGGGGCATAGAGCTTACCCCAATCCTTAAGCCTTTCGAGGAATGTGTAGACGTTCTCTTTGGGCAGCTTAACGTACCTCACAATTCTCACCTCCTGGGGTAAGCATAATTGTCTACAATTATACACGGGGTAAACATAGCTGATCTATTGAGGTAAAAAAGCGTTTTTGAACCCGAAAATTGGAAACCAAAGGTTTACAAGCAAAGCTTTGGGGAGAGAATGGCGGATTTTTCTCCTTTAAAGGCCTTTAATGATGAGGATTGCACAGAAATGTGCATTAGGTTCTTGTGCCTATGCTAATTAAGAACTTCCATAGAGGGACACACTTGATTATTTTCTCTCAGACCTTCTCCTCGCAAGATTTCCCTCCTGCTCGCCATGGCCATGGGAAAAAGACGGCCCTCGGAGATAGTCAACTACATAGGTGTTGAGAGCAGAAAAATCTACCTCTACCTTGAGAACCTCATGAGGCTTGGCTTTGTGGAGAGGGAGCTCCCCGTGGGCAGGAAGGCGGAGAGGGCCTCTACAAGATAGCCGATCCTATGCTCTTGACGTGGTTCTCGATAGTATATCCGAACAAGAACTCCATTGAGGTTGGCACCATTTCAATGGAGGACGTTAAAGATGCCCTTCAAAGGGTCTTCTCGCTCCGCTTTGAGGAGACAGCGAAGGAGTTCCTTGTTGAGCTGAACAAGGCCAAAAACTACCGTTTAGGTTTACGAAGATCGGAAGGTGGTGGTACAAGAGCGAGGAGGTTGACATCGTTGCATTGAACGAGGGGAGAGGAAGGCCTTGCTCGTTGAAGTGAAGTGGAAGGATTTAAGTGAAAGGGAGGCCAAGAAAATCCTGAAAGATTTAGAGGAGAGGGGTGAGCTTCTTAGGCTTGAGGGTTGGGAGAAGTTTTACGGCTTAGTAAAGGGAAAGAAGGAACTGCGGGAGAATGGATGGTAGGTATGGGGCTTGGAGGATGTAGATAGGTTTCATGCATATCTCCAAGAAAGGTCGTGGTTGAATTTGGAGTGGCAGATGTGATAGAATTCTTGGAGGAGAGATTTGTTCTATGAATTCTCGAATTTTCCTGAAACCTACTTGATAAGTATTTATAGACTTAAACACTTAAATCTAGGGCATTAAAATTAAAGGGGGAACCTCCCAGAACTCCATAGAGTTATTTCTGAATTAAGATGCCCCTTTAAAGGTACTCTCCCTTCCCAACGCTTCTTGCTAAAAATTTAAATTCTGTATATTCACATAATGTGGTTATTGAGATGCCAAACATACAATTTCAGTTCCTGATGATCTGTACAGGATAATAAAAAGCACAGAGAGATCAAGTGGAGTGAAATCGTTAGGCGAGCAATGTGAGAATATGCTAGGAAGCTTGAACTTTTGGACAGGCTCTTGGAGAATTCAGAACTCACGGACGAAGATGTTATGGAACTTGCAAGAAAAATTAAGAAGGAGATTGCAGAGAGGGATGGAATATGAAAATTGTCGTCGACGCTAACCTGACCTCCTCGCCCTTCAGGGGCGAAGAGAGAGTCAGAACTTAGAATGCTTCAATAAGTAGGTGTACCAACAACTACAGCCCTGTCAGTTTCCCAAAAATTAATGCCTACATGAGATTAAAGGTTCCCATACCAATAGAAGCTGTGGTGAAGGCTGTTCTCTGGTTGGTATCTTTTTGTTTGTTTTTGTTGTTTTTGTGGTCGTAAGTTTTTGAGGTTTTAGTATAATCTTTCCAGATGGACCGTTTCCGTTCGGCCTTAAGGCCTATGACCTCCCGTCTGGGGAGTGCGAGGCCAACCACACCTGTTGCACTACAACAGGTAGCGGAAACGGTAGAGCATCCACCGATGAAGGAAAATGGGTCTTGAAGTTGTTAAGACAATCCTAAGAATTCCCATGCAGATAATTCTTTGAGAGAGTTTGTTAAGGGTCATACTTGCGCTATTCACTTGATTCTAGGAGGAAACTCAAGTTGAGGGCTAAGTACAGCCTTGAAGAGGGGGATAAAAAAGATAGTGAGGTGGTATCTTAAAAATGAGTGGTGGAGGCCTTTAGTTAACGAGAAAAATTCTCTCCCCCATGGAAGCTGGAGTGGTAATCGAGAAATTTAAATTAAGATCTTACCTTTTTTCTTTTGAAAGCCTCGCCCTTTAGGGCGGGGATGCAGGGATTGAGGGTTCAGCTCTTTTAGACCGAAAACCCTTTTTAAACAATAACGTAATAGGGCCTCGAAGAGGCCACCAAAGCCGATGAGATGAGGGGGTTTCACTCGTGTCCCTCCCCGTTGGGAGGGATGACGCCGTAAGGCGTCCTTTCAAAAAACCGCCCTTGGGCGGTTAAAACCCTGTGATGTGGCTCCTAAAGCGATAACCCCGAACCGCTCTGCGGTAGGGGTAATTTCAGGCCGGGCCCGCGGGCTGAACCTCATGGTGGTGAGCCCGCAAACCTCCCCCTCAATGGCGAGGGGTTAACCCGTTGGAACCCTCGCCGTTCACGGCGGGGAGGAGGTCAGAAGGATATATGTGGTGGGAAGAATGCCAATCATTGTTGAGGCTGTCTATGAAGGTGGCGTCTTTAAGCCCTTAAAGAAAGTAAATCTAAAAGATGGCCAAAAAGTCAAAATAAAAATTGAATTAGATGTATCCAAGTATTATGGGATATTCGGAAAAGCTTCTGCAAAAGAATTAAAAGAACTAGAAGAAGAGGTCCAGATGTGATATTTGTTGATACGAACATGTTTTACAATTTTCTTTTTGAAACCGAACTCAGTCCAAGAGCAAAAGGGATTATTGAGATGCCTTATGAACTTGTTACATCATTTACCGTTCTAGATGAACTTGTTTATGTTGTTATTAGGAAGCTCGCTGAAAAGAGGTAGGGATAAAGAGCTCTTTTGATTTAAGAAAGTTTATCTCCGAAAAGGGTTACGAACCCTTTAAGGAGGATTTAAAAATTATATTTGAGTTATTTGATGAGAGAGGTATTACGATCTTGCCTGACTATCAAGAGGTCAGTGAATGGAGGGAAGTCATGAAAAAGTACAAACTCCTACCCAATGACGCATTAATTGCAATAACTTGCAGGCACTATGGAATAAAGACTATAGCAACCTTCGATGAGGATTTTAAACGAGTTAAGTTTCTTAAAGTTGTACCATAAACATGTCTTTATTGATGACCGTGTATTGTAGCCTTCTGAAATTGCCATTGCTATTCTGAGGCATCTAGGTGAGTACCTTGCTTTTTTGGAACACCTCATCTATTGCGACACCATGCGTTCTTCCGCGATAGCGTAGCCAACCATACTCTCTGAGCCATCCAACGATACCATCAAGGACTTCAATGGCCTCTTCTATTTCTTCTGGACGCTCATTCCAACTTCTGCGAAGCCCTCACTGAGATATTGCATACTCTCGCCCATGCTGAAGCTGTCAAGATGGACTATTCCGTGCTCCTTCCTATATATGTGGAGAATTTAAGCACTAATGAGTTTGTCGGACACATGATCCCAATGTATTGATCTAACTGGGCCCTACATGAATCACGTGCAAAAACTTATAAGCAACTATTCCTACTCTAGAGTATGATACTCATGAGTAGGTTCGTTGATAGGGAGGAGGAACTTGAGTTCCTCAGGAGGAGATGGAGTTCCCAAAAGCCCGAGCTTATAATTATCTACGGCAGGAGGAGAATTGGGAAAACGTACCTCCTACAAAAGTTTTTATCTGAGGTTGGCGGAGTTTATCTGTTGGCAGAAGAAAGTGAAACGGTTTTGGAAGACTTCTCCGAGAGGCTCGCGGAGTACTTTGACGATTCACTCCTCAGGGAAAATCCTCTGAGAAGCTGGGGAGCATTCTTCACGTATCTCGCTGGAAAAAGCTCTAAGCGGCTTGTTGTGGTGATAGATGAGATTCAATACATAGCGAAATCGCAGAAGGATTTTCTCAGCGTTCTCCAGAAGTACTGGGATCTACATCTCTCGAAGACAAAGATTATGCTAATCCTCTGCGGTTCCCTAATTTCATTCATGGAGGGAATCCTTTCGGCAAAATCCCCCATATACGGGAGGAGAACGGGAATCTGGAAGGTTGATGAGATGGATTTCTTCGATGCCTGGAAATTTCACAGGGTTGATGTTGAAACCGCGGTGCATATATACTCAGTCTTTGGCGGGGTTCCACAATATTTAGCTGACTACAACCCAAAACTCAGCTTTTGGGACAATCTTAGGGAGTTATTGCTCTCAAAGGGAGCTAAGTACTACGATGAGCCAAAGTACCTTCTCAAGCAGGAACTGAGGGATGTTTCTAGGTACTTCTCAATCCTCAGGGCAATAGCCATGGGCTATACAAGGTTTGGTCAGATTGCGGATAAAGCTAAGATAGACGCTAAATCCCTCGCAAAATACCTAAACGTGCTGAACGAAATGGGCTACATAACTGAAGAAAAGCCTGTTATTGGGAAGGGGAGAACCCTCTACAAAATCAACGACAATCTCTTTGCCTTCTGGTTCCGCTTTGTTTATCCGTTAAAAAGTGAAATTGAGATGGGATTAGATGTCGTTGAAGAAATAAAAGCCGAATTCAACGACTATTTAGGTCAGGTGTTCGAGAAAATAGCTAAACAATTCTTGGTTAGACTTAACTTAATGGGAGAGCTCCCCTTTAAGTTTACGAGGATTGGAAGGTGGTGGCATAAGGGAGAAGAAATCGATATAGTGGCGATAAACGAGCGTGAAAGAAAAGCTCTGCTGGTTGAAGTTAAGTGGAAGGACTTGAATAAAAAGGAAGCGAGGGGAATATTAAGAGACCTAAGGAGAAAGAGCGAACTTATTGAAGGGGAGGAATGGGAGAGGTTTTACGGTCTAGTTGCCAAGGAGATAAAGGGAAAGGAGAAGCTACGAGAAGATGGATGGTTGGTATGGGATTTGAAGAACTTCAAGGAATTAAAAGGGATGAGCTCATATCCCAAAGATTCCGTTCTGGTTATCCGCTACTTTTAAAACATGTGAAACTATCGTAGCGGATAACCTTCCCTCCTCCCGTCTTCATTGGAGGGCTTTCGGGGGGAACGGGGACTCCCCACATCTTCAGGGCCCTCAAGCGGATATTCCAACTCCCAACAACGTCCCTGTCGGCTTCAAAACCACACTTACATTTCAAGACCCTGTGCCCATTCGGGCTTAACTTCCCCCCACATACCGGGCACAGGGAAGAAGTATGAGCGGGATTAACGAAAACGACCATAACACCCTTCAGTTTAGCCTTATACTCAATGATTGACTGGAGTTTGCGAAAACTCCACCTGTGAAGCCTGCCATTCATTACGGCAGAATACCTTATTGACTCCCTAATCTCAGTCAAATCCTCAAGAGCAATGCCACCGTATTTTTCAGCCAATTCCACTATTTTGTTTGCCAGCTTATGATAGAGGTCGTTCAGCCTGTTCCTTTCTCTTTCGCCGTATTTTTCGAGGAGTTCTTTTCGTCTCTTTCCAGCCCTGATTTTCTGCTGTATTCTTCTCCTCTTCACGAAGTAGCCAGTCCTAATCTCCCGCTCGTGAGTGATGATTTGAACGAAGTTGCCATTTGGAAGGCTTAGAGTAACGTTGTTCTCGTTCAAATCCACGCCAACAAATGCTTTGGGCTCTCTGACTTTAACCTCTTTTGAAAAGACCACGTTAATAAAA
This sequence comes from Pyrococcus kukulkanii, assembly GCF_041647995.1. Taxonomy (NCBI): domain Archaea; kingdom Methanobacteriati; phylum Methanobacteriota; class Thermococci; order Thermococcales; family Thermococcaceae; genus Pyrococcus; species Pyrococcus kukulkanii. The sequence goes on from NZ_JARRIB010000002.1 coordinate 130,534, forward strand.
ACTCCCTTAGGCGTTCTGACTAACCAAGCTTGTCCAACCTTCCAACCCTTGAACTTCTCGTGATACTTTGCGGGATAGAACTCCAAGTTAAGTCGCCCATTTGGAGTGGAGAGTTTTATTACTCCTTTTTCCAAGTCAAGCCTGAACAAGTGGTCGTCGAGCATTATGACTTCTTTTTTGAAAACAGGCTTTCCCTTAGCTTTTCCCTTCCGCTTTCTCTTCCTGTAGCTCTTGTAAATTGATGAAGCCATTTGACAAGCCGTGTAAATGTAGTGGCTTGGTAGTTCTGGATATCTTTCACGTAGGCTTTTGTAGGTTCCCTTTTTGAGCCTGTAGAAGCTGGTTATGTTGTTCTCGAAAGCGTAAGTGATTAGAAAGTTTACGATTTCTCGATAAGCGGAGAAAAGGTCATCTAACCCTTTGGGAGTTTTCTTAAGCTTGAATTTTGCAGTGAGTTTAATCGTCTCTGAGGGCATTCTTTACCGCCTCGATAAGGCGTTTTTTCTTGTGAGAACGCATTCCATAAAGCTTTCCAGCAAATGAAGTTACAATGGCTAACAAGTCCTTAACGAGTTCCTTTTCTGGCGTTTTCTCTTCATCATCAAAAATGACTTCAATTTCAACGCCGTGGGAGTTGAAGTACTGTTCTAGGTATTTAAAGCCGAACCGGGTGAGCCTGTCCCTGTATGTTATTACCACTTTTGTTATTTCTCCACTTTCCACGAGTTTAAAAAGATTCTTCAGGCCTTTTCTGTTCTCATTCAAGCCGGAGGAAATGTCGGTAAGAATTTTCACAACTTGATAACCCTTGGAGGAGCAGTAGTTTTTAAGATATTCAACCTGTCTCTCCAAGTCCTCTTTCTGGTCTCTGCTCGAAACTCTGGCGTAAATAACAACTTTGTCAGGAAGTTTTCCCTCAAGGAGTCTCAGAACTTCGCTTTCTGGAATCCTGAACTCTCTCCCAATTTGGTATGCTTTTATTTTTCCTGCTTTAATCCAACGCCGCACTGTCATTGTTGAAACTCCAAGCCTCTTAGCAACCTCACCAGTCCTATAAAGCCTCATTATTTCTCCTCTAATCGTGGTTATGTGTGGAAAGTATTTAAATGTTTCGCTAGTTGCTATCTATTAAACAGCCCACACTAGTCATTCCTGCAACTAAAGTGGTTCTCCTCCTGTGGTCGGGGTTTGGTTTAAATCAAAGTTCTTCGCTCCACTTTTTCCCTCAACTCCTTGGTAATCTTGAACATTGCATTTATCGACTCTCTAATAACCTCGTTGTTATAGCTCCTCAAATCATAAACCTTGATGAATATGTCATCGGAAAGCTCAAGCCTCTTCATTCCTCTCACCTTTAATTGTGGAAACGATGGTCTCAAAACATCGTCAAATCCCTGATTACTTCACGAGCTCTTTGAAGTTTTCACTTGCATAGAGGATTCCACCTGCAGGGTTGATTATTTTACCAAGCAACCATAGGACAGAATTCCCAGAAAACAGAACTAAATCCTTCATGTCATAATCCGGAACGAGCTTGATAGTTATTGGGCTTAGGGAGTCCAGTATTACCTCCTTATCCTTCGCCACCTGAATATTAACCCCTTCCTCTCTAGAACTATCAGCTTTCCGCTTGGTGTTTTTGTCAGATAATTTTCCTTTCTTAGAGTTTTGATCACCCGAAAAGCTTGCCTCACTCATGATATCTCCATCTTTCGCGTTGAAACTTATTATTTCCCATCCTCGTGAGTTTCGATGCAAATTTAACGGCATCAAGAATGTCTCTCGGTAAGTTCTGGGTACTCTTAAATAGGGCTTAGGTCAAGAAGCTCAAGAATTAAGTATGCAGGTATTCGTGCCCCTAAAGCTATTTAAGAGTTGCATAGCCCCCCATAAGGCCCGACTTAGTGGTCGCTTCAATCAGCCATTTCCAGAGAGGAACGACCCTAACATCCCTTCCGCCCTCCCTAATACTGCCCTCCTCATCCCATGTTATCACTGTAAGCTTTTCAGCCCTAAGTCTTTTTCCAACCTCCACGAGGTTCTTGACCTCCCGTCTGTAGTTGTTCTTCGTTATTTCCTTGGTGACCTGTATCAGCTCCTCCACATTCAAACCCTTCCTCAGAACAAAGTCAACCTCACCCCTCTCGTCCCGCCAGTAGTACAGCCTGTATCCTCTCCTCACGAGTTCAACTGCAACTGCATCCTCCATTTTTCTCCCCAAGTCAGGTGAGGGAACAAAACCGGCACTAAGGAAAGCCGGATCCACTACGTAAATTTTTCTCGGTGATTTCAGGCTTTCTCGCACCTTATAGGAAAAACGCTCCGCCTTGAGGATTATGAATGCTTCCTCAAGATAATCGACGTAGTTCTTTACGGTATGTACACTTCCCACGTCCAGAGCATTCTTCAGCCTCGTGTAGCTGAATTCTCTGGCAAAGTTGGAGACTAGATAGAGGGCAAGCTCATAAAGGCTGGAGGAATATTTCACGTTCTTTCTTTTAACGACATCCTTCATTATTATGCTGTCAAAGAGCATCCTCCCGTAATCCCGGTAGTCATAGCCCTTAACGACCACCTCGGGAAAGCCTCCCCTCTCCAAGTATTCCGAAAGCTTTGAGAGCACCTTCCCTTCTTGGAAACTCGTCTCTACTTTTGGCTCTATGTTATTTGCCCTTAGAAACTCCCCGAAGGAGAACGGGAAGACCTTAACCTCTATGTACCTCCCCGTCAGGTGCGTGGCGAGTTCGCTACTTAGAAGCTTTGAGTTAGAGCCAGTGATGATGACGTTGTAGCCCAGCCTTCCTAGCCTGTTCACGAAGAGCTCCCAGCTACGGACGTTCTGGATCTCATCAAGGAATATCGTCCTGAAGTCCCCGTAAACCTCGTGAGCAAGCTTTAAAACCTCATTAAGGTCATCAGCTTTGGCCAGTACTTCATCATCGAAGTTCACATAACCGAAATTTTCCTTGAGAGTCCTTACCGCCAAGAAACTCTTCCCCGCCCTCCGGGGTCCGGTTATGACCTTTATCAGGTCGGTATTTAGGTATTTCCTAAGTTTTTCCCCCGCTTCCCTCTTAACATAGGGTTGTCTTTTCAGCAACTCAACTTCATACTTTTGGGCTATCATGTGCTCCCTCATTCTGTGCACCTAGAAAAATAAAGTGCATAAAATTTTAAAAATTTGTGCAGTTAAGTGAACATTTACTGTTAATGAAGGTAGACAAATTCGTTAGCCAAAAACGAGAGAACTAAGGGAACCGTTCTCTCGTCCTGTATCGACTACCGTTGACGGAAACCCGAGCCCACCAAACACAATGACACCCGAAAAAAACTAAAAAACTTACGGAACTAATGGTATAGACCGATACATAAAACAGGAACAGTTACGGAGCCCCCTTATGCCTATTGTATAGTTAAAACATCCTCATCGTAGGAGTAGAACTTGATTGGATATCCCTCTCGTTTAATTCCAATTCGTTTTAATTTCTCGAAATCTTCCCTTCTAATGTATGCAGTCCCAAAGCTCGGCTCCAGCACCTTTCCAAGAACCCATAGGGCCGACGTACCAGAGAACACCACAAAATCCCTAATCTTTTTTCAGTCTTATCCTGTATATGACCCCTCTAACAACCTGAAATATCTTCCTCTTCTCCTCTCCCCAAGTATAGAGGAGAACCTTTTCCCGTCTCCAAAATCATGGCACCGTTACTTTCCAGTGATCTAAGGGATTCTGTAGAGGTAGGGTCTGTTAATATTAAATTTGGCTAAAAGTTCTTTAACAGAATAGAAACCTCTTCTTTAACCGCCAACTCCCTCAATATCTTCTCCTTCAGTATTGGAGCCCTCATATTGTATCCCCCAGGATACATCAAAGATGAATCCGGCAAAACAATTTCCATCCCCTACAATCCTTCCTAACTTCCTCCCATGGGTGGCTGTTTTGTAAATGATAGCTGTAACTTTTCTCGCGTTTTGTTTTTAGTAACCCGAATGGGAACTGTCTGAGGATGTCAGATTCCCCGTTCCTCCCGAAAGTTACCTAGGGAGTAGAAGGTTATCCTCATCTAATTACGAAAGCTATAGAATCGGCAGGAGAAATGTTAAAGGCATTGGAAGAACTACAAGAAGAGAGTTTTAAAACTTTTAAACACATTGCTGGTAATTTAAGCTCTCTCACTCCTTATCGGGAATATGTTTAGGTTTTCAACATCAATGGTAGAAAAGTGAAGAAAAAGATGTTCTGAAGGCACTTGAGTTTAGCAAGTTTTTCTCAGTTCTTCTTTCAGGAATTCTATCGGTCTGAGGATTTTAATCTGGTGATCCCTGAGTTGCAAGATCTTATTTTCATTCCTCAAACTCAATAGATCCCCTTAAGCCATTTGTTGTCGTCTTTGTCATGGCAGGTCTCAAACCTTTCCTTGGGCTCTACTACTTCCATTCCATTCAGGAAGTTTGCAAGAACTTGGGGCCAATTTTCACTAAGCCTATCTTTCTTTGCCAGTAGGGCAATTTCTGCTGTGAGTTCTTCAAGGGCCTCTGAACTTATGTAGTTCGTGAAGTGTTGTTTATCTAGGAGGCTTATGAGTAGGCTGTTCTTTCAGTGGTTTCTTTTGTTGTGTTTGTGTATTTTTGTTACTGTAGGGTTTTTTAAGTTCTGGGTGTATGTTTTTTATCGGGGTCGTTTCCCTTCGGCCCGGAGGTTGATGACCTCCCGTCTGAGGTGACCGGTGGTCCCGATGTGGACGGGAGTGCGAAACCAACCGCACCGGTTGCAACAAACGCAACCGGTAGCGGAAACGGTAGCTAAACCTTGTGGCCTTATCATTGCAACCAAGGCAACATTGGTGTCCATAACGAGCTTCATTTCCTAGCACCCTTAAGCTCCTTCCACTCCCTCTCAACTTCCTCGATGATGTCCTTAACCAGTGGCCAGTCATCCTCAATTTCTTCAGTAAGGAGCCTTTGTAACGCCCCTCTCAATCACTCCCTGGCCTCTTCAGGGGTTATTTTTCTTGCGAGTTCCCTTGCCGGTTCCATCATTATCTGGCCGAGGGCCAGGGTTACGGCGTATTTGATGAAGTCAGAACGGCTCTTGAACTCACCCTTCTCAACGAGCTCATCTATCTTCTTTATGACGTACTTGGGAAGTCTCACGGAGACGGGTGCCTCAACGGCTTGAGCCATGACAGCCACCAACATACCATTGTAATACAATTGTATTTAAACTTTTTGTGAGAGGCTTTGGGCTAAGTACACAAAAAGAGACCCTCTCCGTGGCATATGATGCAGGAGCTGAATACCCAATCTCGCTGGATAGGGATGATTCGCTTTAAAGGCGAAGAAGGGAATGAATTTTATAGGATCAAGATTTTAACGCTAGGCTGAACTTAGGAATATACACTCATTCGCGCTCATATATGATTTCATTGCAGAGTTCCTTTTCCACGTCTTCCTTGACTTCATCAACTTCTATTATGTCAAAAAACTCTGAAAGCTTGGGTTTTCTCCTTGGGAGAATTTCTATCCTGTCTTCAAGCTCAATCAAAATAACCTCGTCTCCCCACTTTTCCCTCCACCTTTTTGGTATAATGATTCTTCCCTGCCCATCAATCCGCTTAACTTCCATGTTCATTTAAATTCCACCATTGAGATTGTTTTGTGGCTATGATTTAAATTTCTCTCTTTTGAACGCTTCACCCTTTGGGGAAGATTGGTTTCCTTTGTAAAAGCATAAATACAGACCCCAAAACAAACGAACTCTTTCCCCGAGTTCTAAATGTCCAAAAATTAAAAAGTGTTATATATAACACTTTTGGCTTTTTAGACAAATCTTGTGAGCTTGTTAGCTAATCCAAATCTTCTGATGTGAAAATGGAGTTTTTAAAATGGAGAGCTAATGATAAAAAGGTCCGCTACTGAGACAAAACTAGGGAATTACTCATTTACTTGACGGGAGAGAAAAGGATATATAGTATACCCCCCGAACTAGTTCGGAGGGTATCTAAAATTGAGGTCAAGAAGGGGAATTTCATTCTTTGATCAGAGGCCAAGGAAGAACAAAGAAGGTCTATTTGGGCGTTCCGAGGAGTTAGAGATGCTAATAAACGCCCTTCACGCTAGAAGCTGGGTAGCAATCCTCGGTCCAAGAATGGTCGGAAAAACTAGCTTAGCATGGGCTGGGGCAAATACCTTTGCGAGGGAAATGAAATATAAGGTAATTTTTGTTGACCTAAGGAACGCAGAAACTTCCCGACAAGCCACGGAAAAGATACTGAGTAGATTGCCAAAGTCAATCTTTGACACCATATCAAAGTACATTGCGGAAGTTTCTTTTTCCACGGGAAGCGTTGGTGCTTCTGTAAAGCTTAGAGAGAATGTTACCGCTAGGAACGCTTTAGAAGATGCTCTTTTTGCCCTAAAAGACACAATACTAATTCTTGATGAGGTTCAAAACGTAAAGCAGGGAGTAAAGAATTTTCTACAGGCTTTAGCGGCAGCATTTAATGAAAACGATTCCCTGCTAGTAATATTTACGGGCTCATATGCAGGCGTCGTTAAGAAACTGTTTGAGGCCACGTATAGGGAAGGTCTCTACGGTAGGCCGCCGGTTGAGATACTCCTTCCACCTTGGCCCGAGTGGGTAGCGGCAGAATTCTTGAGGAGGGGCTTTGAGCATTGCGGTGTTAGTGTAACCCAAAGGGAGATTCAGGAGGCAATCTGGAGGCTCGGAACTTCGCCTGGCTGGCTGAACCTATACGGTCTTAGACGCTGCCTCGGGGCCACTCACGCAGAGGCTCTCCAGAGAGTGTTCAAGAAGGCCGTGAATGAGGCCTTAAAAGAGCTGGAACACTTCTTGGAAGGGAGAAGTCCCAAAGCCAGAGAGGTAGTTAAAAGGTTGGCCTATGGAGCTACTTGGAGTGAGTTAGAGAAAACTGGAATTTCAAAAGACACCCTTAGCAGACTTTTGGAGGTGTTGACTAAAGAACTGTTCATCGTGGTTAAGGACGAAATTGGGGTTTACAGGTTCTCAGATCCAATTTACAGGTACGCTGCGGAGAAGTTACAGTTAAATGAGGGTTAAATCAACATTATATGCACCCCCCGAACTAGTTCGGGGGGTATCTAATTAGCAAGATTGCCACATACTTGTAAAAACTATCCAATCCATGGGTTAAAATTAACATAAATTTTTAAAACTTTTTGCGAAGCTATTAGCGGTGATAGGATGCTAACCTATGCTCAAGCTGGAGTCGATGAGGAAAAAACATCTAGGGCTCTCAAGCACATAATAGATGCGGCAAGAAGAACGTTCAAGTTCAGGCAAGGAAAAGTTGGGGAGCCGGGAGAGATAGGGCACTACGCGGCGTTGCTGGACTTCGGCAGCTTTTACCTAGCGATGACCACGGATGGTGTCGGGACTAAAGTTCTAGTCGCTGAAGCAGTTGGGAAGTTCGACACTATAGGAATAGACATGATAGCGATGAACGTCAACGATCTGATCTGCGTTGGTGCGGAGCCTGTAGCGTTGGTTGACTACTTCGCCATAAGGGAACCTAAAGATGAGGTGTTCGAGCAAGTAGCTAAAGGCCTTTACAGGGGGGCTGAAGAGGCAGGAATAGCGATAGTTGGTGGGGAAACCGCGGTGATGCCTGACCTGATCAACGGCTATGACCTGGCAGGGACTGCAATCGGGATAGTCGAGAAGGGCAAAGTAATAACGGGAGAAAAGATAAGGCCTGGGGACATGGTGATTGGCATTTCCAGCTCGGGAATCCATTCCAACGGTTTGACCCTCGCCAGGAAGCTTCTAATCCCAAAGTACGGCCTCGACTACGAGTACGAGGGGAGGAAGCTTTGGGAGTGGCTACTTGAGCCTACAAGAATTTACGTTAAGCCAGTCCTTGAGCTACTGAATAGCGTTGAAGTTCACGGGCTGGCCCACATCACGGGCGGAGGGTTGTTAAACCTAAAAAGGCTGACCAACTATGGATTCAGGCTCAGAATGCCTCCAATTACCGGAATCTTCAAGTTAATACACGAGAATGGCGTTCCCCTCGAGGAGATGTTCAGGGTCTTCAACATGGGCGTTGGCTTCATCGTTGTGGTTCCCCAGGAGGAGAAAGATGATGCACTTGAAGTCCTCAATAGGTACTACGAGAGCTGGGAGCTTGGGGTCGTGACGAGGGGAGGGAACATAGTGGTTGAGAATTACGGAATAGCTTTTTAAGCCCGAGAGCCCAGGATGTCCGGGGGAGGGAATGGGAGAGGCCAAGGGGCTCTGGAGGTACTGGGATCTAATAACTGTCATCGCGCTCTCGCTGATCCTTGATCTAATAATTTTTGTTGCTCCGGACAGCTTTATTCGGAAAGTCCTGGGCCTAGTTTTTGTTCTGTTTCTCCCAGGATACGTCTTTATAACTGCACTCTTTCCAGAGAGGAAGGAGCTCGACAACTTAGAAAGGCTGGCATTAAGCTTTGGGCTGAGCATAGCTATAGTTCCCCTGATAGGGCTTGCCCTGAATTACACGCCCTGGGGGATAAGGCTGGTTCCCATACTGGGGAGTCTAACCGTGTTTAACGTTGCCTTTGCGCTCGTTGGAATGTACAGGAGGAGGAACGCCATAAATCCGTGGATCCCCTGGGTGACCTTAGAGGATATAAAGAGGGAGCTCGAGTGGGAGGAAGCTAGCAGGTTGGATAAGGCCCTGACGGTTATCCTAATAATAGCGATAGTTGCATCTATTGGAACCCTAGCCTACGTCATTACTCACCCGAAGCCCGGGGAGGCCTTTACGGAGTTCTACATCTTAGGCCCCAAGGGGAAGGCAGCTGACTATCCGACGGAGCTCTTCGTTAACGAGACCGGTAAAGTCATTATTGGGATAGTTAACCACGAGCACAGGAACGTGACCTATTACGTTGAGATATGGCTGGTGAACTTAACCTACAACTTCACGACCAACGAGACGATAATCCACGAGATGTACCTCATGGACAGGTTCAACGTTACCCTTCCCCATGTTCCTGTGAACATAGAGGGCAACTGGACGCCCCAGTTCGAGATGAACTACACCTTTAAGATAGACAAGCCTGGAAGGTGGCAGGTTTGGTTTTTGCTGTTCAAGGACAGGGAACCGTCAATTCCCGAGAGTTGCCTTAAGGGAGGGAACTGCTTAGGGGAGAAGTGGAGGATACTTGAGGCCATAAACGGGACGATACAAAGCTTAAAGTTAAACGTGAAGGTTGAGAAGGTTTAGATATGTTGTTTGGAGGCCATCAACACTACTTCCGAGTCGACTGGAGGTAATAAAACCACACTAAAGGAACCAACAACCTACAGGATAATTTAATAAACAGAGGGGAATTCGAGGAATCCCGTCCTGGTTGTCCACCACTTTTTGAACTTCTGAACCCTCGTAGCGGGCAACTTCCTCCCGCCTTCATTGTCGGAGGGAGCTAATTCAGTTAAAGTCCTCATTCGGGCTCAGAACCTCACACACCGAGAAAGTCCACAAAATTGCGAAAAACAAAGCCGGCAAATGTCCCACTTGCTGTTATCTATGGAACGGCCCTGAGTCCAAGGACATTGACCACTAATACCCAAATTTCAGCTATGTCCAGTAAACTGCCCAAATTTTGAAGGTTTATACATTTAGTGCGCAAAGTGAGGGGGCATATAATTGCACTACGAGCTTGAAATCCTGAAAAGAGAGCCTTACGTTGAGAGGGAGGTAGAAAAAACTTAGGAAGTACCTTCACACTGACCTGATAAAGGTCATAACTGGCCCTCGTAGGACAGGAAAGAGTTCCTTAGCTGTGAGGACTCTCAAGGAAAACTTCGGCTATGTGAAGTTTTGAAGTTGATTTATTTCTCCTTTTCTTATTCTTATTCGATGTAGTAACTCGAAAGATTTAAGTTTTGTAATACAGAATTTGCTTATGGTGAATTACATGACTTCGGTTGTCATAAGCATTCGAGTTCCACCGGAGCTAAAAAAGGAAATGGATGAGCTTAGGGGAGAAATTAACTGGAGTGAAGAGATAAGGGAGTTCATAAAAAAGAGGATAGAAGAAGAGAAGAAGCGGAGGGCTCTTGAAAGGTTCATAGATGTAGTAAAGACGCTTCCCGAGGCCCCCAGGGGAACGGCAAAAAACCTCGTGAGGGAGGATCGTGATAGTCATTGACACCTCCGCATTCTCAAAGGTTCTCATTAGGGAAGAGGGCTGGGAGGAGGTAGTCCCCTATTTAAAGCCAGAACGAGAACCGTGCACGGTGGAGATGCTAATAATCGAAGCAACAAACGTGTTGTGGAAGTACGTTACCAAGTACAAAGCATTTAGCCAAGAAAAAGCTGAGGAACTTTATGATGCAATGATTGAGCTGGTTAAGGAAGGCCTTTTAAAGGTAGAATCAAATTCAAAATACCTGAATGAGGCCTTAGGGATTGCCATCAAAGAAGGAATCGCCGTTTACGATGCCCTTTTCATAGCTCAAGCTTTAAGCCTCAATGCTCCCCTCCTTACATGTGATGAAAAGCAGGGAGAAACAGCCAGAAAGATTGGAGTTGAGGTTATACTTATATAATCGAGATTAAAGCGTTAGCAGGATCTCAATGATAGAGTTCATCCTCTTAGGGCTAGCAATAGGGTTCCTAGTTGGGCTCAGCGGAGTCGGCGGGGGATCCTTAATGACGCCTTCGCTAATATTCTTAGGTGTTAGACCAGAGGTTGCTGTAGGCACCGACTTCCTCTTCTCCCTGTTAACTAAGATCTTTGCAACGGCGTTGCATGGAAAAAAGGGGAACGTTCGGATTGATATAGCATGGAGACTAATAGCCGGAAGCGTTCCCGCAGTGCTTTTAGGAGCCTTCATATTGATTAGACTACCCAGGGAAGAACTTGGCCAGCTCCTTGTAACCCTCATTGGAGTAGTTCTCGTTGTAGTTTCAGCCTTATCCTTGGGATTTGAAATTTCGAGATTTTTAAGGCCAAGGTGGATTTATGTCTATATCTTAGGTTTTTATAGTTGGTTTAAGCGTTCAGCTAACTTCTGTTGGAGCTGGAATAATAGTTACGGCCCAATGAAGACAGGGATTCCAGCTATAACGATTCCAATGTGGATGACGATGGCCACGGGCAAAACCCCCGGTGAACTTGGCCTCTACGGCTTCAGGCACAGGAAGAGGGGCACGTACAATGACATATGGATAGCCAACAGCAGGATGATAAAGGAGAAAGCAGTGTGGGACTACATAGCCGAGAAGGGGAGAAAATCTGTTTTAGTTGGAATACCCCCTCCTATCCGCCAAAGAAAGTCAATGGTTGGTTGATCAGTTGCTTCATATTATTGTTTCGTAAAATATTAACGACTTCCCTAACAACTTCACGTTCCCTAATGTTTGCGTATAATAATTCCCTTGCTAGTCCTTCGTCATCTAGGTCAATAATCATATCAAATGATATATTGGAATCGTAATCCCTAATAGGAACTGATAAAAATTTAACTCCCTTTAACTTATTTAGTTTTATAAACATATCAGTAACAATTTTTTCGGTATAAAGACTCCAACATAGAGTGACGAATTTCCTATGAAACCAATTATTTTCTTAATCATCTTAACCACCTCACAATTTGTTTTACTGGCACAAATAGATTTAGCAACGAGATAATATACCACAACTTTGCATAATATCCCCACCATTTAAATCTTATAAGGTACGGCAAATATTTTACACCATACCTCACTCGTTTCTTATATGGAAGATCATCAATATATGTCAGAATTGATGGTGGCATAGCGTAACTTTCGACGATGTTTATCAGGTCATCCCTATTTAGGGCAATTAATCTCTTTTTCAACAAATCAAACACCCTAAGTGTTTCAATCAATCCCTTCTCCGAGTTCGTTGTTATTATACTACTTCCCATTCTATTGACAGTTAAACCAATGTAGTCATCAACAAAAATTTCTTTCACAACACTAAGATACTGGACATAGAAATAGACGTCCTCACTGTACTTATATGGTGGGAATTTAATACCGTACTCTTCAATAATTCTCCTCTTCAAGAGAGAGTTGCCATTTTCCAACCAATAACGACGCTTAATACCATCGATAGAATCAAAAACACCCTTTTTAAACTTTATGATAGCCTCGGAACTATCAGGTCTAATAACCCTAAAACTCGACGCATACCCATCCCTTGTATTTTCAACACCCCTCTCTAGGAACTCCTTACTCAACCAGTCATCACTATCCAAAAAGACAACGTACTTGCCAGATGAGTGTTCAAAACCAAGATTTTTCGTTAGGGGATAAGTTACATCAGGATCACAAATACAGTCAATCCTACTATCCCTATCCATAAACTCCCTTATCACCTCAACGCTCTCATCCGTCGAATGGTCATCCACGACTATTAATTCCCAGTTCTCGTACGTCTGACTAAGCACGCTCCCGATTGACTTGGGCAACCACTTTGCATTATTCTTATTTGGCATTATTATCGAGACCTTTACCATAGTTCCCCCTATAACAACCGGCAGACTGTTTATAAAGGATTTTCTAGAGAATTTCATGGGGTAAGCATGGATCGCATTAGGAAGCAGCTCCTCCTTTCGAGGCTTCTATCATTGGCCAACTATGTCCCAAAAGATAAGGATAAGATAGCGTTCTATTCCACCCCGGACATTAGTGATAACGCGTTGGCCCTCTTCAAGTACATTTACTCTCTCGATAAAGGTTATGAGCTCGCATGGATTTTAAACGAAAAAACTCCGGTCGCCCTAAAAGCCCTAAAAAGGGAGTATCCGGATGCTAAAGCAGTTTACCTGTACTCCGCAGAAGGTCTAAAAGAGCTCCTCCAATCTAAATTCGTAATAACGACCGATGTCCTTCCAATAACTCCTCACCTCGGCCAGAGGGTAATCCAGCTCTGGCATGGCCTTCCCGGCAAGAAAACAGGATATGAGCATCCCCTGGGGATTAAGGATCTCTACCTCTATATGGATCGCTGGACGACAGACTTCGTTACGACGTCTGAGCTCGCCGTTGGAGCATTCGTAAGACAGTTCATGATAAACCCGAGGAAGTTCAGGATCCTCGGTCAACCACGAAACGACGGCCTCTTTGAGAACCTTAGAACTGCAAAAGACATTCTCTCAGGGATCCTGGGGATAGATGTAGAGAACTACGATGCCGTGATTCTCTACGCCCCAACGTACAGGTACACGAGCTATCTCAAGGACTTTAAGGCTAGCTTAAAGGTAGTGAAAAGTCTTTTCACTAGAAAATTCCTTGAGTTCCTTGAGCGTAGGAATGTCTTACTCGTGATAAAGCCTCACAAGCTCGTTGCTGATGCCCTCGCCTCGGCAATTGAGAAGGCAAAGAATATCACCCTGGTAACTGACAGAGCCCTTCAAGAAAAGCTCCTGACGATAAACGATCTAATGGGGGCCTTCGATATCCTTATAACGGATTATTCAAGCATATTCGAAGACTACATACTTACGGAGAGGCCTATAGTCTTCTACCTGCCCGATAGGGAAGAGCTCGAGCGGAAAAGTGGTTTTCTGCTTCCCTTCAAGTTCTTCGCCCCAGGTGAAAAGCCGGAGACTATAGACGGCCTGATAACGGCCCTGCATTCCTATCTCGATGACCCGAAGAAGGATCTTGAGTGGAGGAGAACCGTTAAGAACCTGCTGTACGAGGTGGGGGATGATGCTAAATCTTCGGAGAGGGTCTACAGGCAACTAATTCGGAGGGATGCTGATTGACTGCCCTAATCCTGCTGGCAGGTGGATACGGGAGAAGGACCTCCCTTGATGTTCCCAAGCAGTTCGTGAAGATAAATGGTCGAACGATACTCGAGCACACCCTTGGAAAAGTATCTGGCGTTGAGGGGATAGATGAAATAATTGTCGTGTCTAACCCCGAATTTCTCTCCCTCACGAAAAGCATCACGAGGAGATTTCCCAAGGTCATGGCAGTAACTGCTGGTGGCGTGACGAGAAACGAATCAATATACAAGGGCTTCCTTAAAGTTCCAGAGGCTGAGGAAAAGGTCATTATCCACGACGCCGTCAGGCCGTTCACGCCACGCTGGATCTTTGCTCGGATTATAAAGCTCCTAGATGAGAAGGATGTGGTGACGACGGTAAATCCCATAACGGGGAACCTGATAGAGCTCGACGGCGAGTTCGTGGGGACCATTCACGATAGAAAGAGGTTTGCCATAGGCGAAGCACCAACCGGGTACAGGTACGAGGCCCTGAAGAGGACTCTGGAGCACGCGCTCGAGCGGGATATACTGAACGTTGTCCCCCATGACGTAGAGCTCGCGATGAAGGCAGGGTTCAGGGTTCACGCACTGTTCTGCAACTGCTTCAACTTAAAGATAACGTTCAAAGAGGACATCGAGATCGCAAGGGCCCTCCTCGGTGGTAAAGATGAGGCCGACGGTTTCCGTCATTATCCCGACTTATAAGAGGAATGAACTCCTGAAGAGGGCAATTGACAGCGTGCTCGATCAGGGCTTTGATGACTTCGAGGTAATCATTGTGGATGGGGCTAGGAGTGAAGAGACGAGGGAGTTGGTAAGGTCTTACGGCGATGGGAGGATACGCTATGTTCCCCAGAAGGGGCGGGGCATAGCCAACGCTAGGAATTTGGGAGTTAAGAAGGCCCGGGGAGAGTACATAGCCTTCCTTGATGATGACGATGAGTGGCTCGAGGGGAAGCTGGAGCTCCAGGTCGAGCTCTTCAGGAGGTTGCCCAGGAGTTATGGGCTCATATACACGGCCTTCAACTACTATGATCTCGAAGGGGACAAGGTGCTGGGGGTAAAAAGGCCGAAGGCCAGGGGCAACGTGTACGGGCACCTGCTCAAGGACAACATCACGGGGACCTCCACGATCCTCGTGAAGAGGGAGTGTTTTAAAAGGGCCGGCCTCTTCCGAGAGGATTTCGTTACTTGTGAGGATTGGGATATGTGGTTGAGAATTGCAAAGTTTTGGCTCTTCGAGGCGATAGACGAACCCCTAGTTAATTATTCGGTGCATTCGGGCCAGTTTTCTTTTGCCAAGTACCTTGAGGGCAGGAGGAAGATGGTAAGGGCACATGCCGACATACGGAAAAATCCAGAGGTTCTGAGTTACCATCTCCTTCAGATAGGCATCCTCAGGTTGGCTGGTGGTGATAGGGGAGGTGTCAACGATGTACTCTTGGCATTTCGCCTGAATCCCACGATGAAGGGCAACCTGAATCAAATCATTGCTTCCCTCTTTGATGTAAGGGTTAAGGTGTACTTGGAGAAGTTCCTCCGGAACAGACCCTAAATCCACAACATTCACGGCCAGCAGGAACCTTCGACGTGAATTTGGGGTCTCCAAAATATGCGCTGAACCTCATTTTTTAAGAGCGCTATGTTTTCTTGGGTGCACGAGACGGAGATAACCGTTTTTCCACCTGTATCATTGCGTGGTTTATCATGGTGATGCAGTCACTCCGGGGCAGGGACTCAACCCCTCCCCGATCCCACCATTCGAAAACCCAAGTCTCATACACAATGAAACTAACGAAAGTTTCTGCCCCTTGTAGAAGTTATTAATCCTTGGAAATGTCTGTACTGGGATTCCCACCCTAAGACGCTTAATGCTTCTGTTTTCTCTCGGCAAGGTAATCTCTAAGGGCCTCCTTCCAGTGCCTCATTTCTATACCAATCCTCCTTAGTTTTCCAACGCTCAGCGCTGAAAATCTTGGCCTCCTTGCCAGCCTACCCAGTTCCTCAGAGCTTATTGCTTCTACCTCAACGTCCCAGCCAAGAATTTCAAAGATAGCCTTTGTGAACTCATACCAAGAGCAGAAGCCGTCGTTGGTCATGTGATAAACCCCATATTCGGGCATAATTTTCAGGAACTCACTTAATGCAAACGCAACGTCCCTAGTATAAGTCGGACTCATGAACTGGTCACTCACTATCCTGAGCTTTTCTCCCTTCTTTGCCTTCTCTATCACCCACTCGACGAAGTTCCCTCCCTTGCCTCTCGCTCCCCTCTTCCCGTAGAGGCTGGCCACCCTTATTTGGAGGAGTAGTTTCTCGTGAATATCTCGCCCATGAGCTTGCTCGCCCCATACACGTTTATTGGATTCGGGACATCTTCTTCCTTATACGGCCTCCCTTTTTCGCCGTCGAAGACATAGTCAGTGCTTATGTAAACATTCACGGCGTTTATCTTCTCAGCTACCTTTGCAACGTTTAATGCCCCGATTGCGTTGACTTTGAATGCTTCTTCAGGATAAAGCTCTGAATCGTCAACCCTAACATAAGCGGCGGTGTTTATTATCACATCAGGCTTAATCCTTTCGAGCACTTTGAGGCTTTCCAATATTGTAACGTCTACGTCTTCATGAGACAGGGAAATGACTTCAAAGGCCGGATCCTTAGAGAATACCTCAACTATGTCGCTCCCGAGTTGACCTGTGGCGCCGATGACGGCGACATTCACGGGACATCACCTACATTGGTTACCTCTTCGGGAGAATTTAAAAGGTGTATTCTCTCCTCTTCACATGCTTTAGTGAAATCACTGTCAAATGAAATCAAGTATTTTACATCGTAAAACTTACAGGTTGCGAGAATTAGTGCATCATTTGGTAACAGGCCGTATTTTATCATATACTTAACGGCGAGTGTTTCAATAACCCTGTTTATCTCTAGTTCAACAAAAAGCTCAAAAAGATTTAAGAAATCCAGAAGTTCTTCCTTAAGGCTCCTTATAATATCCGGATTGTGTTTGAGTGTGTAGGGTCTTTTCCCTGTTAATGCCCTTAGATAAACCATGAGAGCCTCACTAAACACTACACTATTAGAGTACAGAATGTCAAATTTCTCCCTTAAGTCGAGAAGATTTATATCCCCTTCTAAATGTTCGACTATTACGTTTGTGTCCACGAAGGCCGTTAGACCGGCCATTCATCTTCAACCTCTTTTAATATTTCTTTGAGGTTCATACCCTTAAACTTCCCGTGAAGTTTCTGAACGCTATGCTCTATAATGATCTCCCTCTCAACGATTCGCCTTACCCTATCAATGTCAATTGTCCTTAATATCTCCTCAGGGATATTTAGCTCGATGGTAATCTTTCCCATACCTTACCCTCAATATGTGTTCGCCAGTGACAGTATAAAATGTTTTGTAAAGAAAAGATTAGAACACCCACCCCTTCTTAATGGTCTCTTTGAGAGTCGGCCACTTCTTGTCCTTTTCCGAGAGTATTGGGTTGTCGATGGGCCATTTTATCCCTATATCTGGGTCGTTCCAAATTATACCTGCCTCGTAACTTGGAGCATAAACGTTGTCCACTTTATAAACTACTTCAGCGATGTCGCTGAGAACAACGAAGCCATGGGCAAAGCCTCTCGGGATGTAGAGCTGCCACTTGTTAAACTCGGAGAGTATTACTCCGACCCACTTCCCGAAGGTGGGCGAGTTTCTCCTCAAATCAACGGCCACATCAAATATAACTCCCCTAACAACCCTCACTATCTTAGCCTGTGCGTAGGGCTCCCTCTGGAAGTGCAGGCCCCTAAGGACTCCATACTTCGAGCGGGAGTGGTTATCCTGGACGAACTCTCCTTTAATCCCAGCCTTCTCAAAGTCTGGCCTCTTGTACGTCTCCATGAAAAAGCCTCTTTCATCCTCGAAAACCTTAGGTTTGATTAATATAACGTCGGGAATCTCAAGGCGAACAAACTCAAAGGGCATTTTGATCACCTACCAAAATTATTGGATTGCAAAGGAACTTAAATTCATATTGTGCCCAAATCGTCGCAAGTTCAGTGAGGATCACTAATTTATTTAAAGTTGTCCACGAAGGCTGTTATGCATATTCATGAGCGATAACGTTTAAAGATGGGGGGAGCCTACCTACCAGTAGGTGGGGGCCTCACAATGTTGTTCAGTCGAGTGAAGAATACTATTCTTGTTAAGATCTCCATTTAAATTTTCTTGATTTACCACTTTAGCTTCCAGGGCGTTGGATGCAGAACTCTTTCATTCACTAAGGGCCTCCACCACCACTCGTTTTCGAGGTACCACTTAACGGTCTCCTTTATCCCCTTTTCAAAGCTGTACTTTGGCCTCCACTTAAGTTCCCTCATTATCTTCCATGAGTCAAGAGAGTACCTAATATCGTGTCCTGTCCTCAACGAATTCTATCAAGGATTCATCCTTGCCCATAATCCTTAATATAGTTTTAACTACCTCAAGGTTTGTCTTCTCCTCTCCAGCTGAGATGTTGTAAACTTCTCTCGCCTCACCCTTAAGCAACACTGCTTCTATGGCTCGAACGTGGTCTTTAACGTACAACCAGTCCCTAACGTTCTGCCCGCTCCCGTATATGGGCACCTTTAATCCCATGTTTGCCCTGATGATTGTCTTTGGTATGAGCTTCTCTGGGAACTGGTAGGGGCCATAGTTGTTGGTGCACCTTGTTATTGAGGCATTAAGTTTGTACGTCCTAGCCCAACCGAGTACGAGCATGTCACTTGCAGCTTTCGTTGCTGAATAAGGAGAAGAGGGCATTAACCTATCCTCCTCCGTGAAGGAGCCCTTAAGAATGTCCCCATAAACTTCGTCAGTATTATGCAATAGAATTGGAACATTACCATCGAAAAATTTGTGATTTCCTTCTATAACAATGTCATATACTGTTACTTTCTCTCTAATTTTAGTAATTTTCTTAACTTTTGCAACCCCAACATCTGAATCTACATATTTGTTCTTTCCTCGTATTACTCTTTTTGCAATTTCTTTCCCAATTAACCCGTTTTTCTTAAGTTCATATTTTGCAACAAACTGTTTGGGAAGTTAGGTCTTAACTAATTCTAATGGAATGCACTTTGAATGAGGTGTTCTCATTGGGTTGTTTTCATAATTTTCGGAAGAAATGACTAAGCCATGCATAACCAAGTCATATTCCTCCCTTCTCTGTAATTCTCCCTTCATATTTTTACATGCCCTTTTGATGTATCTCGAGTTTATCCCCTTAAGCCTGGTTAACCACACTAAACTAAATATGAGATTTGGGTTTATTGATGTGAACACCCTGCTACCATCCTTTCTTATATGAGCATCACCTTCATAACCTTCTAGCATCTTAGTTATGTGTTCTTTCGATAGTTTCCACACCCACGAAGGAATACGCTCGTCTCCAGAGGTACTTCCCCACTCAGAGAAAATGGAATGTAAAACTTCCCCACCAAACTCCAATTGATATACGTCTCCGTGTTTTTTCTCCTAATAACTGCCTTTTTATATCCAAAATATTTCTCTAACAATTTCTTTGCCTTTTTAAGGGATTCAAGATCTTTTGTAGTTATTGCAACTTTTTTAGGAGGCTGGTGAGGCTTATGGGAAGATGATGGATGACGTGCTCAAGAAGGCCAAAGAGTACTCCTTCGTCGTTGGACTCCTCGAAGACCTGTACACCCTCCTGTACTCTCAGGATGAGAGGCCCTTAGGAGTGTTCCCATATACCTTGATGTTGTCCTGCTGGAGGCCATTGAGAGGCATGTAAAGGTTTTGGGGATAGGTGAGATAAAACTAGGCTTTCTCAAAAAAGAACTTATCTCCCTGCCAGAGCACTTGCAGGGAAGAGGATCCCCTATCATCCGCAAGGACAGGAGGGGGACCAGTTGAGTTTGATCGGAGGCATCTACTACTTTACGCCCAATAACTCTAGAAGCCCTTTCCGTGTGGAATGAAGTTAGGAAGAGAAAGAAGGGCAAAGTTGCTACACATTCCCTGTGACTTGGCTCGGTAGCAATCTTCCCAAGTCCGTTTTGTCGAAATCTGAGTCAAAGCTCACTATTTTAAGACTGTATTTCTTAGCTAGGACATATTGATAGGCGTCATCAAAATCTATGTTAAATTTCTTTGACGCTCTAATAACATCTTTAAAATCAAAAACCGATAATCGCAGAACTGTGACACCTCCTCCCACAAAAACATCTTCTATGAACTGAAAATGTTATGCTTTCCTAATTTAAACCAAGATGATTCCAATTGAATACAGAGAAAAAATCCGAAATATGGAGATACTCAGCCGGAACTCTTCTTAGGAAGTTTTCTGCTTCATGGGATTTCTCCTGTTCAAGAAGAATTTCGGGGAAAATGTTTGTATCTTAAGTACATCCATTACCACCATTCAAGAGCTTTGTGCTGGAGCTCTACCGATGAATATTTATCTTTAAACTCTTTCAAACCTCCTTTCCATGTAAGCCTTAGCCGTCCCTGTTTTTTCTTTGCTTTCCTTTCTAGTAGAAATTCTATGTAATCTATAACTTCCCTCTTGAGATCATCTGGCAATTTTTGGAAAAGTTCATATGCCTTCTTAAAACTATCTTTCTTTTATCCCCTACAAACCCAGGGTTATCTTCTAAGAAAAGTGCTTGGTGTTGCTCAGGAAGAAGATTCCAAGCTGGAAGTCAAGGGACCTTCCGAAATCCATGAGCCTCGAAGTCCTTGTCGAAGGTGAAGGCGTTACTCCAAGGCCCTCCATTATGGCAGAGCTTAGGTAGACCACCAGATCCATGCCATCGTGATCTTCAAACATCTCGAAAACCTCCCAGGCCTTGCTCCAGTCGTCTCAATGATTAAGAATTATCCTCTTCAACTCAAGGACAACCCTCTTTCCCACCCTCTTTGAAGCACCGTTGAGGAACTTCATCAGGGCAGGGCAGCCAATTACAAATTTTACCTCCTCAGCCACGCGCTCCTCGAAAAAACGGCCTTGACATTGTTCTTATCCCGCTTACTGAAAAATGTCATCTCCAGCAGAGGGTGGGAATTGTCTTTGCTGAATTTATTTTAGTGTATCCTATGTATCCTAAACTTTATAAAATATAACATACAAAGGATACAGCATGAGGGCTCCAATACTGAAGGAGAAGATATTGAGGGAGTTGGCGGTTAAAGGAGAAACTTCTGTTAAAGAGCTTTTAGCCAAATTTAAGGTTAACAGGCCTTACCTTTACAGGATCCTCAGATCATTGGAGAGCAACGGTGCTATAATTTTGGAGATGGGGAAAATAAAGGTTGTTGACAAAAAAGCTCTCCTCTATACTTGGGGAGAGGAGAAGAGGAAGATATTTCAGGTTATTAAAGGAGCAACATACAGGGTAAGGCCGAAAAAGGTTAGGGACTTTGTGGTGTTCTCTGGTACGTCGGCGTTATGGGTTCTTGGAAAGGTTCTGGAGCCAAGCTTTGGGACGGCGTACATTAAAAAAGATGATTTTGATATGTTAAAGCAGATTGGGATCAAAAGAGAGGGGTATCCCATCAGGTTCTACTCCTATGATGAGGATGTTTTTAACTATACGATAGGCATAAGAGGGTATAGGATTGCAACAATTGAGCAGATTATTGCCGATTCCATTGGAGAGGGGATGTATACGAGGATCATAGAAGAACTGCTGGAGGAGATAGAACAATGGAAGAGATAGCGGTGAGGAGCTGGAACAATCCGATAATTAAGGAATCCTACGATTGGATGCTGAAAGTTGGCAGAGAACTGAAGGAGGAGCTTGTGTTAGTGGGAGGGTGGGCAACTTACCTTCAAGCTCAGAAATTGAAGAGTATGTCACTTCCCTCTCTAGACATTGATTTTGTTGCTTTGAAGGAAAATTTTAGGACTATTGAAAAACATTTGCTGGCAAACAACTTTGTGCCAGTTGGTCTTAGATATATTAAATATTACCACGAAACACTGGACGGAGGATTAAAGGAGATATGTTTTGAGGAGTCCAAACGGATTCCTCCATATGAGCTCAGGGAACTGTTTTTGGACATCTTATGGGACGAAAAGATAAGTCCAATGAGCTTTACACACCCCTACGTTAAGGTGATTTTTGAAAAAGAACTTTACGATGAAATTGAAGGTGTTAGTGTTGCCCTTCCTGAGGTTATCTTGTCGATGAAGTTTCTGATAGAGAAAAACAAGTACCGAGGACAAAAGCAGTTGAAAGACCTAGTGGATATTTATGTATTGGCCGTTAGTCCTGAAGAGCTGGACTTTGAGGTGTTTAAACTTCTGTACTCCAAGGAAAAATTTGACCTGAATTGGGTAGTTCAATATTTCAAGGAAAACGAGGAGTTCTTAGCTTCGGTAGCACGTGAGCTGGGGATAGTGTTTGATAGAGAGGAGTTTTTGTTCGTTATCAGCGAGCTGAAAGAAAGCTTAAAGGGGTGAGCTCAATGAGCAAGGCAGGCAAAGCTCTATTGCACAAGGAACGAAGATTGTCTTTGGAGGAGTAATTTATAGAGAGACTTAAAGTTTAATAAGATCAACGGAGGGTAACCCGTGAACTCAGAAAGGACACTATTTATTAAACACTTGGGTCTCTTGGGACTAACAAATGTCGTAAACACATTAATTGGAATCATGCTAATTCCCATATTTACAAAAGGGAGACCTTTAGAGGACTATGGGACATGGGTTCAGATAAATGTTTCGTTAACGCTGATACCTGGGTTAACGTGTTTAGGTTTGCCGTATACGCTAGTCAGATACATCGCCGGAGAAAAAGACAAGAGTAAAACTAGAGAAGCTGTGTATTCCATATTCTTTGTTGTCCTTGCAGTCAATGCTGTTTTAGCGCCATTATTTGCTTATTTAATAATAAAATATTTTGGTAATAATGAACTAAGGCTAGTGCCCATATTTGCTATCCTACTGTTTATTCAAGCCATTAGTGCGGTCGGATGGAATTATCTAAGGGCTCTTCAAAAAATAAGAAAATATTCCATCTTGATGATACTACAAAACTTGTTGACGGGAGCTGGGGTGGGATATGCCATCGTAAATGGTTATGGCATTTATGGCGCGTTGTTGGCTCTCTTTGCTGTTAGGTTCCTGATGCTTGTTATCTTACTTTATGAAATTGTCTCTGATCTGGGGGTTTACATGCCGAGATTTACTTATATGAAAGAATTCCTAAGGTTTGGACTGCCGACGATTCCTGGTAATCTCTCAGCTTGGATTGTATCCTCAAGTGATAGATATTTGATAGGTTATTATTTAGGAGTTAAATACGTTGGATACTACAACCCGGCCTATTCATTGGGAAGCTTGCTGAACTTCATAATCGGGCCGTTGGGATTTCTTTTACCCGCAACTCTCTCAAAATTATATGAGGAAGGAAAAACTGATGAGGTTAGGCTTTATTTAGGGTATATCTTGAAATACTACTTAATAATTGCCATTCCCGCCGTGTTTGGTCTTTCAATCCTTGCCAAACCAATACTTACAATATTCTCAACCCAAGAAATAGCTGAAAAGTCTTATTTGGTTGTTCCTTTTGTTGCTCTTGGAATTTTGTTCTGGGGATTATACACATTATTCGTGCAAATAATAGTGTTACTAAAACAAACTGAAAATATTGGGAAAATTTGGATGTTCTCAGCATTCCTTAATTTTGTTGGTAATATTATTTTGATCCCGAAACTAGGTATAATTGGGGCTGCAATAACTACCTTAATTTCATATGTTACTAGCTTTTGGTATATTTGGAGAATCTCATGTCAGTTATGGAGCAGTAATCTGTTCGAAAATCTCAAAATATCCATTTTGAAGGTTCTTTTTGCTACAGCTGTAATGAGTGCTGTTTGTATATGTTGTAGTTTGACATTAGAGTTGGAGACCTCTCTATTCCAGATATTCTTTACTGGTAGTATGGGCCTCTTGTCCTATGTGACTATGTTATTCCTATTACGCGTGCTTACTAGACAAGATATAGAAATAGTAAAGAGATATTTTAGATAAATTCAAAGTTAGACTACTTTTTAAACTGGATCTTGTTAAATGTCAAT
This sequence comes from Pyrococcus kukulkanii, assembly GCF_041647995.1. Classification (NCBI taxonomy): domain Archaea; kingdom Methanobacteriati; phylum Methanobacteriota; class Thermococci; order Thermococcales; family Thermococcaceae; genus Pyrococcus; species Pyrococcus kukulkanii. The sequence goes on from NZ_JARRIB010000002.1 coordinate 154,405, forward strand.
ACCTCATCCTCTTCAATGTCATCTAAGGCTATTCCTCCTATTACATGGTCAATCATCCATGGTGGAATTCCTGTTCCTGGTCTTTTCCACGTAATATCCTCTTCCTCAATGACCTTTCCCTTAGGAATGTGTCTTTTAGCAACTAAGCTTCTTCTTGCATATTTTCTTGAGACTTCTTCACTTGGTAGATAATGCTTTTCAAATTTTCCAATAATTCTCTTAATGAACTTCATTTTTTCAATAACTCTCTTTAAGTCGTGATAGTCCATTGCATGATAGTGGTCATTTCCAGGCAAACTCTTGTTCCATGTATAATGTTTCTCAATAACTTGAGCACCTAAAAGCCATGCTGTTATCAAAACCTCATCAACATGCTCCGGAAGTGTATGATCTGAGTAACCGATAATATAATCCGGAAATAATTCTCTCATTTTTTTAATGGCTCCAAGGTTGGCATTTTCGTACTTTGTTGGGTAGTTTAGAACACAATGTAAAAGAATTATTTGATCGTTTCCTTCTTCTTTGATCCATTCAATGGCTCTCCAAATTTCAGAAATCGTTGAAGCACCAGTTGAAAGTATAATCGGCTTTCCTTTCTTGGCGATGTACTTTAAGAATGGTTTGTTAGTTATGTCGGCAGAAGCTATCTTATAAGCCGGAACCAGAGGTTCTAAGAAGTCAGCACTCTCTATATCAAAGGGAGTAGCGAGGAAGTCAATTTTGTATGCTTTGGCGTAATCTGCTAGCTCCTCAAACTCATTCTTCCAGAATTTGTCATACTTCTTGAACAGCTCGTATTGGGACTTCGTTGGCTCTTTTGTTGTATCCCAGTACGCTGGAGAGTATTTTGATGCTAGGGTTTCTGCTTTGTAAACTTGGAACTTTATTGAATCTCCTCCGGCTCTGGCAACCTCTTCAATCATTTGTTTTGCTCTTTCGATGTCTCCCTCATGGTTTACGCCAGCTTCTGCAATGATATAGGGCAAGTCGAATTCGTTTCTCTTGATAACTCTTTTACCAAGCTTGATCTCTCTCATTCTTCCACCTCCAATACTCGGAGAGTATTTCGTTGATAACTCTGTTAATCCCCTGTCTTATAACTTTAGAGGCCTCAATTTGTGCCAAGTACATTCTTTTTCTTAAGTATGAGTCATTAGCGATTTCTTTAATAGTGTTTAATATATCTTCTTGATTTACTGTGCAAGCAATTCCGAGGTATTTAATTCCTCTATGATATCGAGCAAACAAATGTAAAGTTTCTCTATCATTCTGAGCAATGCTGATTGTGGGAATCCCCATAGCTGTTAGTTCATAGATAGTCCGGCCATTAGACGTTATTGCAATGTCTGCTCTTCTCATTAATCTAGGCATGTTTTTGACATTTTGATGTACTTCAATATGCTCCTTCCAGGTATTTAACCTATTTAATAATGTTATTAGTTCCGCCTTATGGGAGTACCCTGGCCCTATTACCGTGATCACTCTTTCTATTGATGTCTCTGAGAAAATTTCCGGTACAAGCTGCAAAACTTTGCATGTTAAATTATTTTGATCCACACCTCCAAAACTTATGAATAATGTTTTTGGGGGATCCCTAAATTCTATCGGGGAATATAAGTAGAATTTCTCGTTTAAACATTCGTACTCATAACCAAATCTGTGATTGGGGTTTGGATTAGTTTTTTCATATAAAGCATTAAAGACTAAATGTGCCTCATCGGCACCTTCACCAAGATCCTCAAAATTGACTACAAAAACTCCAAGCTCCTTTAACTTTTTGATATACCCAAAATCTGTATCAAGGATATCGTTTATTACAATATCGGGATGTATCTCTGCAATTCTTTTAATGAGATTATCCTTCGAGGTGACAATAACCTGATACCCTGCATCGTGTATCACTTTTATTGCCTGCTCATTGCTTTCATAAGTTAAGAAAAGAACCTCGTGACCAATAAATCTGTCCGCAAGAGTTAACGTTCTATAAATGTGCCCCATACCAATTTTTTCATTTCCGTTAACCACAAACAGGATTTTTAACCTACGCAGGAATGTTTCAGCAATAAGCCAGTCTATAGGTGTGTCTATGTCTAAACCTTCAATCTCGTCCAAAATAAAAATTCCAATATTTCTACCAAATCTGGAATCCTTTGTTATGAATTCTCGTTTTGTTATTAAAAATGCTCCCGTCTCTTTGTATTTTTTAGGAAGCCATTGTCGGTTTAATCTCTCTTTGTAATCTGGGACAATTTTGGTGCCCTCTTCTTTCCAGTATAAATGAGTAGCATCTATCACGGGAACTAAGGTGTCCAAATTTTCAGAAATGAATTTTTCAATAGCTCTATCTAATGTCTTTGGCTTTAGCAGGGGGGATGTAGGCTGAAGAGTTACAACTACGTCATACTGCTTGTTTAGCATGTTTTCCATATAAATTGTAGCATCCCAAATTACTGGATCTAACGTTATATTATCCAATGCTAATTCGGGAGGCCGCTTCCTGAGATAAACTGGGAAATTTGAGGCGTATTCCAGTATATCTTCGTCATCGGAGGTTATCACAACATCCGTTATGTACTTGCTCTGTAAAGCATTCTGGATCTGATAATAAATCAATGGTTTTCCTCCTAATAAGCGGAGATTTTTTCTTCGTATGCCTTTGGAACCCCCGCGGGCAGGTATAACGGCTAATATGTCCATTTATATATCCCTCCGTATACTGCTGACTAGAGATAACACGATTTTTGCACCCCTTTCACTAGCTTGTCCATCAAGTTTGTAAAAATAATCCCTTATAAATTTTTTATGATGATTTATTATCTTTTTTTTGTATTTTTTATAATTCAATACCATATCCTTAATTTTCTTTTTGAGCTCTTCAAGGTTATTAATAGAAATCGCATATTCCCCAAAAGGATTATCTTCTCCTACTATAGGCGCCAATGAGATAATGGGAATTTCATACAATAATGCCTCGATACCAGCTGTAGAAGTTATTGTTATTAGAATGTCCGTACATTTCAACACCTCATGTAGCTCTTTCCTTGTAGTTTCTAGACGTATTAAAGAGTTATTTGATAATATTTTGTTGTATTTTGATAATATCTTATTATATACTGAAATGTTTTCTCTAGGGTGAGGTTTAATAATAAATTTAACTGGCAGTTTGAAGTCACTAATCGCGTTGCAGATTCTTTGTATAATAGCTTTGTTTATCTCTAGGTACCCGGGTTGGGTGGCAAATGTTATTGTAAACGAAAATGAATTTTGCTTATGGTATGAAATGTTATTTTTGGGGAATTTTTTGTCATATATTGGATTTCCAATAATCTCAATTTGATCTCTAGTAGCACCCCAATAGCTCAGCACTTGTCTGAATATCTCACCCCAAACTAAAATCTTATCAGATATTGGGATTCCCGTCGGTACGTCTTTGCGATATATTCCATGTTGCACTTCTATAACAGGAATTTTTAATTTTTTGGCCATTCTTACGAACATTCTTATATGTGCTGCGCGATCGTCTCCAACAATAACTATTTTGGGACTAGTGTGGTAATAAACTTTCTCGGAGACTCCACGCCCAATTGTTAGATCTAGTAGAGTCTGAGATAATGTCCATAATGGGAGTTTTCTAAGTGGCGCTATCCAATGTAAGCTTTTTTGAGGAATTTTCTGTGTATGTAGCACTAAATTGTATGTTTTCCAGGCTTTGATAAGTGATTTTATTTTAAATTTTGGTTCAAAAATAGTTTCGACCCTATATGGAACCAGTTGAGTTATAATCTGCTTATCTCCTAAAAGATATATATCCGAAACATGCCCCATTTTAGTTAGTTTATCTACTATAGGCCAAGTTGCTTTAAGATAGTTTATATTTGCAGAAACGACCAAAAGGATATTTATTGCTCTGTTTTTTTTGTTCTTATGGTTAAAAGTTATCCTATATACACTCCATCTTTTATATTGCTCCCTTAATAAGTATAATAATACTGGAGCAAAAAATAATATGATTTGTTTTATAGATTGATACCAAGAGGGTTCTATAAACTCAACTTCCTGATTTTTGTTTCTTTTTGACATGACTATTATAGCTTCTTCTGAAAATCTATTTTGAAGTACTATTTTCGAAATGTTCTTATTGATGATATTTCTAGTTAATATCTCGTTTTTGATATAGTACTTATATATCGCAACTGGTTGTACAATATCGAGAAACTCATATTCCTTTGCTTTAGTTTCGAGTTTTAAACGGAGATCCAATGCTGAGTTGAGTATTCTCTCTTTTCTGTGTGATGGAATTAGGGACATGTAGTCTAAAAGACGCGCATTAATACCGTATCTTTGTCTAAGATACTCTTTTACGTCCAAGCTGTTACAGTACACAATTACATTATCATACTGCCGTCTATATCTCTGTAATACAAAATGCACCAACGCTAACTCTATGAATCTTTTGAATCGAGTTAGAATTTTAAATATAATGTTTGACTCTATAGCACTATCTGAATACTTTTCTGTCAAAATTATTGCGAGATTTCTCTTGTTTTGTGACATATCTACCACCTAGTTTTTAGTATCTTGATAGCATGACTAGTGTAAATAACATCATTCTGATAAAAAATGTTCTCTCTAAGTTTCAATCCAAGATAACGTGCATAGTGCATGCCCTTGGGACTGTACATGATGTAATTAACGTTAGTATTATATGTAATTTTCCTCAGAATGGATACTTTAGCAATGTCATATCTACTTGGGTAAAGCTCTCTTGCTTGTAGGACTCTTGAGTGTGGGGGTAAATAGCGGTCGACAAAATATCCTCCTGTTAATAGTTGTTTATCTTCTATGAACACTTGGGATCCAACTGTTAAGTTGGTCATAACGTTGAATGTATATGCCACTGGAGCCATTATCAAAATCACCATTAGAATACACCTTATGGCCTTTTTTGCTTTGAAGCTGGGTATATATCTCGAAAGCGGTATAAACACAACCTGAAACACCCTCTGTCCAAGGAAGGTTGTTATCAATCCAATCACGAACAGAAGCCCACTTGACATCATCACGGAGATGTCAAACACGAGCTGGTGAGATAGCTTTCCTGAAGTGATGGCACGTTTTAACTCTAAAATAAACGAATACAAAATGATCCCTCCCAACAAAATCAGAATAATCCTCAATATCCATGCTTGAGTCTCGACTATCCATTTAGGAACCAGCTCGTAATGGGGGTGAGGAGTGTATTTTATCGGTCCGAGGGCTCCGGATTTTCTAAAAAAGTTTGCAAACACCCACCAGGTCTCACCCTGAACCTTTCCCCAGCTTTCAATAAATACTTTAATAGGTGCTGAGAGTAGGTTGTAAAACAGATACACGAACCCGAATCCCCAAGTAGAGACCATTATCCCAATCGTTGAGTCCTTTATTCCCGGCTGTTTAAGGATAACCCTGTTATACACTACAACCCCTAGGACGGGAAGGATATAAAACAGGAACATGAATGGGTGAGTAAAGACCAGCGCGAACCAGAGAATCAGGATAAGGGCGAGAACCTTTAGTGGTTGCTCACCTTCTATGTAGTCAAAGGTTAATCTGTAGAGGTAGGGAAGGAATGCAAGTGCAAGGGTTTGAGGGGCAACTTGGTCGTTGATAACGTAGAAGGAGAGCACAATATACGTCGCCAAGGATAGAATTGCGAATTTTGTGTCTCTGTCCTTTTTGTAATAGTACAGAATTAATCCGACATAAAAAGCTCCCAAAAACACGAACAGTCCAACCGTGTAGATGGAGATTTTGCCTATTCCCCCAATCAGCATCATGGATATTTCCAAGATGAATGAAACCGGATAAGATAGATACGAGAGCGAGTGGACTGAGAGGGCTTCATGTGTTATTCTTCCAGATGAAAGCAGGAACTCAATTGCAGTAGATGGCCAGATGTCTGTTTGTTCATAAGGAACGACAAAATAAAGGTTCGTTATGTAAAATAGTGCCCCATACATAAGTCCAATGATGACCAAGAACCATTTACCCCTTCGGTTTAGATTTAGGGAGGCGACGAGAAGGTAAGAGGACAGAATCAGCAATACCCAGTGAATAACAGGAACGGCTTTTAGTATGTTCGGGCCGTTGATTGAATACGAGAACTTGGGGAGATGTAGAATGTAGGTTAGATCAATTAGGAATACTAACAGCGATGTCAGGATTAGATGGGTTCGTTTCATGTGTCTTCACCCTTTTCAAGTAGTTGTCTGTATGCGCGGTTCACTCTTTCCGAATGCTTCTTAAATGACCTATTCTTCAGTACGTGCTTGTACCCAAAGAATCCCATTTTCTTTCTATCCTTCGGAGACAACATCAAGTGCTCCACTATACCTGACAGCGAAGTCGGTATTGACTCCCATCCAACTAATATACCTCCTTTCGATCCAGATACCACCCGTTTTTGCTCGGGTATCTCAGAGTTTGCAACAACTGCAAGTCCAGTTCCAAGGTACTCAAAGAGTTTACATGGCGAAGAGACTAAATGTGCTTGGTTCGGTTTTATGAGAGAAATCCCAATATCGCTAATTTGATAGTATTTTACAATTTCTTTAGGGGACACCCATCCAGTAATTATTATCTTGTTCTTGTTTGCGATATTGTTATCTTCGGCATATTTCTTTATCTCTTCTACCTCATCCCCCCTTCCAACCAATACGAGTTTTAAGTTCTTGTATTTTTTCAGTACAGGAGTCAATGCTTTAACGAATCTGCTGACTCGGCGAGACCTGCTTATGCTCCCGGGATAAAGGATAATAACATCATTTTCATCGAATCCTAACAGCTTGCGTAGATTTCTCCTCTTCTCTTTTGATGGAGGATAAAAAACGTCCGGATCAAACCCGAGAGGCAATGTAATCTGTTTATCCTCGGGGATCCCGAGTTCTCTTGCGAACTTTATTTTCATCTCCCGGCTTATTGGTAAGATCAAATCAAAATGTCGCATTAAACGGTAGAGGAGTATCTTATAAAAAAACCACCAATACAATAACCTCAAGATTCCAACGCGTTTTTCCTTAAATGCGTCTGCCACCCCTTCATAGAACAGGAATGAATAATTAAGGACTATTGGAACATTGGAATACTTCTTTTTGAGAAGTATTGCCACGACAACGCCTTCTATTGTGTCTCTAACTTGAAGAATTACTTTTTCATTCTTTTTTTGTTTAAGCTGTTGCGAGAGAAACTTAAAACTTTCAATTGCAAATCTAATTAGACTCATTAATTCTGATATCAGAGAAGATGCATTAAAGGGTATCAAATACAGGTTTACATTTTCCCATTTTTTTATTGTGGGCTCCTGGACCTCTGGGGAGGGTGCAATCCACCATATATTATATCCTAACCTGGGTAAATACTTATTGTATACCCCCATTGTTTCAGGCCATGCTGGAAAGTCTTCTGTAAATGGCTTTTGTTTTATTAAATAGAGAGTTACACTATTCAAATTTGACTGTTTTGCCACAATGATCACCCAAGCAACTTTTTGTACACTTCAAGTGTTTGTTTTGCAATCTTCTCCCATGTGAACTGTTCCGCGTACTTTCTTATCTTCTCCCTGTCCCACTCCTTTTCAAGGGCTATTAAAATTTTCTCCGCAAGGCACTCAGGGTCTGCTGGAGGGCAGAGTAGACCGTAATCTTTGGAGGTTATTATCTCGGGGACACCGCCAACGGCAGTCCCAACGAACGGTAAACCAACGCCTAAAGCCTCGAACATCACCGTGGGGTTCCCCTCGCTCAAACTCGGCAGGACGAAGAGATCGGCGGCGTTCATCCAGAGAGCAAGCTGGTCATCTGGGACAAAGCCTAACAGTTTAACATGATTTTGAAGACCAAGTCTGTTTATTTGTTTTTGTAACTTGTCTCTAAGAGGTCCTTTTCCGACTATAAAGCATCTAACATCTGTCCTGTTGTATCTGTTGACGATGATATCCATAGCGTCAATAAGATATCTTTGTCCTTTTTTCTCTAAAAGTAGCGCAACGTTCAACAAAACCCTATCATTTGGATTTAACCCAAGCATTTTTCTGGCTTCATCTTTAGGAATACTGGGTAACCTTCCCGGATTGTATCCATTGGGCACAACTATAATTTTCTCATCATATTTTTTAACTGCTTTTAATATTGCGGATTTTTGGCGTGAGGACACAACTATAAATACATCAGAACCTCTAAGCACAGAGGACAAAATATGTTTATGTTTTTTGGCAAACAACGGAGTGTTAGAGTAGTGAAAAGTAACTATCAATGGAAACTTGAAAAACTTCTTTAAAAAAGTAGCACTAATTGCTGGGATGAATCCTCCAAGAGGGCCTGAGGCTTGAATGTGAACTATATCCAAATCCTTGTGTGACTTAATAAGTTTAAAGGACAGTCCAATAGTTCTCTTGTACAGTTTAACAATATCAGAAATTATATGAGGATACTCCCTCTCAGGGCTTATATTGTAAACTTCCACTTCGACCCCTAACTTTCTGAGGGCTTTTGTCAGTTCTTTGGTGTGAGTTGAGACACCTCCAGCCTTTTCAATGGGCCCAACCATGAGAACTTTCATTACCCTGTCCCCCCATGGATATCAGCGTAGCCAATGCAAGCATCATCCACGCCTGCGCCCATCTCATGTATGGAATCTTGTTAACGAATCCGAGCCATCTGTGGGCGTAAAAATATCCAGCTGGGTCTTGCATATTTTTAATTGTCCATCCCGCTATCTTCTCGGCAAACTCTAAATATTTGGGATTTTTAAATGCTTTGTAGAGCTTTGAGAAGGTTATTATTCCCTGGGCTTGATTGTGGATATCAATCGGATACTTTATGGGATACCTATAATAAGACCATCCCTCGGGAGAGAACTGACGGTTCATATAAAAATCTACGCCCTTTTCTATGGCTTCTAGAGTTCTATTCCTTAGGTTCTCCTCCGTGATGTAAGGCAAAAACGAAACAAGTCCATCAATTATAAACCCCTGATGGTAATCAATCTGCCAGTAATAAACCCCTGAGTCGGCATATAGAGAATATGGCCACGCACCATCATCCCTTTGATGGTTAATCAGGAGTTTTATAGCTTCCTCTCCAATATCGATGAGAGTATAATCAGGACTGTATTTTAAGAAAGAGGAAATTGTTTCAAGCGCAAGTGCTGAAACATTAAAGACTATTTTGCCTTTCTCCTCTGGGGTGTACTTGAAGTAGGCAGTATCATTAGATTTCTCCAAAAGCTCATCCAGCAGGAATCTCATACCCTTACGGGCAAGAATGAAGTATTTTTTCTTGCCTAAAATCTCATAAGCAACAAGGAATGACTTCAATGACTCAGTTACGCAGATTATATCGGGTAGGGAGTGGGAGAGATAATGTTTTGGGGCAATATATGGAAAATAGTAGCTAGCACAGGAGAATTTGTTGATACTATTACTAATGTTTTGACTTTCCAACGCTTTTAGAAGGGTTTTGGCTTCAATCTTGAATTCTTCACGGTCAGTTATAGCATAGAGATAGAGATATCCCCTCGAAAATAAAGCGAGAGCTTTATTCGCACACCCCTTTTGTATTCCAAAGAATGGACGGAGATTTAGAGGTGAATAGAGATTTAACTGGATCACTGCAATGTTCAATATCCTCTTATTCGCAAACTTTCCGGATATCTTGCCACTGAGTCCATCATAGGGATCCCAACCCAAGTATTTCTCCTTCTTCACCCAAGAGTATAGTGAGCTAAGAGAGTCGAAAAACATCTGTTTACTCATCTCAATCCCCAATTACAGCTATTATCAGATTAATTACCTGTTCCTTAACCTGTTTTGCTCTTTCAAACTCTCTTTTCCATTTTTTATTCCAATTCTCGATAACGTACTCCACAATCTCTCCCGGCTCTCTTGAGTGGAGCATCTTTCCCCTCTCAACTAAATCCCTATCCACGGCGAGCAACCTCTGACCCGGGAAGAATGACACCGCGGGCACACCCATTACTGCCGCCTCCCTCGCCATTGTTCCCGAGCCTGTAAGGGTTGCCTTTGAATGGTAAATCAAATTCAACCCATCGAGCGCTTTTGGGGGGATGTAAACGTTGCTGAAACCGTTTGCTAGCCTTCTCTCCTCTTCATTTCTGGGCAGGTACACGACGTTTATGCTCTCTCTTTCAAAAAGTTTGAGTAACTCAGGCACTAGGGATTCCCCGTGGAGGACATAGAGGGATGTCAACGATTCAGGCCTTAACACTACGTATTCCTTAAAGGGGATGCCACTTTTCTCGATAAAGCTGGGGTCTGGAGTGAAGTCCGCTATGTATATGTGCTCCTTGTAGCCCGGATAGGTAATGATCTTATCTCCGAAATAACTCCTGAAGGTCTCCCCTGCGGCTTCTGGAACGAGAACGACGTCAGCCAGCTTCTTTATTCTTGACTCGATTCTCTGAAAGAGAGGCTTCTTTCCAATGAACTTAAGATCATTGTCCAGCATCAGAACAATCTTCATTCCTCTTAACTTTCCTGCAGGGAGTGGCATGGCGTTTTCAAAGCTCAGGAGGAGTTTTGCCCTGGGCGCTTTGTAAAGTAGCCTAAATGTCCTTCCCGCGAATGATAAGGACTTCATAAGCGGGTTATATCTGTCTGAACCAAAAACTTCACCATCGAGCCCGTACATCCGTATCAATTGTGAAGTTTCACCTCTATTAAAACCGGTCACGTAAATGGAGTATCCCCTAAGCTCTCTGATCAGCGCAGCGATTACGTGGACTTGAGGTGTGTTTGAAATGTCTGCCCAGATATCATAGGTTTTCCTTACCATTTCCGAGCACCTTTACTATAAAGCCTGCCTTGTGCCATCTCTCGTGATCAAGGATATTGCGGGCGTCAAACACGTATCTGCGTCTCATGAGTTTTCCTATGCTCTCTGGGTCAAGGAATTTAAAAACATCGTGGTCGGTGATGACAACCAGACAATCGCTGTCCTTAACGGCCTCCTCAAGGCTTAGGAGGGGATAATCAAACTCCTTAACGAATGGGTCATGAACTTTAACCTTGAACCCAGCGTTCTCCGCAAGCTTAATGAACCTCAGTGCAGGCGTTTCTCTAGCATCATCGACGTTCCCCTTGTATGCAACCCCAAGAACCGTAATCGTCGGATACTTTACATCTTTCAGCATTTCTTGAATCTTACGAAGGACATAGTTGGGCATCGTATCGTTTATGTGCCTAGCAAGTGCTATCATTTTTCCATTGGATGAGTCTTGGATAACGAACCATGGGTCAATTGCTATGCAGTGCCCACCCACGCCAGGGCCAGGCTTGTGAAGGTTGACCCTCGGATGCCTATTAGCAAGCTCAATGGCCTCCCAGATGTTAATTTCATACTCTTCTGCAATCTTGGCGAGTTCGTTGACTAGGGCGATATTGACATCTCGATAGGTATTCTCGATTAACTTTACGAACTCTGCAGTAGTAGCGTCTGTCAAGTAAATGTTGCCCTTAACGAACGAAGAGTAGAGCTTTTTAGCAAGCTCCGCGGATTTGCGGGTTATACCTCCTATTATCCTATCATTGTGAACCATCTCATAGAGAGTTCTCCCAGGAATGGCACGTTCCGGACAGTGGGCAACATAGAAATCGGTGCCTGCCCTTAGCCCACTTTTTTCTAATATTGGAACAAGAATCCGTTCAGTTGTTCTGGGGGGAACAGTTGATTCAAGGATGACCAGATTACCCTTCTGAAGGTGGGGCCATATCATTTCTGCAGCTGATTTGACGTATTTGAGATCGGCTGCCTTAGTGTGTTCATCTAGAGGAGTTGGAACGGCGATCAAAAAGACATCGGACTCTTCAACTTTGGTGCTTGCCCTAAAGTTGCTTCGAGCTTTTTCAAAGAGTTCCTTAAGCCCAGGCTCTTGAAATGGTAACTGACCAGAGTTAAGCATTTTGACTTTTTCTTCGTTAACGTCGACTCCTATTACTTCATGCCCACTTGCCGCAAACAGGAGTGCAGTTGGTAGACCTATGTATCCTAGACCGAGGACGGAGATCTTCATTCTAACCACCTTTCACTATCTTTGCAAGTGCATTCAACGTCAATCCCGCGATAAAAAGTTGGATCCCGATTATAGTAAATATCCCCGCCCCTATAGTCTGGGTTAAGTAAACCCTCCCACCGTTGTAATAGGGTTTCAGCCCTAAATACCCCAAGATCCCAGCTATGATAAAGGATATCAGGCTCAAGACCCCAAACAGTAAAAGGGGTCTCTTGTACCCAATCATGCTAACGATATTCGTCAGCACGCTAACTCCATGGGTTACTGGATGCTTTTTGTGCCTGTTTGGAACGTCATAGCGGACGTTTATTGGAACCTCCACGATCCTCAGGCCCTTCTCGGACAGCTTATGGATCATCTCGCTCTCGACATGGTACCCATCGGCACTCAGCTCCAAGTTCTCTAGGGCTTTCCTGTTCAGGGCCCTAAACCCGCTCTGCGAATCGGTGATTTTAGCCCCAGATGCGAGGGCCGTTGTCTTGTTAAGAACCCAGAGCCCCAGCCTCCTGTACAGGGGGATGTTCTTGTGGGCACCGTTTAAGTACCTCGATCCTATGACCATGTCGGCCTCACCGTTCAGGATGGGTTTTAGAAGTAGGGGGATCTCGTCGGGGTCGTGCTGACCGTCGGCATCCAAACAAACAACGGCATCATAATTATTCTCCAACGCATATCTGAAACCCGTCTTTAGGGCCTGGCCCTTCCCCTTATTAGCCTCGTGCCTAAGGGTGATGGCCCCAGCTTTTTTAGCGATGTCAGAAGTCCTATCGATTGATCCATCATCAACTACGAGAACATCACCATACTTCTTAGCCAAGGTAACAACTGATCCAATAGTTAATTCCTCATTGTAAGCGGGAATTATTATTAATGTCCTCATGTTCCATCCGGTAATTACGATAAGTGGGAAGCCTTAAAAATTAAACGGTAAACGGTTGTCCAAAAATTAAAATTAAGGTTAGAAGAACAGAATGACAACATCATCCACGACGGCCGTCTCAACCTCCTCTCCCTCGCTGAACACAGCCTTTCTAAGCACTACATCCTCCCTGCCCAGCTCCACCCTCGTTCCACCGACCTCGAACTCCACCTTACCCTTCTCCTTCAGCTCCCTCGCGATATCATCCGCATTCTCCCTCAAGTACTCGGCAATCTTCGGAACGAGCTTCCCGTACCTCGGCCCCACCCTCTTGAAGTTCGGCTTTATCTCCACGACCCTCTCCTCGAGCTGGGGCTCCCCCTTCACGACCTCAAGCCTCTCGATGTTCATCGTTCCCTTTATGTCCCTCTCTATCAGCTTAACGAGCTCGTAGCTCTCGGTCGCGTAGATTGCCACGTGCTCGAGCTTTGCGTTCAATGGCAACCCGTGGGAGTTCTTGTACTTCCTCATCTCGCTAACGATCTTCCTAGCCAGCTCTCCAACCCTCTCAGCCTCCTCGTCTATCCTCTCCTCGCTGTACTCTGGCCACTCCAGTAAGTGGACGCTCTTGACCTTGACCTTGTCCTTGAATAAGTGGTGGTAGAGCTCTTCTGTTATATGCGGGACGAAGGGGGCTAGCAGCAACAATAGGTTCCACAGCAGCTCGTACAATGCCACTTTAGCCTTCACCTTGCTCTCCTCGTCCTCCCCGTACAGCCTGTACTTTACCATCTCTATGTAATCGTCAGCAACCTCGTGCCATATGAATGTCATGAGCTCCCTGGTTATCAGGTTGAACCTGTACCTCTCCAGCTCCTCCGTGGCGAACTTTATCAGCCTGTGCAGCCTCGAGAGTATCCACCTGTCGAGGGGTTCAAGCTCCAAATCCTTGTACTTCTCGTACTCGAAGCCCTTGATATGCCTCTCGGCAAAGCGGTAGATGTTCCAGACCTTCTGCAAAAACCTGAAGTTGTAATCGACCGTCTCCCACTTGAACGGATGATCCTCCCCTGGAGGGGCTAAAGCAGTCCACAGCCTTAGAGCATCTGCACCGTACTTTGGAATAACCTCGTCTGGAGCTACTACATTCCCGTAGCTCTTGCTCATCTTCCTCCCGTCCGGCCCGGCAACCATTCCGTTGATCACTATATCTTTCCATGGCTTCTCCCCGGTAAGCTTGTACGTCCTGTATATCGTGTAGAAGGCCCACGTCCTAATTATGTCGGTTCCCTGGGGCCTTAACGCTGCTGGGAAGTTGTGCTTGAACCACTTCTTCGCCTCCTCATCCCCCTTAATCGCATCGTACCACTTGGTGATTATCAGCGGGGTTATGCTGGAGTCAACCCAGCAGTCGAGTACATCTGTCACTGGCTCTAATTCTGCTCCACAGACAGGGCACCTCTCCACCGGGGGCTTGTCGAACCTGGGGTCTACGGGAAGATCTTCCTCCCTAGCCGGAACTATATGACCGTTCTTGCACACCCAGAACGGGAACGGAGTCCCGAATACCCTCTGCCTGCTTATCACCCAGTCCCAGTCCATGCTCTCGGCCCAGTCCTTTAATCGGAGGAACATGTCCTCGGGGTACCAGTTGATCTCCTTCGCTACCTTCACGATCTCATCGGTAAAGTCCTTCACCTTTATGAACCACTGCTTCTTGGGCAACAGCTCAATCGGGGCCATGCATGAGCTCCTTTCCGTGTGCCTAAGGACTCTGTGCCTTATCTTCTCCTTCTTGTAGAGAAGACCCATCTTCTCGAGGTCTTCTGCTATTTTCTTCCTCGCCTCCTCGACCTTAAGCCCAGCGTAGGGCCCGGCCTTCTCGTTCATCGTCCCATCCTCGTTGATCGCGATTATCACGGGAAGGTTGTACCTCTTTTGCCAGACTATATCCTGCTCATCACCATAGGTACAATTGTACACCGCTCCAGTCCCGAAGTTCGGATCCACGTCCTCATCCGCTAGAATTGGAACCTCCCTCTCGAAGATCGGTAGCCTAACCTTCTTCCCCACTAAGTGCTTGTACCTCTCATCGTCCGGATGGACGAATACTGCAACACATGCAGGCATTAGCTCTGGCCTCGTGGTCGCTATCGGGATGTAGCCGGAACCGTCAGCCAAGGGAAGCTTTATGTAGTATAGGTAGCCCTCCTCCTCAACATAGCCTACCTCGGCCTTAGCAAGGGAGGTCCTGCACTTGGGGCACCAGTAAACGGGGTGCTCCTCCCTGTAAAGTAGTCCCTTCTCGTAGAACTTGAGCAAAGTGTATTGTACTGTGGCCTTGTACTCGTCGTCCATGGTGTGGTACTCAAGATCCCAGTCAGCTGAGTAGCCTATCCTTATGAACTGGTTCCTCATAGCTTCAATTGCCTGCCAGGTCCACTCAACGCACTTCTTCAGGAACTCCTCGGGCTGATCCTTTGTTATCCCGAACTCCTTCTCAACCTTTAACTCGGTTGGAAGCCCGTGGTTGTCGAAGCCTTGGGGAAAGAGAACGTTGTAGCCCCTCATCCTCTTGTACCTCGCGATTATATCTATCCAGGTGTGACTCAGTACATGTCCCAAATGCAGGGTTCCGCTCGTGAAGGGTGGGGGTGTGTCTATTGCATAGCTCGGCCTGTTCTCGTCTAACCTGTACTTGTATACCTTCTCCTCGAGCCAGTACTTCTGCCACTTAGGCTCTATCTCGTTAGGGTCGTACTTCTTCGGTAGCATAGGCACCACCTACTAAGAACTAACCCAGGAAGAAGAGTTGATTGGTTTGGGCTAAAGGTAGCGGTGGACGATATACACCACCAAACCCTTTAAATGAGGGGCCCCTTAAAAACCTTGCTTAAAGACCATTTCAAGGATTGGATCAGCGATCCTGTACTCTCCCCTAACCTTCTCGAGGAATGATGACTTGACTAGGTTCGTCAATAGCCTGTGCACCACGCTGTCAGATATGGACTTCTTCTCCCTCCTCTCAAGGAACTCCTTTATCTCGCTCCACCTTTTATTCCCTAAAGCTACGGCCCTCATAACCGCGATGTACCTTTTCCTTGCAAATTCATGCCTCCTCAGGAACTCCTCAAATTCACTCTTGGCCAAGAGTGTGGCCTTCTTTAGCGTGGCCTCAAGGGCCCTCTCCGGGTTCTTCAAAGCTGACATTCCGAAGAGGACGAGCCATCCGACTATTCCATCCAATGCCCTAACTGCCTCTCCTATCGTTTCATCGGCAACGTTAACGTTGCACTGCTCGAATCCTATCCTGAGGAACTCCCTGCTCTGCTCTTCGCTGAACCTTGAGAGGGTGATTTCCTCAAAGTACCTCCCGAATAGGGGGGCGTTTGGATCTTCAATGCCCAGGAAGTCGTAGAGGAGGCCGACCTCGCTTCCCGTGACAACTATCCTAAGCTCGGTGTAATCGTAGAGGTGGGCTATTAGACCGGTTAACTTTCTCCCGATTGGGCCCTTAGCGTACTGCACCTCATCGAACGCGATTACAACGTCGAGCCTCTCGAGGGTTTCAAATAGTTCTAGGAGATCTACTCCCCTCTCCCCCCAAGAGAGGTATATTCCAGAACCAAGAATTTGGATTCCAGATATGTGGGAAAGTATCTCTTTAATCTTAGTTTTTATGTCCTTTCTCTCCCTAATTAACCTGTTAAGGCCCGCCTCTATCCTCTTGTAGAGGTCAAACTCCGAGCTCGGGTTGACGCCCCTCATGTCCACGAGAATGTAGGGGGCATTGGCTTCGTTAAGACCCACGAGCAAAAGCGAAGTTTTCCCTAACCTTCTTATCCCCGTTATAACCGTTAAGGGCCTTTTAGACTCTAAGGCAGTTATGAACTCTTCAAGCTCCCTTTTCCTGTCGAATAAATCCTCTCTCTTTGTTTTTGGTCTTAGATCGAAGTACAAGACTTCACCCCCAGAAGTTAACTTCTCCTCCAGAAGTTATAACCTTAACTTTTGTTTTAAATCAAAAATTGATGGGACTCAAGAATCAGGGGACTCTATAGAAGCCATATATTTCGAAGTCATGGTCAAAGGTGAAAGCCGTTATTATCCTGAGACGCTCCATTATCGCAAAGCTGAGACAATCAACTAGATCCATACCATCATGGTCTTCAAATTTTTCAAAGATTTTCCAAGCCTTATTCCAATCTTCCTCTGTTTCATTTTCAATTATTATGAACCCACTTGAGAGTATAATATTTTTTAATTCAAGTGCAGTCCTCTTCCCTACTCGCTTAGAGGTGCCGTTAAGAAACTCCATTAGAACTGGACGACCTACAACGAATCTTATTCCCTTAGTGACGCTCTCCTTAAAGAATGCAACGGCCTTAGCGTGATTTTCATCCTTTGTATTAAAAAATGCTATTAGGGCTCCTGTGTCCATATAAATCATCTCTGGCTTTACTTGCTTCGCCATTCAACTACACCCCAGTCATCTCTCTCACTGGCTTTTGTATCTTCAATGTCAAGTAACCCAATGCCCTTCCAAATTGGATCTTTATATATCTCCTTTTCAATGTCTTCTTTCAATTTCTTTGCATACTCAGTAAGAATGTCTCTCAGGACAGCCTTTAGAGGTATCCTCTTTTTTATTGCGAGCATTTTGAGAATTTCGTAAGTCTCCATATCAACCTCAGTTTGGACGATTTTTGTAGTTGATGACATTTTAATATCACCAACTTAGCTTTTGCATTTAATGATTAAAAATATTGCTATTAAATTAACTGGCCATAAACTATGATATATCGAGCTCCAATTTTCAGTTTCTGCCTAAATGGACTAAAACCTCCAATTACTGCATCCCCGCCCTAAAGGGGAGGCTTTCAAAAGAAAAATGTAAATGCATTTTACCTCCTAAAAGAATTTGAAGACGTGAAATTATACCTCCCCTCTATATTTGAAGGCATAATCTTTAAGTACTAATCAGGCTTAGTACTAATCATGATTAGTCAATTTGTTGACAGGGAGAGGGAAATCAAAATTTTGGAGAGGGAATGGAAGAATACTCCCTCCTTCGTTGTCATATACGGCAGGAGAAGAATCGGGAAAACCAGGCTTTTATTGGAGTTTTCACGAGATAAAAAAGACTTTCTTTCACACATTCTTAGAGGGAACAAGGGAGAGTCAGATTAAGTCCCTGCGTGAGGGACTGGCAGAATTCTTTGGAGATGAAATTTTCCTGAGTTTGAATGACTGGTACAGGCTCTTCAAGTACCTAGCTTCGAAAATCGAGGAGAAAACTTTGATAATTCTTGACGAGTTCACATATGCAGTAAAAGCCGATAGGACAATTCTAAGTGCCCTTCAGAGGGCGTGGGATCATGATTTAAGCTCGAAGGATGTTATGCTCGTGATTTCCGGCTCGCTCATGGGCATGATGGAAGAGGAAGTTTTGAGCTACTCCTCCCCACTCTATGGAAGGAGAACCGCGGGCTTCAAGTTAAAGCCCTTGAGTCTTTTCGATTCCCTCCGCTTTTTCAGGGGCTTTGAGGTCGGACTTAAAGCTTACATGCTCCTCGGCGGAGTTCCTGCCTATCTGCTTATCGCCTCAAAGTATACATCAATAGAGGATCTCGTCGAAGAAGAGTTTCTGTCGCCCCAGGGATTCTTCTATGACGAGCCCTACATCGTTCTGTCCCAGGAATTAAGGGAGCTCGGCTTTTACTTCTCCCTTTTGCTTGCCATGGCCACGGGAAAGAGGCGCCCCTCGGAGATAGCTAATTACATAGGTGTTGAGGGCAGAAAAATCTACCCCTACCTTGAGAACCTCATGAGGCTTGGCTTCGTGGAGAGGGAGCTCCCCGTGGGCAGGAAGGAGAAGAGGGGCCTCTACAGGATAGCAGATGCAATGCTCCTGACATGGTTCTCAATCGTCTACCCGAATAGGGGTGCTATTGAAGCCGGAATAATTTCCTGGGAGGACGTTGAAGATGATCTTCAGAGGGTTTTCTCACTCCGGTTTGAGGAAGTTGCCAAGGAGTTCATTGTTAAGCTAAACAGGGCCAAAAAACTGCCCTTCAAGTTTACTAAGATTGGAAGGTGGTGGCACAAAAGTGAGGAGATCGATATAGTTGCATTAAAGGAGAGGGAGAAGAAGGCTCTGTTCATTGGGGTCAAGTGGAAGGATCTAACCAGAAAGGAAGCGAAAGGGATATTAAAAGATCTAGAGAGGAAGAGCAAACTCATAGGAGTGGAGGGATGGGAGAAGTTTTACGGTTTAGTTGCCAAGAGAATAAGAGGAAAGGGAGAATTAAGGGAGGAGAGGTGGCTAGTGTGGGACTTAGATGACTTTAAGAAGACCATTTTAAATTAACGGAAAGCTATTTATAATTTTTCGACTCACGATTATATTATGAAGAGTCGAAAATTCGTCAATAGGGAGAACGAACTTGAAACGCTGAACAGGCTGTATGGAGAGGACGGTTTTAAGCTGATTCTGGTTACTGGAAGGAGGAGAATAGGGAAGAGTAGGCTAGTTCAGGAGTTCATAAAGGATAAAGACGCTATCGCAGTCCAATTTGAGAAAAGAGTTTGGAAGTACAACCTTAGAAAATTTAACGTCGCGATAAGCGAATACTTCAACATCCCAACCCCAAACTTTTCCACATTCTACGACGCTTTTAAGTTCATAGCATCCCAAACTAAGAAAAGGCTAATAGTATTCTTGGATGAGTTCTCTTATCTCCTTAGGTATTCAGACATCGAAGCAGAATTCCAGAGCATAGTTGACGAGGTGTTGCAGAACTCAAATTTAATGCTAATACTTTCAGCTTCCTCTGTTAGGAGAAGTTTCTTCGAGTATTCCGCTCCACTCTACGGCAGGAGCGACGCGGTTATTAACCTTCAACCTTTAAGATTCAGGCATATATTCGAGTGGTTTCCTGGGATAAGCCCCGAAGATGCGGTCAAAATATACTCGGTGACTTCAGGAATACCTCGCTACCTGGAGTTCTTTAGGGGAAACAAAGTAGAGAAAGAAATAATTGAAAACTTCTTCAATCCAAATTCTTTCCTGTTTAGAGAGGCAAAAGAGCTTTTAGAGGAGGAATTGAGGGAGCCTGAAACCTATTACACGATACTTGAGGCGGTCGCAAAGGGGAAAACTAGGGTCAATGAAATCGCCCAGTACTCCTTTATTGAGCCAAAGAACACCGCGAGGTACCTTAGGATACTTGAGGACATTGGAATACTGAAGAGGGAATTCCCAGTATGCAGGAAGGCGAAGAGGGGAATATACAGGTTCAAGGATCTTTACTTCGCCTTCTGGTTCCGGTTCGTCGCTCCCCATTTTGAGGAAATAGAGAGTGGGTTCAATGAAGGTGCGATCGAGGACTTTAAGGCTGAGTTTAATGATTACCTGGGCTTTGCGTTTGAAGAGATAGCGAGGCAGGTTTTGATAGACCTAAGCAGGGAAGGAAAGTTGCCCTTCCGCATAACGAAGATTGGTAGGTGGTGGCATAAGGGGGAGGAGATAGATATAGTTGCCCTAAACGAAAGGGAGAGGAAAGTCCTCTTTGTAGAGGTGAAGTGGAAGGACTTAAGCGGGAAAGAAGCAGAGAGAATCCTAAAGGACCTAAAGAGGAAGTCCGAGCTATTAAAGCTTGAGGGCTGGGAGAAGCACTACGGAATAATGGCGAGGAGGATAGAGGAAAAGGTTGGACTTGCATTATCAATCATTTAAAGACCTTCCAAACCAAAAGGGGGAACACTAAGGTTGCATCGGCCCATATCTCCACGTAATCGGCCTTAGCCTTTATCTTCCCCCAGCTTACACCCTCGCTCGGCGGCGCACCGCTTAAAGACCCGTCCCATGGGACGGCAGTGGTTATGTATATTGCATAGTCAGTCCCGCCCCTGAAGAGGTTCGCGTTTATTATCGCGTGCTTCGGGAGGGAGCCGCCTAAAATTATCGACGCTGTCTCCTTGGCCGTAACGGCTAAGTTGTTGAGCTTTACGATGTCGTTGGCTATGTCTATTATCAACTCCCTATCACCGCGCTCCTCCTTGAAGAAGTAGAGCATGTCCCCTATAGATCCATCTGTAATCGCCGGGCAGAAGATTGGAATGTTCCGCTTGTAGGCCCAGTAAATTACGCTCTTCTCCTTTTCCTTACCTAGCTTTTCGTCCATGTATCTTCCGAGCTCGTAGATGAACTCGCTGGCCGTTAAAGGCCTTCCAGCTTCTTTCTCCATCTCGAGAATGCGCTCAAAGAAGGGGATCATGTACTTCTCGAACTCTATATAGCGGTCGTTGGGGACGAAAATGTTACCAATCCTGTTTATGCCCTTCTCTCTCAAGAGGGAATCGTCAACGTGCCAATCACCTAAGATGAAGGGCTTAAGGGCCTTTATGAAGTCCTCCTCAACCCCTCCAGCTGTTGTCACGATAACGTCAACCTTACCCTCCTTCACGAGCCACGCAATTATCTCGCGCAAGCCAGATGATATTATGTTCGACGTGTAGCCCAGGAAAACCCTAACCTCCTCTCCTCTGGCGCGCTTCTCCTCGACCTTCCTCCATATCTCTATCGCCTTCCCAAGGTGAGTTGCCTGAAAGCCTATCCTCTCGTAATAGTCGAGGACTTCCTCCAAACTATCGGTGTCGTCAAGCCAGGGACCCTCGATTGGAGTTCCCTCTATTTCCTCGCTCTTCTTCAGGACTATCTCCTTGGGCTTGGGCATAGGGGTTGGTATTCCTGGGCGTATTTAATAATTACTTTTTATTTAAACATTGATTTGTTTGGTATTTAGGTAGGGAGAGAGGATGAGCGAAATCTTAGTATTTATTCCCCAAGACTTGGCCATAATCCTTAGGCTGTTCTCTAGTAATATTTAAATATACTCTTGTTTTTGTACAGGTAGTTGGGTGTGTGGGTTAAGCCCGGTGATGACGCACTGCGTCGGAGGGTTTCCCGAAGACAGACAATCTCTGGGGCCGTTTCCGTTCGGCCCGGAGGTTGATGAACCACCAGTGGAGGGGTCGGTGACCCCGGTGATGCTGGTGGTTGAGATCAACCTCCCGCACCACAGGGATGCGTTTGTAATTATCAGTCGCTGCCTGCAACAAAATAGGTGCGGAAGGAAACGGAACTCCCAAAACTGGTGAAGGTATACCTAACGATTGAACTTTACCGTGAGGGAATAGTTAGCCTTGGAAAAGCAGCCGAAATAGCTGGAGTTAGTAAATGGGAAATGATGGAGATTCTGGCTTCAAAAGGCATACCTCTCCAGTATAGTGAGGAGGATCTAAGAGAAGATGTGAAAACCTTGGAGAGATTACTATGATGGTAGAATTAATGTCTCTGACAGTCCTAGCCAAGATTGGAAAGTTAAAAGTCCTAAAGGAACTTTTTGGTGAGATAATAATTCCAAAGACCATTTGGTATGTATTTCTCAGAATTTAAGTCTAAACTCAGCTGATCAAAATTCTCCAGTAGTTTTAAGATGTGATGTTCCCGTGTTCACTTAATTTAAACACTATATAGTAATGAACCCGTGTTTTGTTAAACAATCAATAATTTTTTATATGGTTGTTTAACAACTTGAAACATGAGACAACTTGCAATTAGGTATGTAGTCTCAAGATTTGGAGGAAATGCTATTACAAAAGAGGAGCTGAAAGATATTAGTAAGAGGTTTGGCATTGATATTGACTATTTTGTCAACTACATGCTATCTCAAGGCTACATAATCAGAATCTTAAGGGGCGTGTACTATGTTAGAACTATTGAAGAAATCGGGTTAAAACTGGCTCCTAACGTGTTTAGAGCTATTGCCAAAGGCCTCAACAAGCTCAAGTTAAGGTGGTACTACGGGTTGTTCACTGCCCTGAGGCTAAATGGCATAACCCACGAATACTTCAACACAATATTTGTTCTCAATGATAAAGTAGTTCGATCAAAAACCGTTGAAATTCTTGGAGAAAACGTCAAATTCATAAAAATAAAACCTGATCTAGCCTCTTTTGGAATAATTAAAAGTGATGAGGTAAGGTTCTCAGATCTTGAAAAAACGATCTTGGACTTCGTATATCTCTCAAGGTACAACAAGAAACTCAAACCACGCGCAGAGGGAGTTTTAGTAGAATACAAAGACAAGATTAACTGGGTTATCTTGTGTAATTATTTACAAAAATATCCAAAAAGCGTACAAAGGGAGGTTTTAAAGTATGAACGAGAGGGAATTTGCTGAATTCATAGTCCAAAAAACTGGAATTAAAAAGAGAGACCTTATACGAAAGGATATAATCCTTCACTCAATCTTGAGAGAGTTGTACTCAAACGATCACTTTTCTGATAACTATCTCTTCAAAGGAGGGACATGCCTAATTAAATGTTATCTCGGCTACTACCGCTTTAGTGTTGATCTGGATTTCACAAGTAGAAATCCTCAAATGTGGCTGGAACTTTCAAGACGAAACCGGGAAAGGGAACTCAAAGCTGAAGCTATAAAACTTGCAGAGCTAATTGAGGGTATTGCCAACAAAAGGAGTCTAGAATTTAAAGCAGATTTGAGGGACAGGAATTATGTAGAATTTGGGGGAGGCTCAAGGATGATCACCTTTAAGCTGTATTATCCTGAAGAGGTGATGCGCGAAATGATAAAGATTCAAGTTAACTTCGTAGAAACGCTCCTTTTTGAGCCTAAAAAGTCAGTGCTAAATCCTTACTTTCAGAAGTCAAACTAAATGATTAGGAGAAAGTATATTTCTTTGAGTTCCTTGAAGATTATTCTGATGTCGTTGTTTCTGCATATGATCTCCGAGAAATCCTAACAGAGAAAGTCAGGGCACTTTTAACTCGAAAGAATTTGAAATTCAGGGACATCTACGACTTATATTATCTTGAAAAAGAAGCGGGTCTAAGGGTTGAAGATTATACTGAGGAGATAGCTCAAAAGCTTTTATTTGCACTGAAATTTGAAAGGTACTCCATTAACTTTCAAAAGACCATAGATTCATTGTCGTTCCTTGATACCACTTCAGCAAAAGATGAATTATTTTTGCTGAATGTTTCCTTTAATGTCGAAGATTTCAAAAAGTTTTTAGAAAGGTTACGCGACCACATTTTAAACAATTTAGGCAAAATCAGAAATGTAGAGCCAACAACCGCGTAGTAGATTTACAGAGATCAAACAACGAGAAGTGAGGCATTAAGGCAGTAAAGGGATCTATATAACAAGATCGAGAATGCCACGAAAGGTGGTAGAGACGCTCAAGTTTTTGGTTTAATCCTCACTCCTCAACCTCCTCCAAGAGCCTTTTGACGGCCTCTTTTTCTAATTTGGCCTCTTCCTCATCTAAAAATAAATACCCAGCTCCGAGGAGATCCAAGAGATGTGCCAGCTTTTCTGCATCAAGCTTGAGAAACTCAGCAGCTTTCTCGAACGTTATCTGATGGGAAACCAATAGGTTCAACACTTGATACACTTCTTTCTGCATATTTTTTCACCTGGGTTAATAAGATAAAAACTCGAAATTTGGTCAACAATCGTTTTAGGAGAAGGAGGAGGGAATAATATATGGGCGGAATTTTAACCGAGAGATGGTCACTTAACCATGACAGCCCAGAACCTCTTAGCGTTCTCCTTGAGCTTCCTTTCATAGTCAGAGTACACCTTCACTTCCCCAAAGACCTCCCCTCCCAGAAGTCTAATCTCCCTGGGAGTGTATATGTTGAGCTCATCGTTAACGAAGAACGCCCCAAAACCTTAAATCTCCCAATGATAGAATTCCTCATGGTGGGAGTTGTGCAAGTTATTGAGGCAATTTATGAGGATGGAGTGTTAAAGCCCCTGAAAAAGCTAAAGCTCAAAGAGCACTCAAAGGTCATCATCAAGATAATAGATGTTGAGAAAATCTTGGATTCCATGGTTATCGAGAAAGTTGAGGGCATAGATTATAAGAAGCTTAAGGAGGCTTATTATGAATCACTCTGAAGTCTTTGTAGATTCTTCTGTTCTGGTAGGATTAAACCTCGGTGATGAGAGAGCAAAGGCATTAGTGAAGTCGTTGATTGAAAGAGGGTTTACCTTAGTTATAAACCCAATCGTTTTCTCTGAAACAGTATACAAAGTTATGTTCACATTAGCCATTCGGGTGGATTGAAGGGTGTTTATGATCTCAAAAAGCACTTGGATAGATATGCCTGGGTTTATGGAAAAGTCAGAGAATCGATCGAGCAACTGATAAAGAATGGCCTCTTGAGGGTAGTTGAAATCAACTGGGAGATACTAAGGTTATCTGCAGAAATTGGGGAGAAATACGCTCTTTTAACCAACGATGCAATAATAGTTGCCACCTGCAAATATTACGGGATTAAGAGAATAGCTACCTTCGATGAAGACTTTAAGGAAGTCGATTTTCTTGAAGTTATCGCATCGCCGTTATAGCGGACACATCACCTTTGTTCAGCCTGCGGGCCCGGCCTAAAGTCACCTCTCCCCACCCAACCGGGCTCGGGGTTATCGGTTGAGAGGACGCCTAACAGCACCATCCTCCCAATAACGGGAGGACACGCAAAACCCATTCTAAGAAGGGTTTTCGCTGATTCAAGGCCCGCTAGGCAGTTTACTGTATCCCCACCCTGAAGGGCAAGGGTAATTAAGATTTTTTCAAGATTGCTCCCCAAGAATTTCAAAGAACAGTTCTTTTTTGATTCTAAAGCCAACTTTAGTTAGCTCTTTAAAAAGCTCTTTAGGTTCAAACTCGACTAAGCCAAGATCTTTTAGAAGCCTTAAGATACCCAGCGTTCCGATGACTTTAACATTTTCACCCCTAGCAACTTTTCTAGCTTTTAAATCGTCCAAAACTACCCAGCAATTATTTATCTTTGCCAGAACAATCGCTTCGATTTCTCCTCTGTGCAAGCCTGGGATATTCTCCGCATTTACTTCAAGAACTTTGATCTTTCCTGTCTTAACTAATTCCCTAATTTTCTTTGAAACTTCGTCATTCTTTACCATAACTTCTTCATAAACTGCCTTCGGGATAATAACATCGCTAAAGATTCCAAAAATTTTGTCTAGATATCCCAGCTTTCCTAAAGAGATTAGAGGCGATGTATTAAAGATTGCCTTCACTTCCCAGCTCCTCCAAGAGCCTTTTGACGGCCTCTTTTTCTAATTTGGCCTCTTCCTCATCTAAAAATGAGTATTCAACTCCAAGTAGATCTAAAAGAAATGCCAGCTTTTCCCTATCAAGCTTGAGAAGTTCAGCAGCTTTTTCAAATGTTATTTGGTGAGAAACGAGTAACCCCAACACCTTAAAAAACTTCTCCTTTTCCTCGTAAGTCTTAAAGAGAGGAAATTCCCAAACAACTTTCTCTATCTCCTGCATACCTCCCACTAAGACTAGGTAAATCAATCAGTAAATAAAAACATTTTGACTAAATAGCTATAAGCTCCTTCTCACTCAGTGAGTCACTTGACCATAACGGCCCAGAACCTCTTAGCGTTCTCCCTGAGCTTCCTTTCATAGTCAGAGTACACCTTCACTTCCCCAAAGACCTCCCCTCCCAGAAGTCTAATCTCCCTGGGAGTGTATATATTGAGCCCATCGTTAACGAAGAATGCCCTAACTTCACCGTTCGGCCTTAAAATCTGCACGAGTCTCTTGAACCTAACCTTCTGCACTCCAGGCAAAACCTCCCTCCAGTCCGTGATTATAAGCCTCTCCTTCCCATGAACCTCGTCCCACACGAAGGGGCCCAGATTCCTCACCACGAACCACTGGGGGAAGTCAGCTACGAACACTCCGCCCGGCCTTAGAGCTTCATGAACTTTTCTAAACAGTACCATTAGCTCCTCCTCGTTAAAATAGGTGATGCTCGAGAAGAGCATCGTTACAGCATCGAACTCTTCCCTGAAGTTAATCTCAAGGGCATTTCCTTGAATGAACTTGACCTTATCTGTTTTCCTGCGGGCAACTTCAAGCATCTCCTCGTGGAGGTCAATGCCGGTAACGTTGTAACCTCTATTAGCGAGTTCAACTGTTGGTATTCCCGTTCCACAGGCCAAATCCAAAACGTCTCGAACTTCCCTCTTAGCGTCTTTCCTGAAGATCTCCTCAAGGAAATCAACTTCCCTCGATATCTCCTGGGCCCTCCTCCTGTATATTGAGTCGTAATACTTAGCCAAGACCGTATAGAGCTCGTACATGTGCATGAATTAAACTTCATCTTTAAATATCTTTGGCCTTAAAATCTGCCCGAAACATTTTGCACTCCCGTAAAAAGGGACAGGTTGTGATACAAAAATGTTTATATATGTGTATTCAATTATGTATTCAGGTGTCGTATTATGGAAGTTGTTAGTTTTAGGATCCCAAAGAAGCTCAAGAAAAGCATGAAGGAAGTTGACATTAACTGGAGTGAGGAGATTAGGAAGTTTATTGAGGCCAAGGTCAGGGAGTACAAAAGGAGGAAAGCATTGGAGGAAATTGATGCAATGCTCTCAAACCTTCCAAAAGCCGAAAAAGGAACTGCAAAAAGATACGTGAGGGAGGATCGTGATAGTAATTGATGCATCTTCCCTTGCCAAGTACATACTAAGGGAGGAAAACTGGGAGAAAGTTAGAGGATACCTCCTAGATGAACCCTATTCCTTAACATTGGCCTTAGCTGAAATCTCAAATGCTATTTGGAAACATCACACCCTATACAAGAGGATTTCTAGAAAAGAAGTCGAAATAATATTTACCGCCTTGAAAAAGCTCAGGGAGGATGTGGTGATTTTTGAACCGTTCGAGAATTACCTTGGCATGGCAATGGACATATCAATGAGCGAGAGGATTCCTATTTATGATGCCCTCTATTTAGCCCAGGCGAAGAGATATGGAGTCCCCCTTTTAACAAGTGATGAAAGGCAATGGGATGTTGCACTCAAACTCGGGATTAAAGCTAGGTACGTTGAATAACATCTTTCAAAATCTTAAGGAGGATATCGTTCTCCTCGGGCCTCCTAACGGAGAACCTTACGAATTCTGGAAGGCCGAAGCTACTGCAGTCCCTAACTAAGATGCCCCTAGACTTAACCCTCTCGACGAATTCCCTAGCGTTTCCAACCCTCATTATGAAGAAGTTCGCGTCACTCCTAACTCCCAGTTCCCTCTCCAACCGAGATTTCTCCTTCCATATTAGGGGCATTGTCCTCTTCAGGTGCTCAAACCCATCCTCAAGCAGGAACTCAAGGAAGGCAACTCCCGTGGAGCCTATGCTCCAAGGCATCCTGACGCTCCTGAAGTACTCAGGGAAGCCAATAACGTAGCCCACCCTAATCCCAGGTAGCCCGTAGCTCTTTGTGAACGTCCTCAGCTTCACTATGCTCTCCCCTTCGGGGCTTTCTGGCCTTTTAACGAAGTCTATGAAGGCCTCATCTAGGATTAACAGAGAATTTGTATCTTCAACGGCATCAATTAAAGGCTTCAGCTCCCTACCCCTGTAGAATTTCCCATCCGGATTATTGGGGTTGCAGAAGAAAACCACTGAACCTTGAGTCACAAGCTTGGCAAGCTCCCCAGGATCGTTTGGCCCCTTAACTACCTCAGCCCCGAATATCCTCGAGACCCTCTCGTACTCTTCGTAAGTGTGCCTCGGAATTATCACGGTTTTACCCTTGAGGGCTGGGCCCAGGAGGTACAAAGCTTCGGTTATCCCGGCCGTTACCGTCACCTCCTCCCCAACGAGATCGCCAAGCTTCTCTTCAAGCTCGTCCCAGTAAGGGTACCTTCCGCTTATCTCCTTGGCCCTCTCGAACATCTCTTCTACCCACTCCGGAGGATAGGGGTTCACAGAGGCCGAGAAGTCTATCAGCCCCTCTTCTTTAGCCCCGCCGTGCTTGGCCTTGAAGTTTACCGGCTCGAGCATGCTACCCCTCCCCTGAATATCCTTTCAATCACCGGGTCAAAAATGTAGTACCTACATCCCTTCTTTTCAACGTAACCAGACTTTACGAGGTTCTCCAAGAGCTTTGAAAAGTTTGAATCGTTTATATAGCCGAGCTTAAGCGTTACATAATCCTTTATATCCCTCCACCGGGAGTATCCAAGGGCTATCGCCTTGAGCATAACCTTATAGCGGGGACTGTAAGAGAAGAGCCTCGAAAGTTCACTCTCAACTATAGCCTTGGCCTCCCTGAAGACTTCTTCTAAAGCCTTACCGTGATCTAGCCCTCTCGCTACCCTTAGGTAGCCATAGAGGGTCAGCCAGCCAACAACGCCATCAAAGGTGTTAACGGCATCTTCAAGCTCCTCCTCTTTAATCCTTATACCAGCCTCCCTGAACCCACTCTTCAAGAATTCAAGGCTTAAATCCTGGGAGAACCTGCTTAAAACCACGTCATGATGGTACCTCCCGAAGAGAGGAGCTCTCGGATCGTCAAACCTAAGGAAGTCAAAGAGCATTCCAACCTCAGAGCCGGTTAGGATAAAGGTCAGGTTCTCAAGGTTGTCAACCGCGTAGGCCAAAACACCATCGTAGCGGGTTGCTCCCCCAAATCTTAAGTACTGAGCCTCGTCGAACGTTATAATAAACCTTCCGTACTCGTTTAGTGCCTCAAACAACTCGACTATTGAGAAATCCTTTGCTATCTCAATCCTAACGCCAGAAACTGAGAGGCCTTTAACGTTCCTCTCCAATTCCTCTAGGAGCCTCTTCCTGCCACTTAGTGATGACAATAACATCCTGCCAATCACGTACCTATTCACGGAGGAGAACTCAGAGTAGGTTTCTCTAACGTCGACCTTTATTGATGGATACTCAATTTCATTAAGCACGACGTTCAGCAGTGAGCTCTTGCCGAGTCTCCTGGGGCCCAAGATTAAAATAAGCCTTTCTCCCATATCAACTGCCTCTATAACATCCTTCAGCTCATTTTCCTGTCAAATAGCTCTTCCCTTTTTGTTTTTGGATACGGGGAAAACAACAACTTGCACCCCTGCAAGTTAATATAGGTTTCGCAAGAGGTAAGATTTATGGAAGAACTTTAACCCCTCGTCTCTTGGCTAATTTTCTGAATTTCGAATCGAAGGTCACCAAAGCACCTTTTTCGATGGCATGAACTAATATTATCGCATCATTGAAGCGTGACAGGGAAAGATTCTCTTCAATTAAAATTCTGAGAGCATTTTCCACAACTTTTGGAGTATCATTAAGCCCTCTAAACCTCGGATCCCTAATGTAACCATTCAGAACTTCCCAAGTTTCAGTAACGGAAAACTCAGCGCCTTTGAAAAACCAAACAAATTCCTGAAGAACTATGCTTGGCACGTACCAAACATCGAGAGATTCTAAAATTTTTTTCTGCCTCTTTGTGGAACTCAGAATCTTCGAAGGTGTCATATATGAAAACATTGGTATCAATCACTCCGCGCATTCTTTCATGCCCTCCTCTATGATCCTTTCAATTTCCTCTGGGGGAAGTTTCTTTCCAAGTCTAAGCCTTTTTCTTCTTCTTTCGAATCTTCTAATGATTATCTTATCTCCTTCAAGGTACACTTCAAGGAGCTCTCCCTCTTTTATCCCGAGAGCCCTCCTGATCTCAGCAGGAATGGTTATCTGGTAATTTCTAGTAACTTTAGTGACGCCCATAGTACACCACACCTAACTAGTAGATATTGCAACCTACTATATTAAGGTTCCGACGTTCTAACTCTAACCGTTTGGTGAAAATTACCTTGCCATCAAGACCTCCATCCATACGCCCACTCCAAAATCCTGCTTTCCCGAGGTTGTCTATTACCTTCCACCTGCTTATTCCTTTTTAGCCTGAAGAGATAGCCTTTCTTGGCGAGGCTGTGGAGGATTTTTCTTTATCATAGATCGGCTTACCTCGGGAAAAATTGCCCTAACCTCTTCAATTGTTATGATGTCAGCTCTCCCTTGATAACCCTTATTATTTCCTGCTCAGCCCTAGTCAAGTAGTAATTTTTCATCATATAGTTACCATCATGGTAACTAACTTGATAAATTTTTCAGTAAAAGAAAATCAAGGACAAGAGACCAAAGGAACTCCCGACTTTATTGCATCACTTATTTTCTTCATCATTTTTCCAATGGCAAGACCAGTTATAGGACACTCGACTTTGTCTTCGCCAAATACCTTCTTCACCCAATTGCAGTAGCACCTACCACCGAGGACTATTACCTTGTCGTACTCGGACAATAGCAGTCCGGAGTAAGTTCTCTTCTCATGTATTTGGCGCTTGAGCTCACTTATTTTGATCAACGGATTTCTGTTACAGTAAGCATCGTAGTTTTCTATCTTTTCATGAGGTAACAGGAAGCCGTACTTGGCTGAAAGGATCACGTAATCATTTGGATGAAACTTTTGAGCGTATTTAATTGTCAACTTTGAGAGCGGGCCAATGTATGCACTCCTAGCCTCAACAAACCTCGGGGCGTTGGGATCGACGTCCCATATCTTCCTTCTCCCACAGGTGGCAACGCAGAGGCACCTCATGGGTGACCACCGTACAATACTCTATCCGTGAGTTTATAAATGTTGTGGTTATCAACTCAATGATGAACTCAATAAGCGATAGGTTTATAAACTCAATTATGAAATCAATAACGGTGAGAACTATGACCCCAGGGTTTGAGGCTAAGGCGGCCGAAGTTGGTAGGGTACTTTCAAAGCTCCCAGGGGAGTTCTGGGAGTGCCTTGTGCATGGTGAACCTGAGCTTATGTTCAAAGATCAGTACGAGAGGTATGGGTTCGGAAAGTTCGTTACCCTAATGACGATGCTCGCGCTCAACGATTACAGGCTTAAGGGTCCTGCTGAAAAGTATTACTGGCCTCCACTTCACGAGATAATCAGTAAAAACCCTGTCCCGGAGAACCCCGAAGACTTGATCCCAATACTAGAGCAATTTTACCTTAAAGAAATGGCAAAGACCGCGAAGATCAAAAGACTCCACAAGTTCCTTAAAAGCAGTCTAGCAAAGAAGCTTTGGAACTCAACGCCGGACTCCGTCGCCAGAAACTTCAAGCAGATATGGCACGAATTAGCAAAGACCATGAGCCAAAGGAGAGATGCTAAAACCATAGTGTTTGCGATGAAGGTTATTGGGGAGTGCCTAATACTGGCCGGAAGGAGAGACTTCGACTTTACCGGAATACCGATCCCCGTAGACAGCAGGGTGAAGAACATAACTCAGAAAATCCTGGGGAAGGAAGTTGATGAAAAAGATGTCAGGAAGTTCTGGGAGCTCGTGTTAAGGAACATCGAAGTTGAAGGAGTAACCATGATCCAGCTCGATAGCTTGGTGTGGCAGGTGGCGGGTCTTGAGTCATGTGAAGAGATAAGGAAGTATTTCCACGAAAAATGCAAAGTAAAGCCCTCCCAAGAGATAGATGAGGTCATCGAGTACTTTTGCAATTTAGTCGGTGAGTGACATGAGAATAGCGGTCTACGGAACACTACGAAAGGGAATGCCTCTCCATGGGTACCTAACGGGGGCCAAGTTCCTAGGTGAAGACTGGATAGAGGGATTTGAGCTCTACTTTAAATACCTTCCAAAGGCAGTTCGAGGAAAGGGAAGGATAAAAGTTGAAGTGTACGAGGTTAACGAAGAGACCTTTAGGGCTATTAACGAGATGGAGATAGAGAGTGGATATAAACCGATCGAGATAAACACGAAATTTGGAAAGGCCGTGCTGTGGGAGTGGCCCAGCAAAGTCGATGGAGCAAAAGTAGAGAGCGGAGATTTAGTAGAGTACTTCAAGAATGTTCGAAACTAGATCATTGAGAGCCTTTATCACCTCCCCTACGTTCCTCCCAATTCCTCTAGCCTCAATCATGCCCTCGACGTAGAACGTTACCTTTTCAATTGCCCTCTCTCTATTTTCTCCCTTATTAACAAGCTCTAAGTACTTTTCAACTCCCTTCCCCAGGATACCCATAATCTCCATGATCTCCTCCTCATTGGGCACGCTCGGCTTCTCCCTCCAAGGCAATAAATCGCTGACCAAAATTTCCTCTTGGGCAACCTTCCAGAGCAGAGCATCCGTAAAATCAAACTTTGGGATTTCCATCCCAACTTCTCTCCGGACATGATCCCAAAGCTTTGAGAAGTCGTGAAGAATTCTCTCGTGAACGTTCCTTAATTTCTCGAGGATTCCTGGGGTTAGTCGGATAACATGCTCCAGCTCCCCAATTTCATAGCCAAGGGCCTTTGCACCAACTACGAACTTCTTGTTATATATTGGATACTTGTTAGGGTCAACGGAAAACAGTATCTCGGAAACTGCTCCAGATCCAAACCCAGGGATTTTCACCTTGAGCCTCTCCGATATTGGAACGCTTTCGTCTATTAACAAGGCGAAAGCTTTGGCCAGCTCTTCGAGGGCCATGTACTTTAAGACTCTCGCATCAACGTACCACCCAATGTCACTGTAGGTAAACCTCAGGGCCCAGATTTCACTTGCCAGTTTAATCAGACCTTCCCTCGTCGGCCCTGATATGAACTCATTGAGTGCCGCGATTATGTTTTCCCTGTGTTGCTTCCTCGTCTCCCAGAACTTTTTTTCAAGCAATGTTTCAACCCCCATATCTCTCCCCTTCCTTATATTCACTTCTAGAGTTTTTAACAGTTTCTTATATTGAGTTTGTATTTCAACTCAAACTTACACGAAACTTGTAGTCCCGAAATCTTACTCTAGAGAGACTATACATCAAAGCATGCAAGAAAGACATAAGCAGGAATCATTAGAGGATCCCGTGAAAATCCTTCTTTGGATAGCGTGATAACCTCCCGTATCTTCCCAACATGAGCTTTTGAAGCCCCAGGATTTTTCCTCCACTTAACCTCAAAGCCAACTCCTTCCCTAGTTACTATGTCAATTTCACTGCTATTCCTCCAATAGCCAACCTCGTACCTCCTAGCAAGGTGAGAGGCAACGACACCCTCAACTATCTTATCAATCCCAGGCTCCTCGACAAGGCACCACTTTGAGAAGAGGTGATACAAAAAGGGATCAGTCAGATGAACCTTCTTCTCCTTTTTATAGTTCGGCTCGAGCGTGTTTGGGTCAAGATACGGCAAAACTTTCACAATAAAAGCCTTCTCAAGGAACTCTATGTATCTAAAAACGGTCTTATGAGAACCAACGTCAATTTCTTTTGCCAACGTATTCCAGCCAAGAGGAGATGGAGCCTTCTCAAGTATCGCCTTTATAATCCTCTTAACTACCCACTCGCTCTTTCCAAGCCTCAAGATATCTCCCCTAACCCACGCCAAATACGTTTCGTAGGTTTCTTCGCTGACCCTGCCAGACTTGAGAACATCCTTGACAGCCCTAGGAAACCCACCACTCTTCAAGTAAAGGGAGAAAAGTATTCGAAGCTCATTAGTCCAAGGTTTAGCATCGATGCACTCATCCGCCTCAAAGGGATCGCTAACCCGCGGGATGTTCTTGTAGACTTCAGGAGATGCTACGCGAACGAATTCCCTAAAGCTCAAAGGATACATAATAATATCCCTTCCTTTCCCCCTTCTCCCAGGGAAAGTCTCAACTTCTCCCTTCAGGTACATGCTAACGGATCCAGTCAAAACCAGGACATCGTTTCTAAACTTGCCCATGTCTACGTACAGCTTTATCGCTCTAAACCACTCCCTTGGGAACGTTATCTCATCCAAGAATATGTAAGAGCTTTCAATACCTTCAACTTCTCTCATCTCAAAATATTCATCCAAGACATTAATTAACTCCTTATAATCCTCAATATAGTCACACCTCAGGTAGAATACCGCCATTGGGTCAACTTCTTCGTCAAGAAGCTTTTTTATCAGGAGTTTTAGGAGAGTGGTTTTGCCAACTTGTCTGGGCCCAAACAGGAAATTCAGGGAGAAAGAGTCAAGAGAAATCTCACTAATTTCTTTGGGTATCCATTTAATCTCACTCTCCTTCCACTTTCGGTAGTCTTCATCATCCTCGAACCTTCCCCTCCACCATGGATTGAAGTGTTCAATCATGTTGGTAATTGCACTACCAAGACTTTAAAAATATTTTGGTAATCCAACTACCAACTCTTTTAAAAGCAGGACAAAGAGTAGCCACTCAACCACAACTAACCAGTAAACCCTCAGGGCCCTCTTCACGTCTTCAAGCTGGGGCTCCCTCCCAGGGAACCTGTAATAGCTAGGCTTTTCAAGCCACACCCCAAGGATAGCCGACATCGCGGCTATCGGCTTGTCCGAGTTTATCTTATACTTGGCGAGCTTATAGTGCCTTATAACCTTCCTGGGGCCAAAGGGAAGGAAGAGCAGAACTGTAATCCTCGCAGGGATGAAGTTCAAGGCATCGTCAAGCCTCGCAGAGAATTTACCGAAGTACTCGTACCTCTCGTTCCTATAACCAATCATCGCATCTAAAGTGTTCACCGCCCTGTAGATTAGGGCCCCAGGAAGGCCAAACAGGAGGTAGTAGAACAGGGGGGCAACTACGGAATCGTTCAAGTTCTCTGCAAGGCTTTCGATTGAGGCCGAGATTAAGTGGGGCCTATCAAGTGATTTAACATTTCTACTCACGATCATGGATACTGCCCTTCTCATCTCCTCTACATCCTCGGTAATCGTCCTTGCCACGTGCTCATAGAGGCTTCTTATGGCGAATGAGGACTTAAGGAGGTAAGTCGCTAGGAAGTAGTTCAGGGGGGACGGAAGATGCCCAGGAAGGAGCGAAAGAGCAAAGGCAAAAGCGATAACGGCTAACGCAACTAAACATCCAGCGAGGAAGTCAAGGGCAGGACTTCTACGCTTCCATCTTCTGTCAAGTGCACTAATTAAGTGACCAAACCACACGACCGGGTGAAGTTTGGTGGGAGGCTCCCCCAAGAGCAGATCCCAGAGTAGCGCGAAGATTAAAATGTCCATGATGGAAAAATGGGCACCATTTATTAAAATTGCAGTTAAGAGAGACAAAGCGTAAATATACATAACAAATTAAGAATAGTGCAGGGTGAAAATAAAATGGGAGAAATAGTCTTTAAGTTAACTATCCCAAATGAATGGGACGAAGACTTAAGAAAAGCCCTTGAGAGAAAGCTCATCGTTGATGTCATCGAGGAGTTAGAAAAGCCCATAGAAGAGGCAAGAAAGTTTGAAGAGATAATAAAAAGATAAAATAACTGACGAAGAAGAAGCAGAAAAGCTCAAAAAAGAGGTAGCAAGGGAAGTTGCAAAATATTATGGAGTGATTTAGATGGATGTTGCTTTAGATTATAATGTCGTATTCTCCGCTCTATATAACAAAGGAGTTTCGTATAGGTTATTCCTTGTTAACCATATTACACAAGCTGTTAGATTCTTTGTTCCCTCTTACTTCTGGCGGGAGCTTAAGAAGAAAGAGGAAGAAGAATATGATATCATTTTCAATATAATCAAGTCACAAATTATTGCCGTTCCGGATGAAATCGTGAGGCTGGGAGTAGAGGAAGCTAAAGCGATAACTCCCGACCCTGAAGGTATTCCTTATATAGCACTTAAAGTCCCCTTATTAACAGGAGATTTAAAACTAAAGAACGCCCTTAAAGACAAGATTGTCGTTTATTCTCCCCCTGAACTATTAAAGATACTCTAGGGGAATAAGCCATGAAAATGAATATGATCTTAAGGAAACTTGAGGAGAAAGGAATAACCATACAAGCAATCATAGACACTGCCCTAGAGCTCTACATAGGGGAAGACAAAGATAAAATCAAGGAAAAGCTACACTCCCTACTCCTCAGGTACCTTGAAGATATAAACGTTCAAGCCCTCCTGCTTTCCGCAATCCTCCTTGAGGAGAACTTCAAAGTTGAGGGGGATCCCGTTAATCTCATTGCGGACGAACTGATAGGGATAAACATAGCCGAGTACATCGGGGGAAAGTTCGCCCTCTTCAACTTCTTCTACTACGATACAAGAAAACCGGGTATATTAAAGGAGCTCCCACCGTTCCTCGACGATGCGATAGGAGGTTTAATAGCTGGGTGCATGACTAAGCTCTTTGAAGATAAAAGCTGATAAAATTACACGTCACAACAAAGATTAGGTGAACAATATGGAAATACCAGAGGACATTAAAGGACTGCTGGGACCCAAGCCTGAGAAAGAAATAATGTTGCTTGCCGCAATTGAACTATATAGGGAAGGAAAGCTTAGTCTAGGAAAAGCTGCTGAATTTGCTGGTCTCACTGTTAGGGAATTCCTATATGAATTAAGAAAGAGAAAGATCCCAATTAACTACACTGAAGAAGAGGCAGAAAAAGACGTAAAAACTGTCGAGGGTCTTGTATGATCGTTGTTTCCAATACAAGCCCGCTTATTGGACTATCAAATATAAGACATCTTGACATTTTGCGGAAACTCTTCGAGGAGATAATAATACCGCCCGCTGTAGCCGAAGAATTCGGAGAAAAACTCCCAAGCTGGGTTATTGTAAGACCAGTTTCAGACGAAAAATTCGTGAAAGTACTCTCTTACTCACTTGGAAAAGGAGAAGCAGAAGCCATTGCACTAGCCCTCGAGCTGAATGCTGATATTATCATTCTTGATGACTTAAAGGCCAGGAAGTTTGCAGAGGATCTTGGCCTCAATATCATTGGAACTGCAGGTGTGATATTATTGGCAAAAAAGAGAGGAATTATTAAACAGGTATTTCCTGTTCTAAAGGAACTGAGAGAGAAAGGATTCTGGATCTCTGATGCAATAATCAGGCGCATTATGAAGTCCGCTGGGGAAGAGGTTGAGTGACTATGCGAAACCTGACTCCATTCCTGACGAGGATTCCAATTAAAGGTGACTTTGAAAAGGCCAGGGAGGAAGTTTGGGCCTTTCCGCTCGTTGCCGTTATAACCTCCCTTCTGCCAACTCTAATCCTGTACCTCAAACTGCCGATGGGGAATTTGCTTGCGGTTTTGGCCCTCTACTTCACCATTGGCCTGCTTCACCTTGACGGCCTTGCGGATTGGGCCGACGGGATAATGGTCAAGGGAGACAGGGAGAGGAAGATAAAGGCAATGAAAGACGTAAATACAGGGATAGCCGGTATTTTCGCGGTAGTTGTTGTTTTGTTAGTTCAGGTGTACTCGCTTGAAAGGGCTCCCTTCTACTCCCTGTATTTGGGAGAGCTGAACTCGAAGTACGCGATGCTACTGGCCTTAGCGACAAAGAGGCCCCTGGGAAAGGGACTTGGAGCGTACTTCATGGAAGGTATGAACAGGAGAAGCATGGTAGTCGGAACGGCCCTATACATCATCCTTGTGATCCTCATTTTAGTGTCCTATCCCAGGGCCACAGTTTCACTTCTAGGCTTAGTTTTAGGAGCTTATGCAATACACATTTCCCTTAAGAACTTTGGAGGGCTTAACGGAGACTGCATAGGTGCAGTTGCCGAAATAACTAGGGCGGGAACGCTTTTAATTATGACAATTGTCCAGTGAGGGATTTAAGGAAGTAGGAGAATAAAAGTCTTGTAAGTGGCAATAATGGAGGATATCTAAAAAATTTTCACACAACTGCCTCTTGAGGCTCAAAAGAGCTCGTAGAATATGCAAATAAAGTATAGAAAACAAAAGAGACACGAATTCAAATTTACGTGGGAAGGCAAGTTAAAAGACGTGAATATGAGCTCAGTAGAGCTCCAGCACAAAGCCTTGGAGTGGCGAGTAAATATATCTGATTTTGACACCAACGTATTTCTTGAAATATTGCTAAAACAGAGGAAAGCTGAAATAGCCAAACAATTCCTAAAAGAACATTCTGGAGAGCTCACAATTACCGATTTTACCTTGCATTCCATTGGAATTATCCTCTCCAGACTAGGACAACCTAACACTTTTTTAGAGTTCCTCCAAGACATATTGCCAAATGTCATTGTTGAATCGCCTTGTGGTTGATTCACATTTGAAAAATGGTTTTGACGGTACATATCAATGTGCGGTAGCCAGTCTAAAAGGACTTACAATTGTCACGATGGACGAAGACTTCAGGAAAGCTCCATACTCAATATAGGCTTAACCTTTCTAAAATTCCCTTTATGTCAAGGTTCTCCTCAACGATTCTGGCAAACCTCTCAATCTCCTCCTCTATGCTCCACTCCTCAATTGATACCGGCTCCAAACCTTTCTCCCTCCTAAGGAAGTTCAGGAAACGCTCAGTAAAGGAGAAGTTGTGGAAGATTCCGTGGAGGTATGTTCCAAACGCCCTCTCGCCAACGGCACCCTCGGGTTCCAGAGCCTTTGCCCCGTTTACGGCAGTTATAATGGAGAAAGGCCTCTTGGAGGTGCTCCTACCAAACCTTATCTCGTAGCCCTCCACGCTCATACCCTTGGCAGGCCCCCACAGGATTTCAGCCTTAAGGTGGTTCGTCCTCTTTACCTTTGAGAATACTGTTTTTGCGGGCAAAAGACCAATGCCCTTAACAACCCCACGCTTGGACTCAACGTTGTCAACTATCTTCTCCCCAAGCATTTGAAAGCCACCACAGATTCCAACCACGAACGAACCCTCGCGGTGGGCCTCTATTATAGCATCCTCGAAACCCTCTCGCCTTAACCAGAGCAGATCCTCAACGGTATTCTTACTCCCTGGGATTATTATCAGATCACCCTTAATTTCCTCAGGCCTAGTTACGTAGTCAACTCCATTGGCCCAATGCAGGGGTTCAAAATCTGTGAAGTTGCTCATGTGGAGGAGCTTTATAATTTGAATGTGGAGCTCGCCCTTAACCTTTGGAAACTCCACGAGAGAATCCTCCTCGGGAAGGCGGTGCTCCACGTAGGGAATAACCCCCAGGGTTGGCTTCCCGTAGCGTTCCTCTAGGTACTCAAAGCCCGGCTCGAGGAGTGAGGGATCTCCGCGGAACTTGTTGAAGACGAAGCCTATTATCGCCTCCTTCTCCTCCGGTTTTAGGAGCTCCATCGTGCCAACTATTGATGCAAAACTGCCTCCCCGGTCTATGTCCGTAACGAGAATCCCCTTTGCCTTGGCGTGGAGCATAACCCTGGTGTTCGCTATGTCGTAGTCCTTGAGGTTTATCTCAACGGGACTCCCGGCCCCCTCAATTATCACGAGGTCGTGCTTCTCCTTGAGCTCATCTAGAACGGCCATTGCTTTCCTAAACAACTCCTCCTTCCGGGACAGCATGTAATCCCTTGCTGAAACGCTTCCAATGGGCTTCCCCATGAAGACTACCTGGCTCCTCATGTTCCCCTCTGGTTTGAGGAGGATGGGGTTGAACTTTACCGAGGGCTTCTTCCTGCAGGCGATTGCCTGCAAATACTGGGCTCTGCTTATCTCCCCTCCCTCTATCGTTGGCGCGGAGTTGAGGCTCATGTTCTGGCTCTTGAAGGGGACAACGTCATAACCCATATTCGAGAAAATCCTGCATAGGGCAGTGGCCAAGAGGGACTTTCCAGCTCCAGATGAAGTCCCCAGGATCATTAAAGCCTTACCCATTCCCCATCCCAAAATGAGTTATAGCAAAGAATATAAATCCTTGGATAATTTCTCCAACGGTGGTGGGATGAAGAGCCTCTTCGTTCTAGTCCTGGGGAACACTGAGATAAGCTTAATTCCTGGGATAAGCGTTGCGGGAGCAACTCCCGAGCTGACAAAGCTTACTCCTCCTGCAGATGCTGAGTACCTCTTCTATGAAAAGCCCAAGATTATAGACGCGATACCCGTAACCCCCGAGGGGCATCCAACTCCAGCCATAATAACCAAGGCAGCAAAGGAACTTGCCAAGTTTCCGATTCTCGTGGTTAGGGGAGGAACTTACCTGCCTCCGATGCTTCCCCACGTTCACATCAGCGACAAGGTTGGGAGGGACTTCAGGAGAGAACCTGCACTTCCAGAAGTTGAGGAAATAATTGAGAGGGCCAAGTTACTTGGGGAAGAGCTGAACAAGGCTAACATAGAGGAGCTGGTAATAGGGGAGTCAACCCCAGGAGGAACAACAACCGCTCAGGCCGTTCTATGGGCCCTAGGTTACGAAGCAAAAACATCCTCAGCCTCGCCATCAAATCCCCAGGAACTTAAGAGGAAGGTAATAGAGGAGGGATTCAAGAGAGTCGGAATGGAAAAAGGGAGCCTAAAGGATAAGCCAATAGAAGCGATAAGGCAGTTCGGAGATCCAATGATCGCAACAGTTGTTGGATTATCGCTAGGATTCAGAAAGAGCGTAGTGCTCGCCGGGGGAACCCAGATGCTGGCTGTTGCTGCCGTGTTAAAGGCTCTAGGGGAGGACATGGACAGGTTCATGATAGCCACCACCAAGTGGATAGTTCAGGATAAAAGTGCGACCTTCGTCGAGACCGCTAGGGAGATAGGGATAATAACTTACTCGGCCGACTTGGACTTCTCTAATAGCAAGTTCAAAGGGCTCCAGGATTACGAAAGAGGCTACGTGAAGGAAGGTGTTGGAGCTGGAGGAGCCACTTGGTTAGCGGTAAAGGCAGGATTTTCGCCTGAGGACGTCTCAAGAAAGGTTGAAGAGCTGTACGAGAAGCTTATGAGGACGAAGAGTTAGAGTTCGCACCACTTCTTTATGCTTTCCTCCAAAGCTTTCCTCACTGCTTTTCCAATGTTTATTCCAAGTCTAGTTGCAGTTCCGGCCCACTCAATATCCCCTTCAAACGCGAAAACCCCGATTCCATCGCTCGTCGTTCCAGTGGCTTTATAGCCCATCGTCAAGAGGGTGTAGGTTTTTGCCTCCGTAGCCGTCATCACCGCGTTCACGAGAGCTCCAACCGTTAGTCCTTCCTCTATTACCAAGGCAATATTTATGGTTCCCGGGCTCCAAGGGGGAGGTTCATCACCGGCTATTGCGGGATTAGTTATTCCGGCCGTAACGTAAGCTGTGACGCTACCCTTCTTTGCCACCGCGAGTACCTTTTCCACATCAGCCGCAGTCATGAAGCCAACGAAGTTCTTGAGGTTGTGCTCCTCTTCGAACCTTCTGCAATCTTTCTTGTAGTTTCCGGAGTAGTTCTCGTGAACCATCATGAAGAAGAAGCCGTTAGCCTTGGTTAGCCCTCCCCTGTAGGGGGCGTTGCTTAGGGCTATCATTGGTTCCTTAAAAGATTTTATGAAGTGGCTAAACTTCATTAAAATTCCCCCTTTATAAGATGGATCTCGAATCCCATATCCCTCAAGACGGTAAAGTCTTCGTCCATTGTTATTAACGCCAAATTATTGGCGATTGCTATGGATGCTATAAACAGATCTCGGAGGGATAAAGGAGTTCCCCTTTCTCGTAATTTTCTATGTATATAAGAGGCCACTTCAGCACATTTACCGTCAAAAGGAAGCTCAGGAAGTAACTCCAACCACATTAGTTCGTCCTTTCTGGGGAACCCTATAAGAACTTCGAATTTTGTTATAGAAGTTATGTAAAAAGTATTGTCAATAGATGATATTTTCTCGAAAATATCTCTTCCTCCACCTTTTCTACCAAGCTCGAGTATTATGTTCGTATCAAGGACTGCCCCCATTTCTCAAACTCCTCCTCAATTTCTTTAAGCCTCTTCTTTGTTTCCTCGTACTCCTCCTCACTGAAGATACCGCAAATATGCTTCAAAATATCTATATTCCCCTTCTTCTCTCTGAGAAGATCCCTAAGTAATTCACTAAATGATCTATTCCCCTTTATCCTAACCAGCTCTTCATACACATCATCGGATATCGTTATAGTTTTCACCACTTTACTGCACCCAGTACACTGAACACATGCATCATATTTAAGCATTACCTAGCATTAATTAATCACATAAAATTAAAATTCTTTCCTAAGCCTCTCTTCTACAACCAACACAAGGTCTTGAGGCAATTCTTTTCCGGTGAGAACCTTATAATATCCCCTCGCGTAGTTCAAAGCCCCTCAATGACTTTATCTC
This sequence comes from Pyrococcus kukulkanii, assembly GCF_041647995.1. Taxonomy (NCBI): domain Archaea; kingdom Methanobacteriati; phylum Methanobacteriota; class Thermococci; order Thermococcales; family Thermococcaceae; genus Pyrococcus; species Pyrococcus kukulkanii. The sequence continues at coordinate 197,261 of NZ_JARRIB010000002.1, forward strand.
TCTTTTCGGGATAACGCTCAATGTACTTTCGAGCCCACTCTACTGTAACATCTGTAAAATTCTCATTCACTGTCCACACCCTCCAAAAAGAGAAATAAAGGTTAGAGGTACCTCTCCCTAACCCACCTGATAAAGTACTCTGCATCCATTTCTTCTCCGATGGCCCTCTTAAGTAGCTCCTTAGGCGGATAAATTGAGCCCCAGCGATGTATCTTCTCCCTGAGCCATGCCTTTATCGGCTCGAAGTCTCCCTCAGCAACTTTTGCCTCAACGTCCAAATCCTTCTTCATGTGGTAGTAGAGCTGTGCCGCGAGTATCGTCCCTATGCTGTAAGTGGGGAAGTAGCCTATGCTACCGTGGGCCCAGTGTATGTCCTGAAGTATTCCCTCCCTGTACGTTTTCGGCCTTATGCCGAGGAGTCTCTCCATCTCCTCGTTCCAGAGCTCAGGAAGATCCTTGGCCTTAACTCCCTCGTTCAGCATCATCCTCTCGAGCTTGAACCTCAGGATTATGTGGAAATTGTACGTAACTACATCGGCTTCAGTCCTTATGAAGTCAGGCCTCACCATATTGAAGTACAGGTAGACATCCTCGGGCGTGTACTCCTCAATGAACGGGAGATTCTCCTTAAGCACTGGATAGAGTAGCTCGACGAACTCTTTGCTCCTTCCAATTACGTTCTCCCAGAACCTGCTTTGGCTCTCGTGTATTCCCAGGCTAACGCCTCCCGCGATGGGGGTGAACATGAACCTCTCGTCCTGCTGGAGCTCGTAGAGGGCATGCCCAAACTCGTGGATCGTGCTGAGGACAGTCCTCCTGAAGTCGAAGCCTTCATATCTCGTGGTGATCCTCACATCTTTGATTCCAAACTCCGTAGTGAATGGGTGGGCTGAAATGTCTATCCTAGCCCTTGTGCCAAGCGGGAAGCCGAACTTCTCGAGGATCCAGAGGTTAACCTTCTCCATCCACTCCTTCTCGTACTTCTCCTTCTCTAGGGGATGCTCCCTGGGAACTTTGCCCTCCTCTAATATCTTGTCGAGCAGTGGTTTGAGATCCTTCTCAAGCTTATCGAACATCCTAATTACGTCCTTAGTCCTTAGTCCCTCCTCATACAAGTCAAGGAGAGCATCATAGGGTTCTTCCTCATAGCCCAGGTAGTCAGCGGCCCTCTTTGCCAAGTCAATTATCTTGTCGAGCCAGGGCTCAAACTTCGAGAAATCATCCTTGGCCTTAGCCTCCTCCCAGGCCTTTGTGGCTTGGGCTGTAACTTCGCTTACCTCCCTTAAGAACTCGGGTGGGAATGACTTGGTTATTCTAATAGACCTATCGAGGACCCTAACTACTCCCTTCTCGTACTCGTTGAGCTCCTGATCCTTGGCCTTCTCAACCAGCTCAACGAAGTCTGGCCTTAGTAGGAGTTCCTGGGAGAGGACTGAGAGCTCTCCCTGGGCCACTGATCTCTCCATAATTCCCTCTTTGGGCATGTTTACTTCGAGATCCCAGCTAAGAACGCTTTGTGCATGACTTATAGCCCAAATCCTCCTGTATTTAGCTAAGATCTCCTTGATTATCTCGTTCTGGAAGACTTCTTCCATGGAACCACCAAAACACTCTTAATGCCTCTCTTTAAAATCTTTTCAATGTCAATCTAAACGTTCTACGGGGAAGGAAAATGGTAGAGCTTGTCGTTGTAGGTCATCTATCAATAGACACGATAATTCTACCTGATGGAAAGAAGATCGAGACCCCAGGAGGAGCTGGAGCCAATGTAGCGATATCAGCCTCCCTAGCGGGCGCAAAGGTTGGCTTAGTGACTAAGATAGGAACGGATTTCCCAGGGGAATGGCTGGAGAAGCTCTCCAAGCATGTGGACGTTAGAGGAGTCCAGATTTTGCCTGGTAAAACGCTCCACGTTTGGATGATCTATAGGGAAGATGGAAGCGTTGAAGCTCCAGTTGAAGTGGGAGTTGCAGAGAGGATGGGAGAAGTTTCAATTCCCCAGGATTACCTAATGGCAAAGATCTTCCATATAGCCCCAACTCCTCTAAAGGAACAATTAAAACTCGTGAATAGACTGAGTGAGAGGAAGATAAGCTTGGATTTCAGTCCAACTTACTACGAAGACTACAGGAAAGAGAAGGAGCTCGTTAAGGAGATAATATCGAAAAGCTATGTGATATTTCCAAATGAAGTCGAAGCTGAGATCCTCACGGGACATAAGGAGGTTAAGAAGGCCGCAGAAGAACTTCACTCCTGGGGTGCGGAGATTATTGTGATAACCAGGGGGAATAAAGGTGTTTTAGTATATGACGGGGAATTTCAAGAGTTTCCAGCGTTGCCCGCTAAGGTTGTAGACCCAACGGGAGCTGGGGATGCGTTCGCGGGTGGATTCTTGGCTGGTTTGGTTAAAGGGAAAGGAATAGAGGAAAGCGTTAACATTGGACTTAAAATGGCTAAAAAGGTTTTAGAAAGATTGGGAGGTTGGAGCATTTAAACATGGTAAAGCATGAATGATAGGCCTTCAAGAACCGCCCAGTAACCAGGGTTCCACTTGAACACCTTAAACCCATCAAGTGGTGGAAAAGGTAGGAGGTTGAAGAAGGCTAGCCAAGCGTTAACGTGGGCCATGTACGATAAGAGTAGCCAAGCATAGGGATTCATTGAGACTACCTTAAGGATTGCTATAGCAGTGATTGCGACCAAAATGTTAGTTAACGGACCTGCCAGGGCTATCATACCCTCGCTCCTTCTGTCCTGCCAGTACTGGTAGGGAGCGTAGATGTACACGGCACCTACGGCTGCGAAAACCCAGGAAGATCCCGTTAAGAGCTTGGAAAGCATCCCCAGAACGAGTGCCACCGCTATTCCAAAGTCCCACCTCTTGTAATATGCTACGTACCCATAGTGCCTCGCTACCTGTCTATGGGCAAGTTCGTGAAGGACAAATGCCGTGAAGAGGGCCGGAGCTACGAATAGCATTAACCTAGGCCTAAAGTCTGAGAATATGAGCAATAAAACGATGAAAGATATAGCCAAATCCTCAAGTTCTCTCTTTCTCATCTCGCCCGCACCTCGATTTTCCTGCCAAGGACGAGTTCTGCAGCCTTAACCGCTGCACCTCCAGTCCCGACTGCAATCCTAACTTGATCCTTTGGGACGTAAACTATTATCTTTTCCCCATCGAACTCTAAGTCTATTATATCGGCCCTTAACATCTCCTTCAGCCTTCTATATATATCGTCCATATCAACCACCTAATACTCGGGAATCCTTATTGGGGCCTAGAGCTCTTTCTCCGAGGATTCCAAGTTAGTCGCGAGCATCCTAATTCTCTCAACCCCCCTAATCTCCTTTATGTACTCGGCCACGCTCTTGGGAACGAGATCTTCCCAGGGCTCTCCCTCGATCATCCTCCTCCTTATCTCGGTTGCGGAGAGTATGTCCTTTCTGAACATTGGCTGAACTATAACCTTATACCCTCTCTCCCTGAAAAGCTCGGCAACTAGTGAATTTCCCGTGAATACAACCTCAAACTTTGGAACCATGGCTTCAACGTACGGAACCCATATGGAGTTGAAGTTTATGTCTGGGAGGGGAATTAGGTAGTACCTCTTCTTGAAGCCCGCCTCATCCAAGGCCCTTATGAGCATCTCCATTCTCTCTCCCGTCGTAAAGGGGTTCTTAAGGGTGTGGCTTGCCTGGGCACTTCCTATCCCAATTATCACTTCATCCACCTGAGAGAAGACGAATTCTAAAGCTTTTATGTGGCCATTGTGGACGGGTTGAAACCTTCCAACGAAGAGACCCCTCATACTCTCACCTCCATAGCTTAACTCTAACCTTATCTCCAACCTTTAGGTTCAGGACCTCAGCGGCCGATCCTTGGTTAACGGCTATCTCCAGGTAGTCATGGCTCCCAGGAAGTGCTAAGAGCTCTCCTTTTTCCGCTTGAGCGTAGGTGTCCAGGTAGGGTATTTTCAACCCAAAATCTACGAGCTCGACTTCCTTGGGCCTCTCATAATTTTCAAGGTTGAGTATTACATTCCCGAAGTCGTCCACGTATATTACGGTAAGCGTGTACACATTATCATTAACTTCCGGCTTTAGATTCAAAGTTAGGAGGCTGTCTAGAGGAATTTCTTTTGCAAATTCCTCCGGCCCGATACCTTTATCGATCAAAGCAGCAGCTGGACCAAAAATGTCCCTACCATGGAATGTGGAGCTAATCTTCCACCCGGTAAACTTCCTTATCCTTTCAAAATCAATCTCCCAGGCCTTCTTCGGTTTTATATGTTTCATTGGTAGCGTTGCCAAACCATTGTCGGGAACTACCAACCACTGTTCTCCTTCTATTACCACTGCCCTCCTCTCGGTTCCAACCCCAGGATCTATAACTCCAACATGAATAGTTCCTGGGGGTGCGTACTTAACAACCTGCTCAATCACAAACGAGCCCTCAACTATTGAGTGCCTAGTTATGGAATGCGTGATATCGACTATTTTTGCCTCTGGATTTATCCTCAGCATTGCAACCTTCATTTCACCTACATAGGGGTTTCTCAGGCCGAAGTCCGTTGTTATGGTTATCATGTTAACACACCCTCGGTATCTTTAACTTCACAAACTTTATTAAACATCACTCCAAAAATCATATGGTGAAGTTATGAAACATTTAAAGCTTATCGTGGTAATATTGATATCACTATCATTTGGATGTCTGATAAAGCCCCCTGCTGAGGTTAAGTTTGAGCTTGATACGAACGTTATAGGCCCAGGGGACATTTTCCATTTAATAGTAACGATTAATAATACAGGGAAGGTTGGCATTCTGGCAGCGAACCTTCAGATAGAGGGTGATGATTTCATACTAGTGGGATCCCCCAAACTTACTTCCCCCCTTAAAGTCGGAGAGTCAACTAAGTTGATATGGACTATTAAGGGACCGGCAATCCCGGGAACTTACACGCTCAAAGTGTACTTAGATATAGTGGATGAACTTCACAGAACTTGGAGGGGAAACATATACGAGACGAGGATAAAAGTCGTGAATAAGACGGATAAGAATTCTAAGGTCAATATAAGGATCCTAGCTCCAAATCAGACGTACGGGGGTAAGATAATAACAATTCCAATTGCCGTCACCAATAACCTTCAGTCCGACATTAGGGTGATTAACTTGGAGGTGAACGCAGGGGGTCTGAAGATAATTGAGGCTCCAAAAGGATCAGTCACAGTGCCCCCAAATTCCACATACACATTTTTACTTAAGGTTAAGACTCCCCCAGAATTTGAAAGGGCGAGAATATTTGTTATCCTTGAGTACGGTTCTCAAATGGGGATAGGAAAGAAGGTTTCAGAAAAAGAGATTACCGTTCTATGGCAACCCTGGATGTTATCTGAGGAAGAAATAAGGGAGGCGTACGGGAATATATCGGAATGGGTATTTATGGACTCGATCGTGGACAGGTACTGGGAGAACGTTTATGGATCAACATCAATAATTAACAGGCAAGCACTCAGGGAAAGTATAATGCCCATAATAAATGGTTCAAAGTCCGATATAGAGGCAGCAAAAGCAATCTTTAATTATATTTTCACGCACTTCACGTTCGAAGACAAGGGGGTTTCGATCCTTAACCCCCAGGTACTCCAAAATTCGACAACTCTATCGCCCATAGAGGCGAACCTCCTAATGGTGGCCTACCTAAGATCAATCAACGTGCCGGCAAGGGTAATTAGCGTGTACAATGGCGTAGATTGTACGGAATTCCCGTTTGTTGAAGCCTATATCTCCGGAAAATGGTACGTTATAGACTTCAAGCACATGTTCTTTGGGACGAGAGAGGAATTCATTTCAAGCAGGTGGTTCCCGACAATTTATCAAGAAATAGGGATATTCAACAACAAACTTGTTGCGATAGAACCTGGAGGAGATCCCCATAACCACGAACAACTGACACAGCTATACCTAGGCATAACCAAGAAAAGCCTGCTAAATGCCCTCTACAACAGGTTAGACAAGAGGACTTATATGAAGGTAAAGGAGCTATTGGCACTCCTCGACTCTGAAAATGAAAGAATATTCGCACTATTCTTATTTACCTCTGGGAGCCCAGATGAGGTTGAGAATCTATTAAACACCGTTAGCGTAGAAAAACTCAGTGGAACGATTAAGGCATTTTATGAGTTCTACTATGACATAAAATGGGAGGAAGACTTTAGAGTTTACTGGGAGAAACTCCTTATGACGTACAGGTGATTATCGATGATAGTGGTTCTGAGGCTTGGCCATAGGCCGGAGAGGGACAAAAGGATAACGACCCACGTAGCTCTAACTGCTAGGGCTTTTGGGGCCGATGGGGTAGTTATAATAAGTGAGGAAAAAGATGAAAAGGTAAAGGAGAGTGTTGAGGACGTAGTCAGGAGATGGGGAGGTCCCTTCTTTATAGAGTTCGATAGGAGTTGGAAGAAGAGAATGAAGGAGTTTAATGGCATTAAGGTTCACCTAACGATGTACGGACTGCACATAGATGACGTCATCGACGAACTGAAAGAGAAGTTGAGGGAAGGTCATGATTTCATGATAATAGTAGGAGCCGAGAAAGTTCCCAGGGAGGTTTACGAGCTAGCAGACTACAATGTGGCCATAGGAAATCAGCCCCACAGTGAAGTTGCAGCTTTGGCAGTCTTCCTTGACAGATTACTAGAGGGCAAGGGGCTCAGAAAGGAATTTAAAAACGCAAAGCTGAAGATAATCCCACAGGCAAGGGGCAAGAAGGTAGTGGAGGTTAAAGAAGATGCTGAGCAGGCTAAGACCAGTAACAAGAAAGTACTTAGAGAAGATAGCAAGTCCAATGGCTAAAGTCGGGATAACTCCAAATCAGCTGACCATCGTTGGCCTTTTAATAACCCTCTTATCTGCCTATGAGTTTTACCTTGGCAACCAGATTATCGCCGGGATAATACTAATATTCGGCTCGTTTGTAGATGCCCTCGACGGTTCCCTTGCAAGGCTTACCGGGAGAGTTACGAGGTTTGGAGGTTTCCTCGATTCAACCCTAGACAGGCTAAGCGATTCTGCAGTCTTGTTCGGAATAGCCCTGGGAGAATTAGTAGATTGGAGGGTAGCTTTTTTGGCCCTTATTGGATCTTACATGGTCAGCTATACTAGATGTAGAGCAGAGCTCGCCGGCTCTGGAACCTTGGCCGTGGGAATAGCGGAGAGGGGGGAAAGGTTGATAATCATAATAGTAACAGCGCTACTGAACGCTGTATGGGTGGGGGTATACTTAGTTGCAATACTCGCATGGATAACGTTTATACAGAGGATAATTGAAGCAAAGAAAAGGTTGGAATGATGAAATTTGCTACCCCTGAAAGGTGATGAACCCTGCCGTTACTGACCGCTAAATTCTTCTACTATTTTTATTACTTCCCTTAGATCGGAAACTACGAACTCACACTCCTTCCAAAGCTCCCTCTTTTCTCCCGTCCTATCTACTAGAACTGAGAGCATATCCAACTGCCTAGCCCCTCCACAGTCCTTAACTGGATTATCTCCGACGTATATGGCTTCTTCTCCCCTGACTCCAGCTTTCTTTAATGCAACTTCAAAGACCCTGGGATGGGGCTTAAAGAAGCCTGCTTCCTCGCTCGTCGTTATCGAATCAAACAGGTTAAGAATTCCCAAGGCTTCGAGGTGGGCCTTAAGGTAGTCATTGTCAGAATCCGTTATCAAGCCAACATGGTAGCCCTTACTCCTTAATTCCTTAAGGACATCAACCACTTCTGGGTAAAGCCTTCCATAAGTTTGGTGCATCTTTAAATGGATATCCCAGAAGTTCTCAGGGAACTTTATTCCATATTCCTGGGAAAGCCTCTCCATGATCTCCTCTTCTATTACTCTTATTGGCTTGAACGGCTTTCCTGCATAGCTTGAGAAGGCCTCCCTCGTTAGCCTTTCATACTTTCCGAGAAGCTCCTTTGGATCTATATTGGTTCCCTTTACGACCTCTTCCATTATTTTAAGGTGAGTCTCAGCTTCAGCCTCATTGCTGAGTAAAGTCCCAACGAAGTCAAAAAATACCGCCTTGATCATAGCATCACCAAGAATGGTAAAGATAAAGGATATTTAAATTAAATGTTCCAATCAACGCCAAGTATCTGGCTGTACGCATCGAGAACCTTCTTGAGGTACTCCCTAGCGGTTCCTATCTTATCTTTCTCAAACTTTTTGGCCCACTTCTCGTTACCAAACTCCTTGCTACCGGTAGCTACCAGATCGATTACCCTCATGCTATCCCAGAAGACTGGAGTGTATCCAGCCCTCTTGGCGTATTCTATTAGCTTCCTTAGCTGCTTCTTGGCGTGCTCTTCCATATCAACGTTGATCCCATAAGCCTCCATGAAAAGGGCCTTAAGAACAGGCTTCAGCCACCTTCTGTGGAACCTACACCAGCCGATGTTATCATACCAGAACTCCCAGAGGGCTGAGGAGACGATCTTGCTTGCTAATTCCTCAGGTTCTAGGAAGACACCAAACTCATAGAACGTCCAGTACCTTCCCTGTATTGGTAATGGAATGTAGTTTCCAATTGCCCAGTACATCGTTGGGTTGATCTCTCCGTCCTCTCCAAGTGGCGTAAAGACGGCGTAGTCCTTGAATGACTCGCCATAGTTAAGCCTATCCTTGAACTTCTCATCAAGAATTGCACTCGCCTTCCTCTTGCCGAGACCGATTATCTTAGCTATTTCAGTCTTCGCGAAGGCAACCGCATGAGCTAGCTCAGCGACAAGCTTGGCATTAAGCTCACTTGTTTCCACAGGGTTCTGGATTAATGCATCTTTGCTGAATTCAGGCTTAGCGCTAATTCCAACTTCCTCGGGCTTGAGCAATCCCCTATAGACGAGCTCAAGAACCCATGCGGCTGTTCCTCCAAACTCTATCGCATCAAAGCCCATAGCATCGACAGCGTGAACGCTTATGTCACTAGCGTGTAGGGCAATGCTACCGCTGAGAGGTCCGTTGGCTTCATAAGGTTCGTACTCGACATGATGGCCCTTTCTATGCTTCTTACAGACAACAGGACAGGGCTCCCCACACATCGTCCAGTTCTTGGGCTTTATTGATTCCTCGTTGAAGGGCTCCCAGTAGTGCTTCATTATGAGCTCGTGGATCTTTATCCTGTCCTCCTTGGGGATGTAGGGCATCTGCCAGTTGAGGATCGGAACTAGATCTCCCTCAGCCGGATAATTCCCGCCGAAGGTACCACCGGTGTTGAGCTTAGGATTGAACCTGTACTTGACGGTTGCATTTGTTATGACTTCATTGTAGGGCTTCTTGTGAACTCCTTCAACGATGCCCTTTGCATTCTTGAAGTCACCTATGTTCTCCCCGGGGAACTCCCTCTTCCTCTTCTTTCCACCGAAGATTATTGCGACAACATTGTGCGCCCTCAAAAGGACGCTACCTGAACCTCCTCTCGCTGCCCAGTCTTCGCTACCAACCATCCTCTTTCCATTCCTTAGTGCTTGGGAGAATATTGCTCCATAGTTGCTGTTCAGGGCGGCAGGGCCTACAACGGCAATCCTGAACTCCATCCCCTTAAACTGCTCGGCGAAGTTATCGAGGAGGTACTGTGTTAATGCATAAACACCCTCCTCGCCCTTGTAGTCCTTCCATATTTCCATGACCTTCTCAAGCTCCATCTCATAGAAGTCAACGCTCAGGTTTTCTCCATCGTTCTTAAGTATTACAACGACGGGCTTCTCCGCCTTACCGTGAATTTCAACGAAGTCAACACCAACGTGCTGGAACTGATAGGCCGCGCCACCCATTGCCGAGGGAAAGAGAGTTCCATAAAGGGGTGATCTAAAGAAGAACATCAACCTATGAGATCCTGGGAGGGCTGAACCGGCAAAGGGACCTCTCCCCATTATTACAACGTTCCTTGGATCATAGGGATCTACTTCGTACGTCTTGAGCTCGTTGTGAACGTGGATTCCGTAGTCGATTATACCGTAGACATCTTCCTTCTCGAATTCCTTGAATTCCACTTCCTTCTTCCCTACATCAAGCTTCAGAACTGAGAACTTCATAGGGCCTCCCTCCGATTATACCACTCCCAGTGACGTGATTTCAATAAAAGTGTTTAAAAGTTTTTGTGCTCAACTTTGCCAAATAGCCATACATGTGCAACGTAAAATAGAAGAGGGCCAAGAACCAAAGCACTATCGGGAAAAGAAGAGCTTCAATGACTTTTCCACCCTCAAATATAATTGGAAGAAGCATTGTAAAGACTTCAAATACTATAAAAGCTAGCAAGAATATATATTCACCTTTTGTTAGAAAAATTATTGGGAGGGTTATATCTAAAAGAGCAATGAAGTCTCCCAGGAATAGCATTGCATAATCCTTAGGCTCTAGGTGAGCTAGATCCCCGAGAAACCACCTCTTCCTTTGTTCCCACAGCTCACGAAGTGTTATCGGCATTCGAGTGAAAAGCTTCGCCTTCGGGGCGTAGACAACCTTGCCAAGCTTCTTTAAAGTCTTAGTCGTTGCGTAGTCCTCAACCTGACTATTTACTATCCCATCTATCTTAAGCAAAGCATCCCTCCTGTAAGCGGAAAGGGGCCCAGGTGCCAAAGTTAGATCCTCAAGCTCCCTCGCCCTCCTGTACATTGCGATCCTTAGGTGCTCTATGTCCTGAACTAGAGTAAGGAAGGACTCAATGACAACCCTTATCTGGCCACCGACAGCTAAAACATCTGGAGAATAAAACCTTTCAAGCAACCTCCTTACGGCATCCTTCGCCATAAAGGAATCGGCGTCGGTAGTAACTATTACCTCCCCAGTTGCGAGCTTGATACCCTGATTAAGGGCCCAGACTTTTCCTCCATGCTTAACCCTTACGACTTTAACCCTGGGATCATTAATGGATTTAGCCTTCTCGTAAGTTCCATCCTCGCTCCCATCATCCACAACTATGACTTCTTTGACGGGATAGTCCTGCTCAAGAACTGCTCTTATAGCTCTCTCTATGTTCTCCTCCTCATTATAGGCCGGGATTACCACGGAAACTGTAGGACTCCACTTCACCGTCTTGTAACCCCTAAGTAGACCCAAGATATAGCGGAGGAAGAAGTAGCCATCCCAGATAAAAACTATCGAGAGAAGGAGAAGCTCAATCTTCAATACTTACCCCCGCCATCTCGTATATCTTCCTCGCCATCTCTTCGGCCTTCTTTTCATCTTTAAGTTCCTTAATTATTATCTTGCCACTTGGGTAAACGCTGACCTCATAACCCTCGAACTCAACGACGAGCATTAACCCGGGGATTAAGGTCTTCACCTTGTACCCCTTAGCTTTCATCTCGTTTGCGAGCTTTGATATGTCAAGCTTTATCTCCTTCCAGAGGTACAGCTGAACCAGAACTCCCCCCATGCTCGTGCACGGCTTCGCCACCAGCATTTTCGGCAACCCCCATGGGAAGGCTCTTCCTTATCTTCTCAATCAGCTCCCTCTTTTTCTTGCTCTCCACAAGGGCTATCTCAAGCACTTCATCAATCCTCTCAACAGGAATTATCTTAATCCTTGCCCTCTTGTCCGGACTTAGGAAGACATCCTTCTCGTTGGCCTTGGGGATTATTACCTCCTTTATTCCAGCCTCTATTGCCGCCTCAATTTTTGGAGTTACACCTCCAACTGGCAGGACTTCACCCCTCACACTCAGAGAACCCGTCATTGCAACGTCCTGCCTCACCGGGATTTCCTCTAATGCAGAGATTACTGCGGTGGCAACGCTTATGCTTGCTGAGTCACCTTCGACACCCTCGTACGTCTGTAGGAATTGGACATGGATATCATAGCGGCTTATGTCCTCACCCTTGTACCTCTTTATTATAGCTGAAACATTTTGAACTGCCTCTCTAGCGATCTCACCAAGCTTTCCTGTGACTATTATCTTGCCCTCCTCCTTGCTCGCCGCTGGAGCGACTATAGCCTCTATTGGAAGGACGATACCGCTCATCTCTCCAATTACAGCTAAGCCATTGACCCTACCTACCTCACCGCCCTTAACTCTTATTACCTGGTACTCCTTCTTCCTCTCTATGTACCAATCCGCGAGCTGCTTCTCGAGTGGTTTAGCGAGCTTGAGAGCCTCGAGAACGTCCTCCCTGGTTACGTACTTCTTGCCCTTCCTCACCGCAATGTCACCCGCAGCCCTGACAACACCACCGAGGTCTCTGAGCCTCAAGGTGAGATGACCCTTCCTTCCAGCCCTCTTCTGGGCCTCCCTAATTATCTCCTCCACGGCATCCCTCGTGAAGTGCGGAATTCTTCCGTCCTTCTTGACTTCCTGGGCTACGAACTGGACTAGCTTTCTCCTGTTCTCGGGGGTGTCGGGCATCGTAGTCCTCATGTAGACCTCGTAACCGTAACCCCTTATCCTCGAGCGCAAAGCAGGATGCATTTTCTCTATCGTATCGAGGTTACCTGCCGCGACGAGGATGAAGTCACAGGGGACTGGCTCAGTTCTAACCATTGCTCCGCTTGAGAGTTCGCTCTGCCCAGTTATTGGGAACTTCTTCTCCTGCATTGCAGTAAGTAGGCTTTGCTGCATCTTCAGGCTCAAGGTTGCGATCTCGTCTATGAAGAGGACTCCCTTATGGGCCCTGTGTATCATTCCCGGCTCAACCCTCTCGTGGGCTGGGGTTCCCAAACCTCCGGAGTTCTTAACTAGCAAACCATTAGCTAGGAGGTTGCCGGTCTCGGTTGTTACATTGTATGTAATAGGAGTCTTTGATTTTATGACGATAAACTTCTTCTTTTCGCCGTTCTTTATCCTCTCGAACCACTTCTGCAGTTCGACCTCTCTTTCGGAGTACTTTGAGCCTCCTATCTCGCTAAGGTACTTTTCAATTTCTTTAAGGAGCCTCTCTCCCTTCGAGGGAGAAAGTGTCAGAGGAATAAGCTCAGCAAATTTCATCACGTTCTCAAGGGAGTGCGAAAGCATCAACCTGACCTTGTACCTACCGTCGTTGAGGGCATCGACCCTCACCCTCGCATCAACGTCAAGGTACCTAAGGTACCAAGCTATCTCCTCGAAGAACTCCTCCTTATCCCTCGGATTCTCTGCTATTTGAGCTACCTCCATTGTTCCATGGAACCTTATGCCATCAGGGTACTTAGCAAACTTTGGAACTGAGCCGTCACCACTGTAGAAACCATCAAGGAATGATATGAAAAGTGAAGGCCTTAGTGTAACCCACCATGGTAGGGTCAACTTAATCTTAGTCTTGTTTCCGACTGGGGCACCCAAGGCCACAAAGAACCTTATTATTCTCCTGTCCCACGTTCTAAAGAGTATGCTCTTCCCGTAGGAGTCTCTATTCTCCTTAATCTCGAACTCAAACTCTCCAAACAGCTCCTTCAATATTGAAACAAACCTGTCTATTGCCTCCCTCTCACTGGAGATGAAGCTTAGGGTGTTCAAGTTCTTGTCAATGCTTCCATCGCTGAAGAGGGCACCCAGGATGAGGGCTATCTTTTGAAGCCTGGGATCGTCATCTTTGAGAGGTAGCAAGTTGAGGGCCCTAAGTTCCTCAACAAGCTTAACTGATTGGGGCTTTGAACCGGAGTCCCACCATCTCACGGTGCTCTCTTTTATGTTGAGAACCTTTGCCGCTCTCTTATATCCAACCCCAGGATTTTCGGCCTTAAACTCCTCCCATCTTCTGTAGTCCTTAAGCTTTTCTTCCTCACCATAGGTTCTCCCAATGTCGACTTCGTCAAGAATCACTACAGGTTTCCTTACTATTTCATCGTTCTCAGTCAGGTCTTGAGCTTCCTTAATTCCCTCCCTAGTGTAGACCTTGTGATCTGGGGTTACAGAAAGCCAGTAGTCCTTTTCCAGATTTGTTATCTTCAGTATCTCCTGCTCTCCCTCTCTCTTGTTCGCGTAGAGCAACTTAACGTAACCCTTATCGGTAAGTATCTCAACGTTGTCATTCTGGAGGTCTTTATAGGTTATCTTTATACTTCCGTCAAATCCCTCACCAGATGGTGATCTTAAAACCTCTTCAACGAACTCCTTTACCTTAATTCTCTTTTCTTCTCCATTTATTCTCAAAAATACGGTCTCATAACCGCTAAAACACTGAAACGGATCATGACGCACGTCGCCAAGGAGAGCGCCCGCATGAGCTCCTGTAGCGTCGACAAAGGGCGCTTTCTTTCTTCCACAGTTGTCAACCAACAGCTTTGGAACTAGAGCCTGAGTCTTAAACCTCATGTTTGCTACGGCCATCAAAGCTACGAGAATCACGAAAACTCCCAGCAGGATTGTGTTTGGATCTCCCCTGCTCACGAATATTGCCATTGCGACTATGAAGAACACGAAGAACAATAGGTAGGACTTTATATTTTCCTGCTCCTTCGCCTTCTTCCTGTACTCCTCAACTATCTTTCTCCCCTGGCAGGCCGGAACCGTCTTTATCCTTGGCATATTTTCATCTTCTGGATTTGGGAAGACGAGAATGTCCTCAAGGTTCTCCGTAGGTAATAGCTCGGCCATTGCCTGGCCAAGCATTGACTTACCCGTTCCGGGCTCTCCTATTAAAAGGACGTGCCTTCTCTGTTTTGCGGCAGTTTTTATAACCTCAACAGCATGATCTTGACCTATCACCTGATCAATTAACCTTTCGGGGACGGGAATCTCCTCAGTAGTCTCAAACTCAATTCCAAGATCCATTCTCTCCTCGCCCATCTCACTCTCGCCACTTAACCTTTTTAACTAGGTCTTATAAAGTTTGAGAGCAGTGATCAAAGTGAAAGTAAAAATAAGGAGAGAGCTCCTTGACTACCTCCTCGAGCTTGCAAGGTCATTTTACCCGAATGAGTTCGCCGGATTGCTGAGGGAAAAGAATGGAGTTTTTGAGGAAGTCCTAATAGTCCCTAAGGGGTACTTCGGGAGTAAGTCCGTGTACTTCGACTTAACCTTGCTTCCTCACGATGAGAGCATTAAAGGAACCGTTCACTCCCATCCCTCTCCCTTTCCCTTCCCGTCCAAGGGAGACCTGCACTTCTTTTCCAAGTTTGGAGGGGTTCACCTGATAGTGGCCTTTCCCTTCACGTACGAGAGCGTCAAGGCATATAACAGTGAAGGAGAAGAGGTTGAGATTGAAGTAGTTGATTAGCCCATGAGCTCAAGCCCCTTCCCTCTCCTCTTGGCTATGTGAACCTCCGAAGTTCCTGGGGTTATGAGCTCGTAGAGAATTGCTTTCTCCTTCCCTGGGGCCGGCCTTAATATTCTGCCCAACCTCTGGACGAGCTCCCTAGGGGAACCGGTGCCACTTATTATAACTCCAACGCTTGCATCAGGAACATCTATCCCCTCATCTAGAACTTGGCTACTCACTATAGCCTTGTACTCCCCCTTCCTGAACTTCCTAAGTATCTCCTCCCTTTCCTTCTTGTCCGTCTTGTGGGTTATAGCAGGAATGAGGAACCTTCTTGAGATCTCATAAACGAGGGAGTTGTACCTCGTGAATATTATTATCTTCTCACCCCTGTGCCTCTCAAGTATCTCCCTGAGCTTCTCAATCTTTCTTCTTGATCCCATGGCTATCTGTCTAGCCCTTTCCAGCGCCCTTAAGGCTTTGAACGCCTTATTATCGACCCCAGTCTTCATGATGATTCTTTGAAAGTCTTCAACGTCCCTAATTTTAATTCCACTCTCCTCAACGTACTTCTTGTAAATGCCGTACTGTTTCCTGTACTCTTCTCTCTCTTCCTTGGCTAGGGGAACCCTTATCCTGACGACCTCGTAGGGGGCCAAATACTTCTTAAGCTCGCTCGTCCTCCTCATGTAGACGACGGGCCCTATGAGATCGGGTAGTAAGGTGTGGAGGTTATCTGCCCTCTCGGGGAATGCCGTTAAGCCTAACCTATAGGGAGCAGCACTCATCTGGGCTATATTCCTGTAGGCCTCTGAGGGAAGGTGGTGGCATTCGTCAAACACTATAAGGAAGAACTTATCCCCCAGGGTTTCAGCGTTTATGTAGGCTGAGTCATAAGTCGTGACCGTTATAGGTTTCAACTCCTTCTTCTTTCCCGAGAATTCTCCAACCTCACCGAAAATGCTGAGCCTCTCCTTCCACTGCTCCAGGAGGGCGAGGGTGGGAACGACAACTAACGTGGAGAGAGACAATCTCCTTATGATCTCCATGGCAATTATCGTCTTTCCAGAGCCCGTTGGCAGGACTATTATTCCCTTCTTACCTTTCATCCACCTCTCGACGGCTTCAACTTGGTAATCCCTGAGCTCGAACTCAACGTCATCATAAACGGGAGAAGGAATTGCGTTATCGAAGACATGATCCTCGAATTCAATCTTTTCCTGGGTTAGAAACTCGACTATGTCCCTGTACCTGTAAGCTAGGGCCCTGTAGCACTTACACCTGGGATCCCACTTAGCGTGAGGCACATAAACTTGCCCTTCTATCCTTATTGTCCCCTTCTCATAGTAGAGCTTCATCCTCACAACCTTTAACTATGGCAAATTTAACTTTTAGCATGCTTCCAAAGGATCTCCTAGATGCGAGGAGAAGGGGAGGTAGGATTTACCTAAACTTTGCAACCCAGGATCATCTAAAACTAGCTAAAGCAGTTATAGTTGCCTTCAAATCAAGTGTTGGTCAAAGCTATGGAGAGCTACAGGAGAAGTTAAGTCATATGGAAAGGGCCGAAAACTATAGAAAGGTCAGGGGATTCGCAAAGATTATAGAAAGGGAGTGCAGGTTTGAAAGGCCAACACCTCTCGACCCCGTAAAGGTTAGAAAGCTGCTTTGGGGTAGGGGTTACGTTACAAGCGAGCTTGAGAGGGCCAAGGCTCTCCATGAGGTTGCCAAAAGTCTTGGAGTTAAAGTTGAGGAAGTTGAAAGGGCAATGTTCGCTGACCTTGATGAGGAGAAGATACTAGCGGAGGTTCCCGATATCTCGCCGGAAGAGCTCATAAGGAGGTACAACCTCTCCTTATTGCAAACGCTTATGTTCAACGCCCTAAGGATGACCTTTAAGATTTCCTCGAACTTTAAAGAGGTCTTTAGGGCCATAAAGAGGCTCGGATTAATGTACGAGATTTACGGAGATAAGATAGAGGTAACTGGACCAGCCTCCCTCCTAAAGCTCACGAGGAAGTACGGAACTTCACTTGCAAAGCTTATCCCAGGGATAGTAAAGGCCGAAGAATGGTGGATATTTGCGGAGGTGCTCGAGGATAAAAGAGTTTATAAGTTCGAGCTCTCAAGCGAGGATGAAGTTTTACTGCCCAGGATGGAAGTTGATGTGGAGTATGACTCTTCCCTCGAGAGGGAGTTCGCCGGGAAGATTAGGAGGATCCTGGGGGCCAACGTAATTTATGAACCTGGGATACTTAAGGCCGGAGACTACGTTTACATTCCAGATTTCTTGGTCGAGAAGAATGGGAGGAAAGTGTACATCGAGATAGCCGGCTTCTGGACGAGGGAGTATATAAGGAGGAAGCTGGAGAAGCTCAAGGCTTTAGATGAGCCTTTGATAATAATAGCGAACGACGAGCTGTTAGCTGAGAAGCTCTCCAAGATCGGTAAGGAAGTAATCCTCATGAGAAAGGGTAAGATTCCCTACAAGGAGGTCATCATGAGGATAAAGGAATACCTCAAATCTTAGGCTCCATAATGCCCCTCTTCTTCAGCTCCTCATAGGCCTTCCTTAGGACTTCCCTTATTTTGTACCTCTTATTGAGCCCACCAAGCTTCATCCCTGCCTTCCTAAGGCTGCCCTCCTTCAAGAACAGCTTCAACAGGGCAACTTCCTCAAAGCTCAGGTTATCCAAGTGCTTTAACGCGAGTTCGGCAATTTCAATCGGATTGTTGCCCTCATAGGGATAGTCCGCCGAGAGAATTGGCTTGTCAAGTACTTTAACCATCTCAAACTCCACTATCGTTGCGGGGGAGTTAGGCTTAACGAACTTGTAGTGCTGTCTTAGGGCCTCAATTAGCTCTTCCCTGTTCCTAAAGCCGTCCTTCTTTGCATCCTCATCCGTTAATTCGGCTACTGTCTTTGTTTCAACCCTAGTGATTTTGGCCTTTCCCAGGACGTAGCCTCCAGCGTGAACTAAAACCTCCTCTCCCGGCCTTAGGTTTATCTTCTTGCCCAGCCTTATCGTGGCCTTCTTCCTTCCCGAGAGTATGTCATCCTTGTACCTTCCGTCGAACTTCAGGTTCTTCACTCCTTATCCCTCCCCAGGATTCTGAACTTTATCGCGAGAACTCCATAGCGGTACTCCTTCCACTTAGGATAGAGATTGTGGAACCTCCTCAAGGCCCGTTCAAAGCTTGGCTCGTCGGGAAAAATCTTGTCTATTGGTTCCTCTCTAAGGACTTGGCGGAATGTTTCATAGTGCTTGACCTCTAAGACCTCAGCTGGAATAGTATCATTGAATATAATTTTATCCCCCTTCTTCATGCCCTTGAGCTGAGGGTAGGCAACTCTAACTTCAATCTTTTTCTTTCCAGACTTGATCATCTCCAAGTATTCATCCCTAAGGTAGAGGCGGTAAACTCTCATCGCGCTAAACTTCTCAAGTAAAGTTAAAAATGCTATGCTAAGCCTGAGACCTTCAGGATCAACCACCAAAGAATGTCCCCAAAGAAGTAGCTTGTGAGAAAGCCCAAGAATAGGGCTGGAGCAAATGGCATGGCCTTTCTAACCAGGAATTCGTTCTTAAGCTTACCTTCTTTAACTAAAGCACTCAACTTCTCAATCTGTTCCCTTGTTAGGCCCTCAACACTGAATCCAGCTATCTCCTCACCTTCAATGCTCTCGTACTTGCCCTCTTTAAGCAACCTTGAGAGCTTCTCGAAGAAGTCCTGCCTGTCCCTAACGATCTTATCACCAACTTTAACTATCCTCTCCCCCAACACATCTCCTTCCCTGAGCTCCTCAACCCTCTTTACATCAACGAGAACTTCCTTTCTTAAGAGCCTAACCGCCGAGAAAAGTAGCTTAAATGCATATAATGTTAAGAAAAGCTTTGCAAGAGGATAAAGGAAAGAGGTACCCAGGAGGTAGAAGCCATAGACTATAGCACCTAGGCCAAGAACATCCCCCACAATCCTCACCTTGGCGAAGATGGCTAGGAGAAGAAAGGTTAGTACCCACCTTATTACCGGATTTATCGTGATGCCAAGGTTTACCTGAATGAACGCAAAGACAACGATTGAGAATGTTATCCATAGGGTAACCTCTACAACTGTCCTTAGGCCTTCCCTGAACAATAGGATCAAATGCTTAACCTTCCCCTTAATTACCAAGCCAAAGAGCGCGTAGATGAACAATAGTGGGAAGATCAAGAGGAGGGAATTGAATAGGATAGTCAGGCCATTTAAGGGAAGCATGGTTGAGTAGGGGGCCGGATACCTTACAGAGAGAGGAGCAAAGGGCAAAAGTCCCGAAAATGCAGCTAGAATTATTACATCACCGCTAGCCCATCCTCCCGTATAATAGAGCAACATTCCCAATAGAACTCCGATAAAAAGGCCTATTATGCCTGAAAAAGCTTGAAGAAGGTTTCCATTCTTTACTCCGAGGATTAGGTAGTACAGTATCCCAATCTCCACTATAGGGATGAAGGGCCCTTTGACTTCATACTCGCAACCTTTCTTTGAACACCACCACTTTGATAGCAAGGAGACCGTGGGGAAGAAGTGCTCCTCATAAATGTAACTTGTTTTTATGTCCGTGTAAGAAGTAACTATCCCCACTAATGTGCCCAGGATTAGGGGGAGCATTACTTCACCTCCGCTGATTATAGGTTCTCAAGTAGTTTTTTGCGCATAACCTTCACGTACTCATCTACCGAATTACTCAGGGTTCTCATACTGTCCATAACTACCCTATACACAATAACCACAAGAATCAGTGTTGCCGCAAGCATCAAAAGGTACTCTATAGCCGTTTGGGACCTCTTCATAATCCCTCAAACTTTATTAGCTGGGGTTAAATATAAGGGTTTTGGAGATCGGAATGAAGCTCATAAAGCAGGGTGCCGAAGCCAAGATTTACCTCGCGGAGTTTTCTGAGCTTTATTTCGATTACCCAATTAGGGTTATTGTGAAGGAGAGGATTAGGAAGAGGTATAGAATAGAAGAGATAGACACCAAGCTGAGGAAGGAGAGGACTATAAGGGAAGCAAGAATACTTCATAGGGCCAAGGAGTTCGGCGTCAACGTTCCCTATGTTTTTGAGGTGGACACGAAAAATATGATAATAGTAATGGAGTACATTGAGGGGGAAAGGCTAAAGGAGCTCCTAGAGAAGATTTCACTTAAAGAAAGGCTTGAAATATGCAGGGAAATTGGAAGACAGATAGGGAAGCTACACGAGGCTGGAATAGTTCACGGCGACCTCACTACTTCAAACATGATAATGAGGGAAGGAAAGATTTATCTCATAGACTTCGGCCTCGCAGAGTTCGACGATACTCTGGAGGCCCAGGGGGTTGATCTGCATTTGCTCAAGAGGGCCATGGAGAGCACGCACTACAGGTGGTTTGAGGAGGGATTCAAGGCCATCCTAGAAGGGTACGCCGAGGTCAGGGGGGAGGAGAAGAGGAGAGAAATAGAGGAAAAGATCAGGGAAATAGAACTCAGAGGAAGGTACAGGGAAAGGAGCTGGCTCACGTAGCTATTTCTTTTACCTGCTCTTCATGCTCTCGACTTAACTTGAACTTACCGATGTGCTCCATAAGAATATTAACGAGCCTCTCCAACTCCTTAACGCTCTCTCTGACCTCATTAAGTGCTGCGGTCTGTTCCTCAGCTGCAGCGCTGACTTGCTCAGCTGCAGCAGTAGTTTCTTCGGCACTTGCCGCAAGGTTCTCAAGGAACTTTAGACCTTCATCAATCTTTTCTCCTTCTTGAATCACCTTCTCCTTGAGTTCCGCAGCTTTAGCTTCCATTTCCTCCATCATATCAGCAATCTGGGTTAGGTAGGCAACGCTCTCCCTAATGACTTCAGTTGAAGTTCCAACTACCTCAGCACCTTGCTTAGTTACCTCAACGCTCTCCCCGATCTTGTCGACGATCTGCTTGATCAAGTCCCTTATATCTTCAGCGGCCTTCTTGCTTTCCTCGGCAAGCTTTCTAATTTCATCTGCAACTACCGCAAATCCCTTTCCGGCCTCTCCAGCTCTTGCAGCCTCAATTGCCGCGTTTAGGGCGAGTAGGTTGGTTTGCTCCGCAATGTTGCTTATGACGTTGGTTATGTTCTCGATGTTCTTACCCATCTCTGCAACTCCCCTTACAGTCTCCTCTATCTTGGCCATCATATTCCTTATCTCCTCTATCTGAGTTACTGCCTCCCTTCCCTTCTCTCCACCTTCCTTGGCTAGGCTGGCCATCTCTCTCATTGAAGCCTCGAATTCCTCCATTGTAGACGCGGTCTCCTTACCGATCTCGTCAATGTACCTCATCGTATCAGTCATCTTGTTTATGTTCTCCTGCTCCCTCTGTGCCTCAATGCTAACCTGGTTTATGGCCTCCGCGACCTGGTTAATTGCATCTGCAACTTGATCGATGTTCTCTCTGATGACTTTGGTGTGGTTCTTGACGTCTATGGCGGCGTTCTTTACGTTTAAGACAAGCTGGCTTAGTGAACTCCTTACCTTTTCTATTGCTTCTCTAACCCTGGTCAACTCGCCGCTTATCTCCGTATCTTCAACGCTTAGATCTCCTTGAGCTATCCTCTCGAGTATCTCAACCACTTCATCAATTCTTTTCTCGAGATTCTTTCTTAACTCTTCGACATCCCCCGATACCACGGGTACTGCTTCTCTCTTGTTCAAATATATTGCTACTCCAGTACCAATTATCCCTCCAACCGTCGCTCCCACTAGATTACCCATAGCAGCTGGAACTATTGTTAGTATGAAAGGGATAACGGGAGAAATAAGGGACACTCTCACTACCATCACTCACCACCCCATTATCAAAATTTGTGCAAAAATTATTAGTAGATTTTGTGTAGGTATTTATGTATGCCTTAATTAGGTTTCGTTTCTGAACTTACTCAGCACTCTTAGTAATATCTTTCTCTCTTCTCCCTTCCTCTTTTTTGCAAGCCTTTCAACGATAAGCTCGGGGGTGCTCCTTCCGATTATTCCGAACTTCGGTTGCCTGTCCACTATCAAATTTAAGTTTTCATCAAGGCCACTTGCCTCTATTCCGTCAACCCTAGCAAAGGGGAGCTCTTTCTTGAGATCTTCCCCCAAGTGAGAAACTATTACCACGTAGAAGGCCTTTTCATGTGCTATCCTCAGCATCTCGGCCAAGATTTTAACCGCTGCACCAGGCTCGGTTATAGCTTCGAACTCATCTATTAGTATCAACTTCTTCCCCCTACCCTTTAGTGATCTAACAAGGGCTTTAAGCGAGTTCTCAAAGGCTCCAGCCCCATAAACTGCCCTCTTCCTTTTGAAAAAGAAGACCTCATCCAAAGGTTCAACCCAAGCTTCCCTAGCCGGAACAGGAAAGCCCATGTGGGCAAGTATAACTACCTGAAGGGTGAGCTCAAGCAGAGATGTCTTACCACCGCTGTTCGCACCAGTCAAAACCACGATATTCGCTTCCTGAATTCCTTTAAAGGGATCTTTGACCTTGCCTATAAAATAGCTCACCGGCTGTGGGTTCTCTATGAACAAGTTTTTCCCCTCAACGAACCCTATTCCACCTCCCTCTATCCTGGGGAAAACAAAGCCCCGGGAAAACTCCTTTACGGCGAGGAAAAACTCGAGCTCATAAGCCCTCCTAATTTCGTCTTTTAACTTTGGGAGAAGGGGAAGAATTTCCTCAACTATCTCCCTAGACTTGAAGTACAGCTCAACTTTCACTTCCTTCTCAAGCTCCCTCCTTATTCCCTCAATAACATCAGGGCTAACCTCTATGGGGTACTCCCTGGGGAAGACCTCGACGTAAACTCCCAACTTCTCGCTTATTCTCTCCTCAGCTTTCCTTATCTCCTCGAGTATCTCATCGTTTAGGCTTGAGAACTTCGAGAGGAGAAAGTCAACGTCTCCAGACTTTAAAGCCTTTAAAAATTCAACGAGATCCCTACCGCTCAGCGTTAGCTTGAACCTCTCAAGCTTCTCCTCTATGGCCTCGTTTAGTTTTCTCTCTTCCTCAGTTATTATCTCCCCAATCCTTTCAATGCTCTCTTTCCTCCTCATAACATCTTTAAGTGGTTCTAAGGCTTCGAGTATCTTTCCAGCCACACCTTCAGGGAACAGCTTAGCTAAAGCCTTGAGAACATCTCGGTTCTCCCACAGGGGCATTACGTAAAGTTCGGGGGCAATATCATAGGGCTTTAACTCTACCTCAATGCCGTAACCAGTTGTACTTAGAATTAAATCGTAACCTTCAACTGGCTCCGTTGAGACCATGCAGAGACTCAGCTTTTCAGCTTCCTCAACTTCCTCTTCGCTGACTATGAGTATCCTATCGTGCAGGTAGTCCCTCCTAAACCTTATCGGCCTTATCCTTTCTATGTACCCCCTAACATCTTCGCTGACCTTTTCCATTCCTTCCCTCAAGTACTCCTGCCTTCGCAGGATCTCTTCCCTATTAGATGTCGGGGCAAAATCGTCAAGGAACTTTTTTGCTTCCTCATGCTTAATTTTCTCAAGGATTATTTTTCTTATCGCCTTGTAGATTTCCCTCGCATCTCCCCTGAGCTTCATTGCAAGTCCCTCGGCGGAACTATAATACCGAGCTCAGTTATTATCCCCCTTATGAACCTCCAAGGGGTTATGTCAAAGAGAACGTTCCTAACTTCGAATTTACCCCTCTTAAGGGGCCTCTCCACCAGCTCTACATCTTCGGCTTTTTGAGTTGGGTGGAACTTGTAAGTTTCGGCGGCGACGTAGAATGGAACATTGTTTTCATGGCAGGCTAGAGCCAGAAGATAAGTGCCGACCTTGTTAACAACATAGCCATCTTTAGTTACCATATCGGCCCCAACCAGGGCGAGCGTAGCCTTCCTGCAGAACAGGCCCATCTGTGAGTCAGTTATTATCTCAAAATCTATCCCAAGGGAATTCAACTCTTCAGCGAGCTTCAATCCCTCATAGTCAGGGGCACTCTCGGTAAGAATTACCTTAAACTCCTTTCCACGGGTTTTTGCCAGCTTGAATATCTCGAGGACCGCTGAAGACAGCGAGTGGGTTATTATCACATCCCCAGGATCGATGAGCTGGGCTCCTATAGAAGCGAGCTCCCTCTTTGCTTCCTCTATCCTCCTGAGGAACTCCTCAGCCCTTGCAATTATCTTCTCCCTATCATTGGTTACCGGAAAGAATCTTGCAAGGTTATGGAGGGAAGCCATGCTTGGGTTTACCCTCACGATCTCCTCCTTAAGTTCCCTGATTGCATCTTCCAGGAGCGATTCATCCATTTCCCTCGCGAGAACTAGAAAGGCTTCAGCACCTCTCTTTGCTAACCAGCTTGCTCCCCTTATTCTCTCCTCCCTCATCTCCTTGAGTATGGAAAGAACGCTGTCCGGAAGCATGGCTACCAGCCTTCCATGAACCTTATTCCCTTGCCCTCCATGAACTCAACCACTTCTTTAACCTTAGCCTCGTCCTCGGCGAATATTATTATCCCAATGAACTTACCGAAACCCTTTGGGGAGGAGTGAATCTTGACCTTAAACCTCTCAATTGCCTCATTCAGTATGGGAGCAAGCTTGCTCTCATCGGTTATCTCTGCCAGGAACTTCTTCTGGACGAACTTCCTCTCCCCTATCCTGGGGAGGACTTCCCTCTCGAGCATGGCCTTCATTTCCCTGGGCATCCCGGGGAGAACGAAAATTTTAACTCCCCCATATTCTATGTAGGCCCCAGGAGCAGCTCCTTCCGTGTTCTTTAGCGGAGTTGCACCTTCTGGGAGGTAGGCCATCTTCTTTCTCGCCTCGTTAAGCGTTGGATCATCAATTAACCCCTTCCTGTGAAGCTCTTCATAGAACTGCCTTATCCTCTCCAAGCAATCCTCACACAGTACAAGATCCCTACCTAAGGCCTTTGCAACGGCGAGCATAGTTACATCATCGTGAGTTGGCCCCAAACCCCCAGAGATCACGAGAACTGAAGGCTTCCTTTCAAGTATCTCCCTTATCACATTCATTATTTCCTCAACATCGTCGCCAACCGTAGTTATCCTCCTAACCCGGTAACCCCTCTCGGTCAGCTTTTGGGCTATATAAGCGGAGTTGCTGTCGACGGTATTCCCCGTTAAAAGCTCATCACCTATCGTGAGAACCTCAGCTATCATAGCACCACCACCCTATTTTAGGTAAGGGCTTTATAATCCTTTGAGGAATCTGAACCTATGATATTCAAGGCCAAGTTTGGAGAGCCCAAAAAAGGATGGGTAGTGATAGTGCATGGCCTGGGAGAGCACAGTGGAAGGTACGCAAAGCTCGTTGAGATGCTAGTTGATAGGGGCTTTGCGGTCTACACCTTCGACTGGCCTGGACACGGAAAGAGCTCAGGGAAAAGAGGGCACACAAGCGTCGAGGAGGCAATGGAGATAATTGACGGAATTATTGATGAGATCGGGGAAAAGCCTTTCTTATTTGGGCACAGCTTAGGCGGGCTAACCGTTATAAGGTACGCAGAAACGAGACCTGAGAAAGTGAGGGGAGTTATAGCTTCTTCACCAGCGCTGACAGAGAGCCCAAACACTCCAGGATTTCTAGTTGCGTTGGCGAAGTTCTTAGGTGTTGTAGCCCCAGGAATTACGTTTTCTAATGGGATCAACCCAAGCTTACTCTCAAGGAACAAAGATGCGGTGAGGAGGTACGTAGAAGATCCCTTAGTTCACAACAAGATAACGGCGAAGCTTGGAAGGAGCATATTCATAAACATGGAGCTTGCCCACAGGGAAGCAGAGAAAATCAAAGTGCCAATACTGCTCCTAGTAGGAACCCAAGACGTCATAACTCCTCCTGAAGGAGCTAAAAGATTGTTTGAGGAACTTAAAGTTAAAGATAAGGAGATTAGGGAATTTGAAGGAGCTTATCACGAGATATTCGAGGATCCGGACTGGGGAGAAGAATTTCACAGGGTGATAGTGGAGTGGCTGGAGAAGCGCAGTTAATCGATACATTTCCAACAACGTTCTTAGAGTACTGGAACGGGACGAAGGAGGGGTGGTTAGGGTACATTAGCAGGTATCCTGAACTATTTGAGAAGATAACATGGGACTATGAAAGGTACAAAATTAATTGGAAGGAATACCTCGAAATCGTTATCAAAAAGATAGAGATAGAGAAGTTAAGGGCTGTCCACAATGCCCTTATGTCTTCCCTAGAGGAAGTCCTCCACAGGGCGCATGCAATGTTCGATATAAATGAGGACTACATTATCGTCATTTACATTGGATTGGAGAATGGTGCTGGATGGGTAACGGAGTTTAAAGGCAAGCCAGCGATTCTCTTCGGACTCGAGGCAATAGCAAATCTCGATTGGGCTGAAAAAGTAAAAGGCTTAATAGCCCATGAATTCGGACACCTGGTTCACTGGCTAATTAGGGGCGAGAACATAGAGGAAATAGAGGATGAGCAAATAATGTGGCTCTACACCGAAGGATTCGCACAGAGAATTGAAGATATCCTCACTGGCAGACCATGGCACTTAGAAGAGGAGGGGTGGTTTGAGTGGTGTGAAAGGAATGAAGGAATGATAAAACAGGAATTCTTAAGGAGAATTGAAAATGGGGAACCTTTAAATCCATTCTTTGGCTCATGGTACCAAGTATTTGGAAAGCAGTTCCTGGGTTATTATTTGGGATACAAGTTTATTGTATGGCTTGAACGCCAGTATGAGCGGACGGAAATAGCAAAACTAAAGAAGAACACGATAAAAGAGAAGATCATGGAATTTTTAACATACTAAGCTAAATTATTTATACTATCCATGGGAAACTTAAAGAGGTGGTTATAGTGGAAGAAAGAAGACATCTAAAATGTCCCCTCTGCGGAGGAACTAGCTTTAGGGTCGAGGAAGGAAAGCTTGACAGCAAGTGGGGATTTACGGCTCATAAGGTGAAGATCGTTATATGCGAAAACTGTGGCTACGTGATGCTATTCTACAAGGGAAGAACTATATGGGACTTTGACTGAGGTGTTTTCTATATTTTTTAACAGGGAAAAGGAGCTAGAAGAGCTTGGGAGGTTAATTAAGAGTGAACCAAACTTGATAACCTTCGTCTATGGCCCAATAAACTCTGGTAAAACATCTCTAATGCTAGAATTCACGAAGAAGGTAAAAGGAGAACATGTTCCCTTCTATATAAACCTCAAAAGATCTCCAGTTGCAAGCTACGATGACTTCCTCGAGATTTTGTTCTCCATAGACTTTGATGACAGAATTAAGACAGAGGATATAGCTTCCCTGGCCATTTCAATGACGGGAGAATTGTTCGGAATACCCATTCCGGGAGAGATCTTAGAGAGGATAAGGAGAGACAAAAAGCCAAGAAATGCATTTGAGTACGTCGCCAGGGTTCTAGAGGGTGTAAAAAGAAAAGGGAAGATATCAATTTTGATTCTCGACGAACTGCAGGTGATAAAAGATCTAAGGGTTAATGAGCCATTAATATACGAGCTCTTCAACTTCTTCATCCACCTGACTAAAGAAGTTCATCTCTCCCACGTTTTCGTGGTAACGTCGGACAGCCTCTTTATCGAAAAAGTCTATAATGAGACGATGCTCCAGGGGAGATCAAGGTACTTCTTAGTTGACGACTTCGATAAGGAAACGGTGATAGAGTTCCTTAGGGAGAATGGATTCACGAAGGAGGAAAGCGAGCTCGTCTGGAGCTACATCGGAGGAAAGCCTGCTCTGCTCATTGAAGCGGTAAATAATAGGAGAAAACTAAAAGAATGGCTAGAGACAATATTGAGGCTCTCAACGTACAGAGTTAAGGGCCTACTAAGAGAGAAAGAAGAATACAGGGGGGTCTTAGAAAATTTCATAGAAGATGAGGAGATTCCTTTTGAAGGCTACATTGAAGAAGAAATTAGGGGGCTAATCCAAGCAAACATCTTATTCTTGGATCCGCTAAAAGGAGTAATAAGACCCCAGGGAAGGCTCGAACTTTTGGCGATAAGGGAGGCCCTCAAATAGTGTCTCTCCTGTCTATTATGTGCTCAAGCTCCGGGCCTGTCTTTATTAGACCCACTGGAACACCAACTTTCTCCTCTATCTCCTCGATGAACTCCTTGGCTCTCCTGGGGAGCTTGTCGTAGTCCGTAACACCAAATGCCTCCTTATCGTACTTATCGAGCATGGTAACTGCAAGCATCGTTGCACCATTGATCCTCGCGGAGTAGCGGGCCATCTCAAAGTCGAACCAGCCAACCCTTCTTCTCCTTCCAGTAACGGTTCCGTACTCAACCAAGCCAAGCCTATCGGCTTCCTCCATGGGCATCTCCGTTGGGAATGGGCCAGCGCCAACCCTAGTGGGGAAGCTCTTGAACACTACTATAACTTCATCAACCCTCGTCGGCCCTATTCCCACATCTGCAGCTATTGAAGAGGCAGAAACGTCCTTGGACGTTACGTACGGATAGGTTCCGTAGTAGAGGCTCAGGCCAAATCCCTGGGTTCCCTCCACCAAAACCAAGGCCCCCTCGTCTAGGGCATCGTTCACTTCAGCGGCAACATCCGTTAAGTAGGGCTCAAGCTCCTTGATGTCCTTGGCAAGCTTCGCCTTCCTCATGACCCTATCGGCATTTGCGGGGCCACAGCCCGAGCCGGTAGTTCCTATCTTCCCGTGGAGGTAGCCATTAGTTCTGTCGAGTTCCTTGTGCTTCTCCTCAATTATTGCGCAACGGTAGTCAATACCAACCCTCTCTTTAACGTTGAAGTCTTTGAGGTGCTCAAGTTCGTGGAAGAAAACTTCAGGATCAACTAAAACACCAGCTCCAACCAGAAGCCTCGCCTTCCTTTGCATAAATCCGGTGGGTAGCTGTCTTACAGCATATTTCTTTCCATTTATAAAAACACTATGTCCAGCGTTCGTTCCAACACCGCCCCTCGCTATTATCTTGGGCTCGTCATGCAAGGCGAGGTAGGCTATTATTGAACCTTTCCCTTCATCTCCCCATTGTCCACCAACAACTATCATGCTTGGCATGGTTCTTACCCAACCCTAAGTCAATAACCCCCTTAAAACAGTTGCGGATTTGACATTAATATTTAAACTTCTCATTGTTTTGTTCTATTACTATTACTACTGCTGACCTCCTCCCCGCCCTGAAGGGCGAGGCTTCCACCCTGCAGTGGGTGTGAGGAGAGAAAAATTTGAAACCCACTCAGATACTAGGTGCATTTTTGCAACTGGTATGGTTGGCTTTCACCCTCGTTCACGTTGGGCTGTTTCGTAGATAGTAAAAAGTGTAAAATTTAGCATTAATTTTTATATGGTCTTGCGGGCAGTTTTGGTGGCGTGGCAGTCCCCAGTATGTGGGGTTTGTAAGCCCGAATGAGGACTGCCGAAAGCCTGAAGATGTGGGGAGTCACCGTTCCCCCGAAAGCCCTCCAATGAAGATTGGAGTGGGGAAGGTCAGTCGTAACGACATTTACGAACTTTACACAAGTTACGGCTGACCAGAACGGTCTCCTCAAGAGGTTCTCAAGAGGTCACCAGCCCAGGCCGAACGGAAATACCCAAAATCACAAAATTTACGATTGCAAAATACATAAACACAACAAAAGAACAGGCTTAAAGACCATCACATCATCAAGTCTTCACTGTTGAGGTAGCCTTCTAAGTACAGCCCCCCAAGAAATGCCTGTCCAACGTTTATTCCGTTGTCCCCCCTTGGAACTTCATAGGTTGAGTAGAACTTCAGCCCCTGGGCCTCAACGAACTTTCTTACTGTCTTGACTATGAGCTCGTTGTACGCAACTCCTCCGCTCATCGCAATCCCTTTAACACCAAACTCTTTTGCCTTCTCAACTGCAAGTTCCGCAAAGGTTCTCGCCAAGGCAAGGTGGACTGAATAGGCAATATCCGCTGGGTTTGCTTTGTCTATCACTTCGAGGACTTCTCTAAACAGCTCAGTTATTTTTATCTCCTCTCCCTCAACTGGAACCTTGAGCCCTAAATCGTTCTTCCCCTTGAAGGCGAAGCTCTCAAGCTTCATGGCTGGCTCTCCCTCGTAGTGCCTCCTGTAGGCGACGTTCAATAGGACTGCAAACGCATCGAGAACCCTTCCCGTTGAGGAGGCGTAGGCTACGTTAATCCCCCTTGCGAGCTGGTTGAATATTACATTGAACTCTACCCTTCCATATTTTAGGCTTTCAACGGCCTTCGGGCAGAGCCTTTCAATTGTACTTCTAACTTCCTCGAGCTCGTACATCTCGCTTAGAATTCCTATTAGAGCCCGCAGTGGATAATAGCTCGCGAGATCCCCACCGGGAAGGGGATAGTACTCTATGTGAGCCAGCCTCTCCACGTCTTCGTAGCTGAGGTAGATAACTTCTCCGCCCCATGTTTTTCCATCGGTTCCGTAGCCAACACCATCTAAGGCTATCCCAACCACCTCCTCAAGCCCATGCTCGGCCATGACTGAGGCTATGTGGGCATAGTGATGCTGGACTTGAAGTAGCTCTGCGTTTGTTTCCTCGGCTATCTCCATGGCAAGCTTCGTCGTGTTGTAAGAGGGATGCAGGTCGGCGATTATTAAATCGAAGTCAGAAACCCTAAGGATTTTCCTGAAGTGGGCTACTGCCTCTCTCATGAACTCAAGGACTTCAATCTTCGATGTGTTCCCTATGTACTGGCTAGGATAGACCCTATTCCCCTTTACAACACCAAAAGCATTCATTAATTCGGCCCCTACAGCTAATCCCTTGTATTCAAAAGGTATCTCAATGGGCAGGGGAACGAATCCCCTTGATCTTCTAATCACTGCCCTCTTCCCATCGACGAACCTTACTACGCTATCATCGGCCCTGTTGGGAATTCTCCTGTTATGTAGGAGGAGATAATCTGCAACATCCTTAAGCTTTTCAAATGCCTCATCGTTGTCCTTTATCATCGGCATGCCAGGGAAGTTGGCGGATGTCATGACGTAAACAGGAGTTTTCGACCAGTGGAAGAGTATATAGTGGGTTCCAGCGTAGGGAAGCATGACTCCAATTGTGTGGAGTCCTGGGGCAAGATTCTCAGGGAGTGGGAACGGCTCCTTCTTCCTCAATGCCACTATTGGCCTCCTGTAGCTCGTTAGCTCTTCCTCTTCCTCCTCGGTTACATAGGCGAATGTCTTAATCGTCTCCAAGTCCCTGGCCATTATCGCGAAGGGCTTCTGCGGCCTGAACAGCCTTTTCCTTAGCTCAGCGACAACGTCTTCCCTTGTAGCGTCACATGCCAGATGAATTCCACCGATTCCCTTTATCGCTACTATGTAGCCCCTATCTATCAGCTTTGCCGCTCTCCTTAGGGGGTCCCCAATTACCTCCTCTCCGGTAGAGGTGTAGAGTCTATAGCTCGGCCCACAGGTCGGACATGCAACTGGCTCCGCATGGTACCTTCTGTTTAATGGATCTTCATACTCGCTCCTGCAGAAGTCGCACATGGGAAATTCTCTCATCGCCGTGTTTTCCCTATCGTAAGGGAGATCCTCTATAATGGTAAACCTAGGCCCACAGTTGGTGCAGACTATAAACGGGTACATGAACCTCTTATCGTTTGGATCAAACAGCTCTCTTAAGCAGTCTTCACAGATCGCTATATCTGGGGGAATTATTGAATCTCCTTCTCCCTTCTTTTCCGTGGAGCTCTTTTCTATGTAGAATCTGCCAAAGCCCTGAATTGGGATTTCCTTTCTAATGACCTTTTCTATCTTAGCTAGGGGAGGTTTTTTCTTGTATAAATCTTCTAGAAATGCCTCAATATCTTCCTCTCTTCCTTCAACGACTATTTCAACTCCGGCATCTCCCAAATTCCTCACGTAACCCCTCAAGTTGTGAGCGTGAGCTATCCTGTACACGAAAGGTCTAAATCCTACAGCCTGAACTATTCCTTGAACGTGAATCCTGTATGCCTTCATCCTCTCCCCCGAATGTTTTACGAAATTAAAAGCTTTATACGTTTCTAAAACCAAAAGTTGGGAACGGGAGGGGAGTTTTCAACCATGGGTTTAGAACAGGGCTCCGTACTTGTAGAATATTGAGCACGTGCCTTCGTAGGAAACCATGCAGGGCCCTATGGGGTGCCTCGGGGTGCAGGTCTTGCCGAAGTGCGGGCACTGGGGAGGTAAAGCTAAACCCCTGAGGATCGCACCGCAGAGGCAACCCTTTTCCAAGTCAGGAAGCTTCGGAACTTCCGGATCGTAGTAAGTCCTTATCTCCAACTCCCTCCACTCCCTCCTGAGCTCAAGTCCGCTCTCTGGAATTATTCCCAGGGCCCTCCACTTTGCATCCTTAACCTCGAAGAATTTGTCAATTAACTCTTGGGCCTTGACGTTTCCCTCCCACTTCACGGCCCTCGTGTACTCGTTTAGTATCTTTGCCTCTCCCTTCTTAACCATCTTTATGAGTAGGAGTATTGCCAGTAGCATATCAACGGGCTCGAAACCGGCAACTACCTGGGGAATTCCATATTTTTCAGTTATATGAACCCATCCCTTAACGCCAATTATCGTGGAGACGTGCCCGGGGTCAATTAGCCCATGGAACCTTGTTCCCCCCTTTACCAAGGCTTCAACTGCTGGAGGCGTTAGCCTGTGAACCGAATAGATCTTAAAGTTCTCCAATCCCTCCTCCACAACGGCATTAAGCATTCCAGCGGCTGGAGCTGTTGTTGTCTCAAAGCCGGGTGAGAAGTGAACTACTAGCTTATCAGGATTCTCCTTGGCTATTTTGTAGGCATCGTAAATTGAGTAAACGACTCTAACATCGTAGCCTTCGCTCTTTAGATCGGCGAAGCTTCCCCTTGGTGTAGGAATTCTGTACATGTCTCCAAAAGTCGTCAAAATAATCCTCTCACCCTCTTCATAGGCTTGTTTCATAATCTCCATCATTTTTACTATGTCCTCTACTGGAGTTATACACACAGGACAGCCCGGTCCGCTCATTATTTTGACGTTCTCCGGCAGTAGTGATCTTATGCCTGCCCTTGTGACGGTATCCTCATGTGTTCCACAGACATGCATGAACCTTAGTTCCTCAAAACCTTTAGCTTCCTCATGTATCTTTCTGACTATCCTTTGGGCGATCTGCCTATCCCTGAATTTCTCAAGCATGACTATCCCTCCAGAGCTGAGAGAACTTCTTCCCACGCTTCAAGAATTTCCTTTGCTCTCTCCTCGTCGAGTTTCTCTATTGCAAAGCCAGTGTGAACTATCACGTAATCGCCAACCTTGATGTCTGGGAGTAGATCTAACCTTACTTCCCTTTTAATGCCCCCAAAATCCACTATTCCAACGTTACCCCTAATTTCCACGACTTTCCCAGGAACGGCCAAGCACATTCTTCCCACCTATTCTACCCTTCCCCGGCCGAACTTTTAGGTGTTTTTGGAACCTATGGTTCCCATCCAAAGGAAGTTTCAAATGAATCTCCAGAAGTTTCTGATGTAGAATTTTACCTCCCTTATCCAATCCTCTACTGGCGGGAGACTTCTTGAGGTTGCAAGACGGGTGTAGATTGTTCTTAAATATTCCTCAAGTACTTCTGAGTCTAAGCCAAGGGAAAATACGAGTTCCCACACCGTTTTATCTTGAGCCAATAGAAAGGCTATGTCGTTTTTAATTTTTACTAATCTTGGTGCCATATTATCCATCCACCATTTGACAAAACTTCTTTCATCTTGTTCCGAGAACCATACTGAACTTGTATAATCCATGTACACAAATCTTATCCCCTTCTGTAGGATCTCCTCCCAATTTTCCTGGAGGAATTTCGATGTTATTATGATATTCCCAAGCTTATAGGTGGGGAATACCCTGGGGGATTTACGTCTTACCTTTGACGAAGTTATTTTCTTTGGATTTTGACGTTTCTGAGGTTTAGCATTGCCTAAGCCAGACTCAATATCTGCCAAGATCTCATTAAAGTGCTTATCCAAGAAATCTAAAACATCTAAAAGCATGTTGCTATAATATGGACTCCAAAGTCTGTTCTTTATTCGTTTGAGTATCTCTGATTTTGGAAAGATTTTCCCAACGGTTCCTATGTAATCTAGAGCATGATGCAAAAATACGCATTTAACTCCATCCTCTCCATAGGCCCCGTAGGCTAAGTCCAAAAGAAAGTCAAGTTCCCACTTTCTTCTTCTCCCCCAGTCGTGGTGCAAAGGTGAAAATCCCGTTATTACCCCAATTTCTTGAAGGTATCGGATATGGACATTAAGATCAAGGTCATCTGCTTCAATATTTTTTGATATCCAGTTTTCAGGAAAATCTATAAGCTCATTGGTGCCATCTGCTACTTCTTCCGAAATACCCAACTTCCTACACCATTTTCTGTGGATCACCCATTTGGGCAATACAATCACCCCTACCCTACAATCCTCCTAATAGCCAAGAGCTCAAGCCTTCCCTGAGGTCTTAAAATTCCCTTCTTCGGATCTAAGAAGAGAATATTCTGCTTCACTAACCATCTTATTCCTGGGCTTACATCCTCTATCTTGATGAACTCGCTGTCCATAAAGCTTTTTAATATCCTTATAACTTCCCTGTAAATGATCCCGTTTTCCCTTTTGAGGTCATTCAGCTTAAATTTTATCCAATTCTCTCTTGTATCAAGTTCTCCCCTGCACCATTCTTCTAGGTTGTCCTTGTGAAGAGAAGCAAGTGTGAGATAGGAGGGCTTTCCCCCAAAGTGCCTGATGACTAATTCTATCTCTTCCCCCTTAAATCCAAGTTCTTCAAGGAATTCTCTCGCAGTATCCTCATCAAAATCATCTACCAAGAAGAATTCGGCCCTACCGTGGAGCATTGCTTCGCTGTACACCTTCTCAATGAAGAGAGAATCTGAGGTTATTGTGAAGACGTGGGCTAGGTGTAGTTCTTTCGTAAGTCCGACTAGGAGGTTGAAGAGTTCATAGAGTAGTGGTCCATTTATTTTGAGGTCTTCAACCTTCTGGAGCTCATCTAAGATTAGAATTGGAATTTTTCCACTTTTCCTAATCTTTTTCAAAGTCTCAATTATATAGGAAAAAGCGTTTTCGTGGTTCCCAATTACCTCTCTCAGCAGAGCTTTTGGAACTGGAATTCCGTGGATAATCCCAGGTAGATCCTCTACTATTGCTTTAACAACGTCCTTCTTGCCTCTGTGTATCGAGAACAGAATATTAAGGAAATCAGAAGGGCTGGATATAGCATGCCACCTGAGGTTTATATAGAATGGAACAAAATCCTCGGAAAGTCTCCTAGAAAATTCCATTAGTAGTGTTGTTTTGCCCGAGTTTATCGGGCCGTAAATGAAGAAGATTGTGTTTGGCTCGCTCTCAACGAAAGTTCTGAGGAGAGCCAGCTCTTTCTCCCTGTCGTAAAACATGAACATCCCAAAGAAATGTTCGCTCAAAAAATATAAAAATTTAAGCTCAAAGTCTAACGAAGTGCACTGAACAGGAGATACATGGGTCGAATGCTCTAACTATCTCCTCCAATTTTTTCTTCAAAGACTCCTCTGGCACTGATCCATACATCTTCTTAGCGTCTTCAAGTAAGCTAAGCTCCATCATCCCTTGATTAAATGCAGTCGGTGTGATCGTGTTCGACCACACGACTTTTCCATCTTCGATTCTATAGTGATGGACTAGAACTCCTCTGGGAGCTTCAACATATCCAATCCCTTCCCCGCTTTTTTCTTCCGGTTCCACAATGCCTTTTTCTATTCCCTCACTTGCTATTTTATTGCTGAGCTCAGCAACTCTCTCTAAAGCATAGACAAGCTCTATGGCTTGGGCTAAGTTGTTGTATATTACGTATCTGCTCTCAATTTTGTCTTTGTAGGTATCTAGCAGTCTCCCCGCTTCCCCCTGAATGTATTTTTCTTTCAATAATAACCTAGCCAATGCACCGACAAAAATAGGTTTGCCTTTGTAGTAGGTATGCTTTGCAAAGCTGTAGTTTACTGGAACTTCGTCAAGCTCTATATATTGAATTCTGTCTTCCCCAACTATTAGGTCATCTCCCCACAAGTATTCACTGGTAACCATCGGAATTTCAGCTTTAGCCCCTCTTGGTTCTTGAGAAGCAAATATTCCAACTATCCTTCTGGCAAATTTAACTAGTGACTCTGC
The DNA here is from genome assembly GCF_041647995.1 of Pyrococcus kukulkanii. Lineage (NCBI taxonomy): Archaea > Methanobacteriati > Methanobacteriota > Thermococci > Thermococcales > Thermococcaceae > Pyrococcus > Pyrococcus kukulkanii. The sequence continues at coordinate 233,616 of NZ_JARRIB010000002.1, forward strand.
ATGCTTTGCTATTCCTTCCAGTTCTTCTTCTCTTGGATACCTTCCAAATCCTCCTGGCTTTATGTTTATTCCATGAATTTCTCTTCCCCCTAGGAGCTCTCTTATCGTGTTACCAAATGCCTTTATTGTCAATCCTTCCTTTATTAACTCCCCATGCTTTGGTATCATTGAGATTGCATCTGGATAGCCAAAAATATCCGGCAACGCTAGGAGGTAAAGGTGCAGGGCGTGGCTCTCTATTATTTCTCCCCATAGAACAAGTTCTCTAAGCTTCTCGACGGTTGGTGGAACATCTATCCTGAGGGCATTTTCTATGGCTCTCACCGATGCAACGGAGTGAGCTACGTAGCAGATAGCACATATCCTTGCCTCAAGATCGGGAACGTCCCAGTAGCTTCTTCCTAACGTCAGGATTTCGAAGAATCTTGGTCCTTCAAGTATCTTAACTCTCGCCTCCTTAACAGTTCCATCCTCAACAACTATCTCTGCCTTTCCGATCCCCTCAACCCTGGTGAATTCATCAAGCTCTATTATCATAACTACCACCTCGTGAACGTCCTAAGCTTCTTTGCAATTTCCTCCTCTGGCAGGATTTTCTTTAGAACTTCGACAAGCCCAGGAATGTTTGCGTCCATTGAAGGCCCCCTGCACCCTATGCATCCTAATCCTAAGGCAGGGCACTGGGCATTACACCCTCCAGCCGTTACTGGTCCAAGGCATGGAATCCCCTTCTTTAAGAGAACGCACTCGTACTCGTTGAGTTTGCACTCAAGGCAGACCGGATAGTCCTTTGCAACAGGCTCAACTCCTCTCGCCAGGTTCATCAGGACTTGAAATACCTCCTCCTTATTGTAGGGGCACCCAGGAATGGCGAAGTCAACGGGGACGTACTCCGTTATCGGTCTTGGTTCAAGAACTTTCGTTGGTCCTTTGATGTCTCCATATATCCTTCTAAATGCCTCCTTTGCATTTTCAACGCTCCCTTGAACGCTACCGTGGGTTGCACAAGTTCCTAGGGCTATCAAGTATTCACTCCTGTTTCTTGCTTCCCTAAGGACCTCAAGGTCTCTCTGCGTTGAAACCGTTCCAGTTACAAGGGCAACGTCAACCCTCTCCTTACTTTTGCGTGAGCTCGCCATGTGAAACTCAACTATATCGTAGAACTCAAGGATGTCAAATAACCTATCGTACAGGAACAGCAAGTTGAGGGCACAACCCCCGCAATCCGTAAGCTCAAAAACTGCTAACTTCATCATATCAACCCCCTCGTCGAGAGGGCATCCCAGTAGGTGAAGACGGGTCCATCCTTGCAGATGTACTTCCAGCTCGTGCTCGTCCCAACGACGCAGTGGCCGCACTTTCCAACTCCGCACTTCATCCTCCTCTCAAGCGTCATGTATATCCTCCCTGGGGATAGTCCTCTGTTCAGAAGTTCCCTTATCACGAACTTGTACATAACTGGTGGACCACAGATCAGTGCATAGGAATTGTTAACATCAAACTCCTCCCCCCTGAACAGATCCGTAACTACTCCTTTGCACACTTTCTCCGAGAACCCCTTCTCAAGGTAGACACATGAAGGAGTCTCAACTTCGTAAGCAAGCTTGACGTGGCAGTTAAGCTTTTCCCCATGCTTGAGTAGATATATTATCTCATCCCTGAACAATATATCTTCGTAGCTCTTCGTCCCGTAGAAGAGGTATATCTTCTCGAATTTGCCCGTATCAATTGCGTACCACAGCACGGAACGTAAGGGAGCCATTCCCAGGCCACCAGCAACAAGAATTAAGTTCGATCCTTCCATCTTTTCAAGAGGGAAGCCGTTGCCATAGGGTCCTCTAATTCCTATTGATTCTCCTTCACTAAACTTGTGGATGAACCTCGTTAACCTTCCAACCCTCCTTATGCAGAGCTGTATCGGCTTCCTTGTGGGTGGTGAGCAGATGCTGATTGGGAACTCTCCATAACCCCTCAGGTCAACTATAACGAACTGCCCTGGCTTGAAGATAAAGTTTTCTTCAACTTCCCTATCGGTAAAGCGGAGTGTGAAGAGTTTTTCCCTTGGTGTGAGCTCCCTAATCTCAATTATCTTAGCATCGTAGCTTTGATAGGGGTTCATAACAATCCCTCCCGAATCTCCTCAAGAACCTTTACATGTTCTATCCTTGCTGGACAGAATTCATCACACCTTCCACAACCAACACAGTTGAAGCCCGCAGAGGGGTCGAAATAACTCTTGCAGTAGTAGCGATGCCTAAATCTATCCAAACGGGTGGGTCTGAAGTTGTGGCCTCCAGCTACCAAGCCGTGAGTTGGCATAAAGCACGAATCATATCTCCTCTCTCTCACGACCTCATAAGCCCTAATCCAATTGTCGCAGACCTCGTAGCATCTGCACGTTGGGCAGACGAGGGTGCAGTTTCCACAGCCCAGGCACTTCTCAGCGTACTTCTTCCACACCTGGCTGTTGAAGGCTAAGTCAAGGATATCTGCCAGGCCTTCTTTGTTTAGACTCCTCTTGAACGCTTTGGCTCTCTTCTCTTCAAATTCTTTGAAGTGCCTTAGATCCTCCTCCGTAACTTCTTCGAATAACTCTTGGTTCTCCCACACTACCTCGTGACCCCGAACGCTTCCTACTCTCACTAGCCAGCCATCCGGTAGTTCGTGAAGAAAGAGGTCGAAGCCATCCATCGCAAAGTCCGTTCCCAAGCTCTTGCAGAAGCAGTATTCATCAGGCATACAGCTTATCCCTACTATAAACGCATTCTCTCTCCTTGACTTGTAGTATGGATCTGGAGGATCTCCAAGGTACGTTTTGTCCAAAATCTTGAGCCCATGAATGTCGCATGAGTGAAGTCCGAAGAGAACGAATCTTTCTTCATCCTTTATCTCTTCCCACTTATCCCCTTTTAACCTGAATAACTCATCTCTGGGTTTCACGAAGAACTTCTTTGGGGGGAGTATAGTTCTCGTGTAGTCTAAGCTGAGCTCTTTAATATCATCAACCTGCATAAATACATATGTCGAGTTACGTTTTACTGGACCATATATTTTGCCAAGTTGCTTGAGAGATTCAAAAAACGCGGGAAAGTTTTCGGCAGAAAGCTTGACGTACCTCATAAATATTCACCCTCTTAGTATTTTCTTATTTTCTATTGGTAAAATAATAAAATAATAAGGATTTCCAAAACGCTATTTTGACAACCTCAAGTTTTAAACAAATGGTAAAATACATGGAAGAATTTTTATTATAATTTGGAAACAGAAATATTTGTGAGGTGATGCAAATGTACAAAATTTTACGGAAAGAACGGCTTGCTCCTGGCATTAATCTTTTTGAAATAGAAGCTCCTAGAGTGGCTAAACACGCGAAACCAGGGCAGTTCGTGATCGTGAGATTACATGAGAAAGGTGAAAGAATACCCTTGACAATTGCCGACGTTGACAAAAGTAAAGGTTCAGTTACGATAGTTGCCCAAGAGGTCGGAAAAACAACTCACGAATTGGGCACGTACAATGAAGGGGATTACATCTCGGATCTCCTGGGGCCCTTGGGAAACCCAAGCCACATAGACAAGTTCGGAACGGTAGTAATGGTTGGGGGTGGAGTTGGTGTTGCGGAGATATACCCAGTCGCGAGAGCCATGAAGGAAGCGGGCAACTATGTGATCTCGATCCTGGGGTTCAGGACAAAAGAGTTAGTTTTCTGGGAGGACAAGCTTAGAGACGTTAGCGATGAAGTAATAGTCACGACAAACGATGGAAGTTATGGAATGAAGGGCTTTACAACTCATGCGCTTCAAAAGTTAATCGATGAGGGTAGGAAGATTGACCTGGTACATGCAGTTGGACCTGCAATAATGATGAAAGCCGTTGCGGAGCTAACCAAGCCCTACGGGATAAAGACTATGGCAAGCTTGAACCCGATAATGGTCGATGGAACAGGGATGTGCGGAGCGTGCAGGATTACGGTGGGGGGAGAGATAAAGTTTGCTTGTGTCGATGGGCCCGAGTTCGATGCCCACTTAGTTGATTGGGATGAGCTAATGAAGAGGCTCAACTATTATCGTGATTTAGAGTTGATAAGCTTTGAAAAGTGGAAGAGGGAAAGGGGGATGGTTTGAATGCCTAAGCTCATCAAGGAGAGGGTTCCTACTCCTGAGAGGCCTCCTGGGGAGAGGGTTAAGGACTTTTATGAGGTTAATCTTGGCTATACTTGGGAATTGGCTTTGAAGGAAGCAGAAAGGTGTTTACAGTGTCCTAAGGATTATGCTCCCTGTATTAAGGGTTGTCCTGTTAACATAGACATCCCAGGGTTCATTGGAGCCCTTAGAAAGTACAGGGATGACCCTGACAAAGCCGTTAGGGAAGCGTTGAAGATTATCTGGGCTTGTAATTCTCTTCCTGCGATTACTGGTAGGGTTTGTCCTCAGGAGGAGCAGTGTGAGGGGGTCTGTGTTGTTGGAAAAGTTGGAGACCCAATCAACATAGGAAAACTCGAAAGATTCGTTGCAGATTACGCAAGAGAACACGGAATTGAGGAGGAGCTCTTGAGGGAGCAGGTTGGAGAAATAAAGAGAAACGGTAAGAAGGTTGCCGTTATTGGTGCTGGACCTGCTGGCTTGACATGTGCAGCCGAGCTAGCAAAGATGGGTTATGAGGTAACGATATTCGAGGCACTTCACAAGCCTGGCGGAGTTCTAATTTACGGAATTCCAGAGTTTAGACTACCGAAGGAGATAGTTGAGAGGGAATTAGCGAAGCTTAAGGAGCTTGGCGTTAAGATAGAGACCAACGTTCTCGTTGGTAAAACGATAACATTTGAAGAGCTAAGGGAGGAGTTCGATGCTATATTCATAGGGACGGGTGCAGGAACACCAAGAATATTCCCGTGGCCTGGAGTAAACCTCAACGGCATATATTCAGCCAACGAATTCCTGACGAGGGTCAACCTAATGAAGGCCTATGAGTTCCCTGAATACGACACTCCAATAAAGGTAGGAAAGAAGGTTGCAGTGATAGGCGGAGGAAACACCGCCATGGATGCCGCGAGATCAGCCCTTAGATTGGGAGCGGAAGTGTGGATCCTCTACAGGAGAACGAGGAAGGAAATGACTGCAAGAGAGGAAGAGATAAAGCATGCTGAAGAAGAAGGGGTAAAGTTCATGTTCTTGGTATCTCCAAAGAGGTTCATTGGAGATGAAAACGGCAATCTCAAGGCCATAGAGCTTGAGAAGATGAAGCTTGGCGAGCCCGACGAGAGCGGGAGGAGGAGGCCAATTCCTACTGGTGAGACAATTATCATGGAGTTCGATACCGCGATAATAGCAATAGGCCAGACCCCGAACAAGATATTCTATCAGAGCGTCCCTGGGCTCAAGGTCGATAAGTGGGGCAGAATAGTAGTTGATGAGAACTTGATGACTTCTATTCCTGGGGTCTTTGCTGGTGGTGATGCTATTAGAGGCGAAGCTACCGTTATTTTGGCCATGGGAGACGGAAGAAAAGCAGCAAAAGCAATACACGAGTATCTAAGCTCAAGCTCTTGACTACCATTTATTTTTTCTGTACCCCAAGAAAAAGCCTCTAAATGTCATGCCCATGAAATCTTCCCCTAGGAAACCATCAAAGAACTTCCTTGTCTCTTCTGGGTTAAGCCACTCTATGTGATCAGGAATGCCTTCGTCGAAGTAATAAGTTATTGCATCGTCCTTTTTGCTTGCTATATCCAACGTGTATATTTTTTTGTTAAACCTCTTCGCCTTCTCAACCTCCCTGCATACTAGGGAGGAGAACTTTCCGTACACGGCAACGGCGACGACGTAATCAACTTCCCTGATTTTGTCACTTACATCTCTTATACCATAGTCCGAGGGAAGAATGACGTTTGTTGAACCAAGTTTCTCTTTGATTATCTCCAAAATAATTTTCTCAGTTTTCGTGTGATACAAAATAGTAGGCTCGCTTAGATATACTGGAGGCCCGTAAGCTTTTTTCTTTTTCCTAAATATTTTAAACACCATTCGGAACACCTCAGGTGGGGACTTTACGTCATCATTGACCCCCGAATCAGCAGGGATGACACTCATCATAGGTGCTCCTTTCAAATTTGAAATAAAATAGGGCTATTTTAACTTTATCGGGGATCTTAGCTTTGCGTTTCCTTCTGCTCTATAACAAAAGATAAAGGATTTAAAGCTCGGAAAAATTTTTGAAAAATATGAAAGGCCTTGTACTACCCTTTGATTATTTTTGCTAGTTTTTTTGTGAGGGTGTCGAGGAATTCTATGAATTCTTTTTCGTTGTACATTACTAGGTGTTTTTTCTCTTCGATTAGTTCTTGTAGTTCTAGTAGTTCTGGGGTTGCTTTTCCCTCTTCTTTCATTATTTCGATTAGCCTTGCAGCTGCATCGATTAATCTTAGGGGTCCGTACAGGGGAGGCTCATCAACACAACCTCTAGCGCTCGTTATTAAGAAGGCTAAAAGCTTGAAGTGGCTATCATTTAATATGTTGTCCGTACTTTTCAACGTGAACCACCTCCTCTAGGGGTCTCCTCTTTGGTGGTTTAGGCCAGAATTCAGGGTACCCAAAACTTATCATTAAGACGGGCTCTATATCTTCGGGAATTTCCAGGAGTTCTTTTAATGCCACCTTGTTAAACGAGACTATTGGACAAGAGCCAATTCCCAGGGAGTACGCCATTAACATCATGTTTTGAGCTGCCATTGAAATATCCATTAATGCGATCCGTTCTCCCTCCCTACCTCCCCTTTCGGCCCGTTTTTTGTTAATGCAGAGAATTATTAAGGCTGCTGGATTCCCAAACAATCCTGGAGAGACTAGTTTTATCTTCCCTATCATCTCCTTATTTGTCACTAAAATGAACTCCCAAGCCTGAATATTACTACCACTCGGGGCCCAAATTCCAGCCTCAAGAATCTTAAGCAAATCTTCCTTGGGAATCCCCTTATCCTTAAACCTCCTCACAGCCCTACGACCCTTAATGATATCTAGAAGCTCCAATGACTACTCCCTCCTTTTTTCGTGTGGGGGATGGAATGATACCTTACTATGAGAAAGACCTAGCTTAACAAGGTCTTCTGCAATTTTTAGGGCTACTAGCCCAGGTTCAATTACCGGAACACCTAGCTGGTCTTGAAGCCATTTCCCTAGCCCAATTAAACTTCCACAACTTAGTACTATTACTTCAGCGCCATCATTCTCAATTGCGTCCTTTGCTTCTTTTAGCAAAGCCTGTTTTATGTCCTCTATTCTATTGGCTATATCAAGAACCGTAAAATCGACTGTTCTTATAGATGCTAATTTGTTTTCTAGTCCGTACATCCTAACAGCATCGAGGGTTTTTCCTCTAGAGTTCTTTGAACCAACTCCAACTATTGAGAATTTTCTACCCAACATTGATGCAATATGGAGGGCACTTTCTCTTAGCCCTACTACTGGGATTGTTAACTTTTCCCGAGCTGCGAATAAAGCAGGATCGCTAAAGCAATAAATTATAACTGCATCGTACCCTTCTTCTTCGGCTTTTTCTGCCTCTTTTAAAGTTTCGAGCTCTGACCATGCAATATCATAGTACTGCTCTATAGATTCCGGGCCTCTAGTTAAGTTAACAACTGTTATCTCCGTATCTGGATCCTTTACTTTGTTGTATGCATCTTCTATCCCTTTATTCCAAAGTTCGGTTGAAACAGGAACAATGACCTTTATCCTCATATCTTAATCCTCCTCTAACAGGCTTACCACAGCAAAAACTTTGGAGTCTTCAACCATGTTTTCTATCTTGGCATATTCATTGGGCTGATGAGCAGTTTCATCACAAGTGCACCATACGGCGGCAGGAATTCCGAGTTTTCTGAAGAAAGCTGCAAAAGTTCCACCACCAATGCCACCTACATACGGAGTTATGTTACGAAGTAGCCGGAGGGCTTTTTTGAGGAGCACTACAATTTCTGAGTCTTCGGGAGTGGGACTTGGGGCTTCAAATTTCCTTAAGACTGAGATTTCAATTTTTGCTCCATAACTTCTTTCAAAAACTGAGGCTATATTCTGTATGGTCTCTAGGATATCATCCAAGTTGTGTTCTGGAAGAACTCTGCAATCGAAGTACAAAATATCTTCCCCGGGGATTATGTTTATTGCATCTACGTTCTTCTCTTTCTTCGTAGGCTCAAACGTACTTATTGGGGGATCAAAAAGCTCATTTCTTTCTGAATATTTTGCATAGAGCATTTCGTGAAGGGTTGTTGCGAATTTCATCCCTACTAAATGGGCATTAATACCCTTTTCGGGACTCATGGCATGAGTTTGCTTCCCAACTGTTTTAACTTGAAAGACTAATCTACTTTTTTCTGCTATTTCGATGAATGTTCCTTCTGGGTTTCCTGCGTCGGGGACTAGGACTAGGTCGTCTTTTCTGAATAGTTCTGGGTGGTTTTCCATCAACCATTTTATTCCATAGTTACTCCCTGTTTCTTCATCACTTACGAAGGCTAGGATTATTGTTCTCTTAGGCCGTATCCCGAGGTTCATTAGGGCTTTAACAGCGTACAGAGAGGCAACGAGACTCTGGCCGTTGTCCTCACTACCCCTACCGTACACTTTTCCATCCTTTACAATAGGTTCGAAGGGTTTTGTAACAGTCCACTTGCTCAAATCTCCGGGAGGCACAACATCTAAGTGTGTAAGAATCCACAGTCTTGGGCTTTTCTCACCCTGCTCTCCATAATAGTACGCTAGAATATTGGGTCGTACACCATTCTTAGCCCTTGGATCAGGGGCATTGTACTGTTCAATCTTGTCAAATGGCCAATCCTTAATAATCTCAAGCAATTTTTGGGCCTTATCGTACTCCCCCTCACCACCACTATCCGGACTAATTGCAGGAATCCTAATAAGCTCCACTAAGGTCTGAACCATATCATCCCTAAGAGAATCAATTTCATTACAAATTGCCCCTATCTCCTTTTTCATACTCCCTTCCTCCTTAAGGTTAATTAAAAATGTAAAATAGACAAAATTAAACAAATTCACTTTTTAAGCTCTTTAGCGAGTTTTGCAAGTTCGGGTGGGTAAATAACATTTCCTTCGTCCATTATCTGCACATCATCTATCCACACTGACGAATCTAGACAAATCCCATCGCTGTGGGATGCTGCTGGGACTCCTCCCGGAATATCGGGAACTAATCTTGGCCCTATGTTTCCTATTCCCCACTCAGTGGCTCCCCAAACTCTTTCATCTTCGACAACATTTCCGGTGAGTTTGGCTCCAGGATTGAAGCCATAAGATATATGGGCTAATTGGTACATGTTAGGATCATTAAATCTTTCTAACCAGTTAGCGAATTCTCTAGCTTCTCTTCCTCCTTCTATATTAACTATCCTTCCTTTTTCAACCTCTAGCTTAATGGGTTCTCTCAGAAGACCTATTGGGGGTGTTACTGAACCATCAAAGACTATAACTCCATTGATAGTTTCTAATTTGGGAGTCCAGCTTATCTGACCTGGCAACATCTCGTAAGTTCCTTTTGGAACGTACCCTGAGTGGACTATCATTGGCCTATCTGGATGATTTTCAAACTCAACGTCAGTTCCAGCTGGAGTTGTGATTCTGACGTGTTTTCCATTCTTTGTTATCTCGGCTATTTTTTCGAGGAATTCGGAAAGTTTTTTCATATCAACTTTTCCAATTGTTCTAACCATCATGTCGGGGTTCATGCCCACTAGACAAATGTACCTCAACTCTTTGTTTTCTCTGATAACGGTGTCAAAAACTGTTGAGTATAATAGCCACTGATAGTTGAACTCTATCCAAACATCAACATTCGTCAATGCTCCTATTAGAGCCTTCTGAGGTAACATGGGGTCAGCAGCTTTTCCTACACCATCAGGAGTTGCGACCCAAATAACAAGGGGCTTTGCTCCAGCCTCAAAAACTGCCCTTGCAGTTGCATTGACGACTTCTTCGCTTGAAAGGGTATCGGCGGTTATACCTACAATCTCCCCTGGTTGTACATCCAAAATATCTCTTACGAGCCTTCTTGCAGCAAGACCAAGCTCAAATTCGTACGTTTTCATTTTTACCACCTCCTTGGGGTTATATTTCTGAGCAAAGCAAAATAAAAGATAAGTGGATAAAATAGAGCTAAAAACTAAAAGACATCACTTCTTGCCAAGCTTGAGTGTTGATGTGAAGAAGCTTACTAGTGTTGATCCTGCTATTAGTCCTGCACCGAGGACGTACAAGGCGTTTTGCCCTTCCTCTTTGTACTTGTGTGTCACGGCAAGTCTTATTGCAAGGGCTATGAGAACTGTTATTCCTGCAATTGGATATTTTATGAGTAGACCTGTAGCGAAAAGAATACCCAACTGTCTGTCTGGTCCTCCGATTGCCTGGACTATTGCTCCTGGGATTGCCCATAGTAGTAGGTATTTTGCTATTTGTGGATTAGCTCCTGCCTTGATTGTGGCTACGTATACCCTGTCTACAGGAGGAACGAGATCTTGGAGGAGGTACGTCTTAGCGAATATTGCTACCATTGCAGCGGCAACGATTAGTCCTGTAATCTCTGCAAAGTACTGTTGCTTTCTTCCTTCTAGTTCAAATTCTTTGTCTTTTCCTTCTCCTCTTATTATCCATCCGGTCTTAAGGTCATAACCCATATCAGCGAAGGCGGGACCTGTAGCTGCTGTAAATCCTACGAGAAGTCCTAGTGCAGGAGCAGGGAATCCCATTAGAATACCTAGAACTAGGAAGATCAGGGCAGTTGCAAATGCTGGGAACCATCCTGCGTGCATTGCTGAAAGTCCTACAATTAGCTCCGAGACTAAAGCAGCTATCGCTGCAAATATGAACCACCAAACGAACATTCCTGCTGACATTCCACTGTACAGACCACCTAGGAGGGCGAGGAGTAGTGCAACTGCAATGTACAATCCAAATCCTCTAGTTAGAGCAAACCTAATGTCTTTTTCTGTTCTTGTGAATTCATAATTGCTTTCGGCTTCCTCTTTCATTGACTTCTTTTTCTTGGTTATAATCAAGATAATCTGAATTAATGCTACTATTCCCGCTCCTATCATGATACCGTGGGGAACATAGTACTGGTTAATGTCTACTCCAATGAGCTTCGGAGAATATCCTCTAACTATAAGGCCTATTCCAAACATTGCCAATGCCCACATATTTCCTATCCATGCAACACCTGCAATATCCGCTGGAATTCCAAGGTATCTAACTATACCTCCCGCAATCATTCCGTATAGCAAGAGCATTGCTCTCTTACCTTTCTTAGCTGCTGCTATGAGCGTTTCAGCTGTTGCTATTCCTGGGGGCCATGGATTCTTTGCTGGGAATATTCTTGTGTCAAATAACCAGTAAATCATTGTCATATCTATAATAGCTGCTAAGGTTGCACCAATCCACATTGGCACTAGGAGATCTTCCCTCCCGAGCAGCCAAGTCACACCAACAGGCAGGAATATCGCATTTGCAGCTCCAAATGTTGCTCCAGAAATTGCCGTCTGAACCAAGTTCTGTCTGTTTAGGTCCAAAAATGCTTTTAATGCTCTCACAGGAATTCTAGCAAGAAGTATCGCAATCAATGCACCAATGATTGATGTATTTGTTGAAATTCCCAAACGTGTAATGAGTTCTAGACCAATAATGGCACCGAGCACCGCCATTATGATATTCAAAACTAATACTCCCGGTTCAAATGCAGAGGGGTGTTTTCTTTTTGGTTCTTCCATATTTTCCACCTCAAATTACCAAATTTCCATCTCTAAACAAATATTTTCCATCAATTAACACAGTTGGCTTTTTAATAATCCCATCCAGATGGATGGGGGCTTTTACTTTCCCACCAAAGTCGTAGTTGCTTCCTAGGGCAATATGGACCGTTCCAAAAACTTTTTCATCTTCTAAAATGTTTCCACTAATTCTTGCCTTTGGATTAGTTCCTATTCCAAACTCTGCTATATTTCTTGCTTCCTTCCCATACCTAGACAAAATCTCCTCTAACTTCTTTGCTTCATCACCTCCTTCAATTTTTTCAACAAAACCATCCTGAACGATAAGCTTAATGGGATTTTTTAGAACTCCAATTCCTGCCATAGAGCCGTCAATGACAACAGTCCCATTTGCCGTTCCTTCGACAGGTGCTATGTACGCTTCAGCTCCAGGAAGGTTACCACACTCACCAGGGTTCCTATAAACTCCTGTGCTTCTCATGGCTTTTCTGCCCTCTATTGAGAATTCCAAGTCCGTGCCAAGTGAAGTTGTAATTTGGACTGTGCTTCCATTATCCAGAATATCGGCTATTTTGTTTGTAAGGGCTAATATTTCCTCGTAGTCAGCGTTCATTGTCCTAATAAATATTTCTTCCGTGATACCTGGGAGCGTAGCTACTCTTGCTCCTCTTTCACATGCTTCTTTTTTCGCTAACGTGTGGGTTATAGATTTTGAAGTTGGAGCTATTACGACATCTGCTACTTTCATAGCTTCAGCAACTGGTTTGGGAGGTTCTTCTCCATGCATTTTCCGTGGAATAATCTCTATGTAAACGGCTTCAGTGTTTAATTCCTTGGCTTTCATCCAGAGGCTGTACCCTATTTTGCGCTCTGGTTCATCTGCGATTATAAGGACTGACTCTCCCTCTTTAACACCTAGGCACTGCTTTAATGCAATCTCACATGCTTTGTACAGCTCCGGATTAATTTCAAGAAACTCCATACTCTATCCCTCCAAAAGTTCTCCAATAACTCTTGCCATCAGAGTTCTAGGCAAAACAACAGGCTTTTTTGTGATTTCTTTCACGATTTCCTTAAAAGATAGCTTGTATCCGATGCAATCCATCACAATGAGATCACATTCTTTCAGCTCTTGAGCAGCTCTTATGAACTCATCTTCCTTCCCAACGTACGGAGAAACACTTCGAACTTTGATACTTTTAGCAACTCCTTCCCACTTTCTTTTTGTTATTTCTACCTGGTCTGGATCTGGAACTATAACTCCAAGATTTGAGACGTTTAGAGCTTCTACTGTTTTTAAAAGAAGTAAAGAGGGTTCGACAAGTAATTTCCTAGAGGTTAATTCTGGAAACTCTCCAGTACAAAGCACTCCAATGACATCAACTCTTTCTTCTAGCTTTTTAATGCACTCTTGGAGTCTCTTAATGATTTTTTCCCTGCTGAGTCTAACTTGAGTACCATCCCTGAGTCTGGTTACTAAAACATAATCACCTTCTTTTGGAGCTAATTTTTTGATTTCTTCAAGCGTTAGGTCATCTAAGGCTCCACACTCGATAATCTCAACTCCTGCTCCCAAGTACGGCTTTATTTCGGGAACTACGTCTACTCTAGGAGATTGACCTATCGTTACAAAGCCTACTCTCATTTTACTTCCTCCCAAGAGTTTGGAGGTGTTTCATGGAGCCATAGAGCTCAACTAGGCGTTTGAATTCCTCTTCGTCATAGAATTTTACTTTCCCTCTACCAAAGCCCTTAGCGACTTCAATGCAGAATCTAGCGGCCTGCTCAATATCTACTACGTGGCTAGCTCCTGTTGCACATCCTGGAACTGGAACCTCGGCAGTTATGGCGACTCCAACTACGGGTGCATCTGTCGCGGTTGCTGGCTGTAGGATGCTGTTTATGTGATAAACTCCGTTTCCATATGGTGTTATGTCTTGCATTGTAATTGGGACTACAGCAGGCATTCTTCCAGTTACGTACTGCATTATGTCAAGTAAATCGTCACTTACTCTTAATATCCATCCTTCTTTTACAGTTGGAGTTATAGCAAAGCCCCTGACATTTATGATTCTATTTCCCTTCGTTGTATCTACGGAAAGGATTGCATCCATCCTTGGATCAACTTCATACTTGTTCATGGTAGCCATATCTACTGGAGAACCCATAAAGGGAACGGGGTCGTGAGGCTGTGTTGGAGCATTCGGACAAATGTGAGTGGCAATTATTACATCACCGTCTAGAATGTCTCCATTTCTTCTCATATCAGCTAGTTTTAAGGCAACTGCTATTGCAGTTATTGCCCCGTCAGCGTCAGAAACCAGGCCTATCATCTCTGGCCTGGCACCTATTCCTCCTAGTCTTCCAATGATACCAAGTGTTGGAGCATCTCCACCGGAAAGCTTTCCATTCTTTCCGGGCACTATAATCTTGATGAAATCAGTAGATCCTTTTTCGCCTTCTATCCTTTTGACTTCAACGTTTTCTAGTCCCCTTTCTCTAAGAACCTCTGCAACTTTTTCTCCTGTAACATATGCGCTGTCTAACAATTCATAGGCTTCTATAACTTGTTTCATCATTTTTAACCCTCCTTACAAGATCTTCTTTCCAATTACCTCCTCAACTTGTCTCAAAACTTCAGGATCCTTGACTCCAGCACCTAAGATAATGTGCTCTTTGGGCACTACGAGCAAGAGAACATTATCACCTCGTTTTACCTCTGCAGACGTTAGAGGAAGTCCTGTTTGCAAATCTATCATGACTATTAGATCTGGAAAAGTTCCATATCTCTTTCCTTTGGAATCCTCTATCGTCATAAATTCATTCCAAAATGTTACTTCGTACCTTGTGCCATTGCGACCTTTTACAATTACTTTTCCTATATCAAAACCTCCCTTTGTTTCTAGTGTAACCTGCTCTACTTCTCCTTTGCTTATGACATCTCCGCCACCGAGGTACCCTAGTATCTTTTCTACCATTTGATCTACGTCTGACCTGTTCTCTTGGATTATCTTACCAACTTCTGTGGCCTGAGAAATAGCTCCTACTGCGGCATTTTCCTTTACGTACTCTGGTGTTACAGGATTTCTTGTTACTGCTACTAATCCTCCGGCCTGAACTGCTGCTTCTCTAATCATTCTTGCCGCTTTTTCTAAAGGGCCTTTTACAATGACTTCCACATACCTCCCTTTTTCTTTGTTTCCTCCGACTGCAGTCTGGATTGAAACATAGTCAGGAACTTTATGTAGTCCAATGGCACCCATGACACCAGTGGGATGAGCCCTGCCATCTGCAGGAGCATCTACAATTGGAATTTCTAGAACGGCAGACTGAATCCACCCGTTTATTGTTGAGTACCCTCCGTTTTCGGATGATATTAGACCTCCCAGAGGAACCTTGGCAACATCCATAAAGAGCTCTGTAGATTTTATCGCGTGGACAGGTAGAAGATACCCTTCTTTAGCAGCAGGGGCTCCTACCATGGAGGCTGTGGCTATATACTTGTCTTTGGGTACATGATCAACATCTACTATTACAACTTCACCAAGTTCAATAGCGAGTTTTGCATGCTTTAATCCAAGTCTTAAATCTCCCCCTCCTCCCCCTCCAAAGAAAGCGCCACCAAGAACAGCAGCCTCGGCGAGTTTTTCATCAACCTTTAACTTCATGTACTGTCACCCCACACATCTAGTCCCCTAAGAGCATGAAGGGTAACAGCTCCTGCGGCAATTACGGGATCGATAACTGGGATACCAACTTTCTTTTCAAGAACAGGAGCAATCATGATTGTTGACATTCCAGTACATCCTAGAACTATTACGTCAACACCTTCTTCTTTCAATCTCTTCGCAGCCTCTATTGCCTCTTTTCGCCCCCACTCAGTCATTAAATCAAGGGTGTTTGAGACCCCTTTTGGGTGATCTTCGGCAATTAGATTGTCACCAAGAACTTCCTTTATTACCTTTGGAGTTTCTTCAGTCAAGTTAAGGACACCAACTTTCCTACCGTACGCTAGGGCTAATGCAGAGGCAGAGGATCCAGCCCCAATAACGGGAACTGAGACCAATTTCCTAGCTTCTTCAACGGCTGGATCGGCTGCACAGCTTATTATTATTGCATCAACTCCTTCCTCTTCAAACTCCTTTGCTAATCGTAAAATTTTTGGTTTTGCTTCGTTTTCAGTTTTTTCGTCATATATCCCCTTTGGTTGCTCTTCAATGCATCTACTAACTATCTTTAACTCTGGAAATGCTTTCTCAATTAGCTTTCCATGAATATTTAGGAGTTCCTCGTCTTGAATTGTTAACACTCTTATTAGTCCAACGGTGTACTTTTCCATTCAATACACCTACAAAAGGTGCAATAAGTGATGGTATATACCCATTATTGAACCAAAATTTAGAAACATAGGCGCTACATTGAATAATAATTTGAGAGATATTATAGTCCAATGAACTAAAAACTTATTAAGTTATTTTTGTAACAAACAAAATTGAGGGGGTAAAATGAAAACAAGATTGTCAAAAAAAGATTGGCAAATTATAAAGCTCTTGAAAGAAAACGCTCGAATGAGTGATGCTGAGATTGGGAGGAGAATTGGCCTCTCAAAATCCGCTGTGAGGTGGAGGAGAATAAACTTGCAGAAGAGTGGGTGTCTCTTTATATCTGCCTACCTAAGATTTGACAAACTTGGGTACAGTTATGCGTTCATATTAATTAAACTGAAGCCAGGAGCATCAAAGGAACAAGTTATATCTTTCAAAAAGAAGCTTATGGATCATGAATACATATTTGAAGTATATGAAATATGGGGAGACTATGATATCCTTGTAGGAATATTTGGAGAGGATACTCAGCATCTGAGAAAAAATGTTATAGAGATACTCCAAGAGGAAGAGTGTATACATGATTATAAAATACTAGTTGGCGTAAGAACTCTAAAAGGGCTTGAAGTGCCCTTCAAAGATGCATTAGTTGAACAAGAAAAATAAAGAACAATCCAGAGAAATCAAGTAGTTGATGCTTCCTCGTCATTGTATATGTCCTCATCTGTTATCTCTTCTTCGTAACCTCTTGAGCCCTCCAGCGTTTCAATCCTGAACATGTAGCTCTTGTACCAGTTGTACTCGGGCAACTTCTTGATTGGAATTAGCTTCCATGCCCTCGTCTCTTCGGCATAGCCCCAGTTGACGTACTCATTAAAGTTCCTTATTATATCAGTTATTACAACGTTGAATTCATTCAACAACAACTTCTGTATCTCCCTCCACTTGTCTAGAGAGCTCTCTCTCCTCGTTATCCCGAAGTATCCGGCACACCTGGGCCCCTTAAGCGTTGCAATTCCCCTTCCAACGAAAGCTCTAATGGCCTTCACGGTTTCTGGGGGATCCGTGATGAATGTGTCGAACTTATGTAAGGCGTAATCCGGCAGTGGCTTCCTCAGGTCGAACGTGAATATCTCAATGTCGTTGTAACCAATTTCATCGGCGGCCTTCTCTATGAACTTGGTTAACCTCTCATCTATGTCCAAAACAGCTATCCTCTTTGGAAGTCCCGAGAGCATTAGAGCAATGCTTGTTAAATCATCATCACCTAGGACAAACACTTCTTTGTTCTCTAAATCACCTCTAGTGTGCATGAGAATTACCCTGGCCACAGTCGTCTCCGGGGTGACGTAGGCCTGATCGTACTCATGAACTGGCTCAGGCCTGCCCTTCACTATCTCCCTGAACTGCTCCAATAAATCGGCGAAGGCTTGAAGGTCCACTGTTTTGCCTTGACAGTGCGGGCAGGTGTAGTCGTACCTCTTCCCTATCCCGTACTCTGCAACAAAATCTTCTCCCTTCTCGGTAAGCTTAACTCCGTCCTTAAATTCAACGTAGCCAAGCTCGTTCAGGGCCTCAAGAATTGCAACAACCAGTGGCAGTGGTTCCTCACTTAAATCAACGATTCTCCATATATCGTTGCTCGCTAAAACTGCAGATAGGACGTTTTCAATGCTCCTCTCGTAAACTGGTATCTTTGTTTTGACTTTAACCCTCTCAACTATCTCCTTCATCTTTAAACACCTCCAGAAGTGTTCTTTTTTTGAATTCTCTTTTCACCCCTTTTAAAGGTTTCTAAGCTTAGCTTAAACTTTATTTAGTTTTCAAGCAAATGAAAATTTGGTGGGGAGAGTGGAGAGAAAGCGTGGGGCTTATCCTGAGTATACCCTTGAGGATGCCATAGCAACAATATTTCTACTTAGAAATCCCCTTGGCAGGAAGCAGATAGCGGAAAAGCTTGAGCTGGGAGAGGGAACCGTGAGAACCCTACTGAGGAAGCTCTCTAATCTAGGAATAATAGGATCCAAGCAGAGAGGTCACTTCCTAACTGAAAAGGGTGAGAAGCTAAAGGCCAAGATCAATGAAAGCTTCCTTGATCCCGTAGGTGTCTCCGTAGATGGCTGGCCTGCCATCGCCATTGTCGTAAGGAATCCCCCTGAGTTTAAGTCAATAGAGTTGAGGGATGAGGCCATAAAGTTTGATGCAAAGGGTGCGATGATTTTAACTGTCAAAAACGGTGAAGTCGTCTTTCCAGAGGACTTGAGGCCCCTAAAGGAAACGTATCCTGAGATCGTGAGGAAGCTGAAAGACTATAGGGAGGGGGATGCAATAGTGATAGCATGGGCCGAAACCCCACCAAAGGCATTAAAGGCCGCAATACACGTTGCTGTAATAATGAAAGAAAAGGAGCTTCCTGGGGAACTACTGGAGGTGGTTAAGTGATAGTCCTCGCCTTAGACGTTTATGAGAGGGACAAGGCCCTGAAGATAGCTGGGGATGTTAAAGATTACATTTCAATGGTAAAGGTTAACTGGCCCCTAATAGTAGGGAGTGGTCTTGATGTGATAAAAGAGCTAAAGGAAAAGACGGGGCTAAAGGTAATAGCCGATTTAAAGCTCGCGGACATTCCAAACACTAACAGGCTAATAGCGAAGAGGGTCTACGAGGCGGGAGCGGATTATGTAATAGTTCACTCATTCGTTGGGAAGGACAGCGTTTTAGCTGTTAAGGAGCTTGGAGAGGTGATAATGATAGTCGAGATGAGTCACCCTGGGGCCCTCGAATTCATAAATCCGCTAACGGATAAGTTCATCGAGATGGCTAACGAAATAAAGCCTTTCGGCGTTATAGCCCCAGGAACAAGGCCCGAGAGAATCAAGTACATCCGCGAAAGGCTAAGCAGGGAAATAAAGATCTTAACTCCAGGAATAGGGGCCCAGGGAGGAAAAGCCTTAGAGGCCATAAAAGCCGGTGCGGACTACATAATCGTTGGGAGGGCAATATACTCTTCGGAGAATCCCAGGGAAGCGGCAAGAAGAATTTACGAGGAGGTGAAAGGATGGAGCTCAGGGTGAAGCATCCGCTTAGCAAGAAGGAAGTTAAGGAGATAATAAGACAACTAAGCGAGATGTTTGGGGAGGAGATAGCATCGAAGATGCTCAAGAAAAAGGATGATGTTAAGGTTGCCGAATTTGATAAGATGACCGAGATAATAATCGTAAATGACAGGCCAATGTTCATAAGGAGAAAAGGCCTAATTTTTCCTTTGGTTATAGCCCTTTACAACCTATCAGATGAGGAAGACCTAAGGAAGTGGCCCAGGAGAGTCGTCGTTGATGAAGGAGCGGTTCCCCATATCCTTAACGGAGCTGACGTTATGGTCCCAGGAATAGTTGATGCTGACGAAAACATTAGGGAGGGGGACTTCGTCTTCATAGTGGAGGAGAACTATGGGAGGCCCCTGGCGATAGGAATTGCATTAATGAGCGGAAAGGCAATGAAGGAGAGGGACAGGGGAAAGGCCGTGAAGGTGATACACCACGCGAGGGATAAAATATGGCAGATAACCGCAAGATAAGGGTGGTAGTCGGTGGGGTCTTCGATATCCTCCACGTCGGCCACATTCACTTTTTAAAGATGGCCAAGGAGCTTGGAGATGAGCTGATAGTTATAGTTGCACATGATGAAACCGTAAAGAAGAGGAAGGGAAGGCCCCCAATAAATCCAGCCGAGGATCGAGCTGAAGTCCTTAGGGCGATAAGGTACGTTGATGATGTTGTAATAGGAGAACCGGGGGAGGTAAGTCTTGAGATCATTAAAAAGCTCAAGCCAGATATAATAGCCCTGGGCCCAGACCAAGACTTCAGCTGCAAAGACTTAAAGGAGAGACTAAAGAGGGAAGGCCTAAACGTTGAGGTGATAAGGCTGCCCTACCTGTACAAGGCGGACAGGGCAAAGACGAGCAAGATAATTCAGAGGATCATTGAGACTTTCTGCGACTGAACCTTAGGACGACGAATTCCTTGAACTTCATTACCTCCTCAAATCCCTTCCTCTTGTAGTAGTTGTACGCATCTAAGTTCGGGAAGGTCACAACGTATGCCTCCTTCTCAAGACTCTCAAGTCTTTTTATCGCAAATTCTAAGAGTTGGCTTCCAAGGCCCTTTCCCCTGTACCTCTCGTCAACCATGAAGAACTCTATTAGGCCGGTTCTTGGGCTCATTATCTCCTGGGGGATCCACCACACCCCTTCCTTTGGGAGTTTGTACACCAAGGCGATTGTACCGACTATTCCATTATCTTCAGCAACGTATAACTCATCAAACTCCTTAGCTAACCTGAACTCCAAGAATGGCTCATAGATTTTCTTAAAACCTTCAAAATCATCAATGCTCGGCTTTTTCTCAACCCACTCCAACGCCGGATACTTCCCTTTAGTACTCCTGTATATTCCGAATACGAACTTCACAAGTTCATCCTTTAGGCTGAGGGGATTCTCTGCTCTCTTCACTTCCACCATATGGAACACCAAACTCGTTGTGGAACACCTTCCACCACTCCTCAACTTCCTCTCCGTGGGGCCTCTTCTCCTCGGCCGGGAACCCTATAGCTATTATGAATGGCACTCTCAGGTTCCTGGGAACGTTAAGTATCTCTTTAACGTACTCCTCAGCATCTCTCCCATCGAAGCTCTTCCTGTTCATTATCTGAATCCACACGCTCCCAAGGCCTACCGCGAAAGTTGCGAGGTGTATGTGCTCCGCAACTATAGAGCAGTCCTCAAGCCAGACGTCGCTCTTCTCTGGATCACCAACTATCGCTATAGCCAAGGGAGCACTCGCCAATGGATTTGCCCCGGGCTTCGCTTTGCTTAACAGGTCTAGCTTCTCCCTGTCATCTATAACGATGAAGTACCAGGGCCTCCTGTTGTGGGAAGAAGGGGAGAGGAAAGCTGCCTTTAGGATTAACTCAACGATTTTCCTGGGGATTTTCTCGTCTTTAAACCTCCTTATGCTTCTCCTTTTTCTCAGCAATTCAAAGAACTCCATCACAACACCTCTAGGTAAGCTTTAATTAGTTCTTTAGTCGCCAGCAGACCCTTAACGTGAGTCCTCTCCATTCCATGGCTCGCGTGGACTCCTGGACCTATGAGAGCAACTCTGAAGTCCCAGCCGGCCCTCAAAGCAGCGGAACCATCTGAGCCATAGTAGGGAAAGACATCTACAACATAGGGGATCTTTCTCTCCTCGGCGAGCTCTATCAGCTTAGTCGTCATCTCGTAATCGTAGGGGCCCGTTGAGTCCTTCGCGGCAATTGAAACCGCTGTTTCCTTTCCATAGACTCCCTCACCAACGACGCCCATGTCTACAACGAGTAGCTCCTCGGTAGTCCTGGGGTAGCCAGCTGAGCCTCCGTGGCCGACCTCCTCATAGGGCGAGAAGAAGAATGCCACGGGTATGTCATGGAGCTCATCCTTCAAGTCCGCGATGAGATCAAGAATCACGGCTACACTAGCCTTATCGTCAAGGAAGTGGGCCTTCACGAAGCCATTGACGTACTCGAACTTTGGATCGAAGGCTATGAAGTCCCCAGGCCTTATGCCGAGCTTCTCTGTATCTTCCTTCTTCTCGACTTCGGCGTCGAGCCTTATGTACATGTTCTCCTCCTTCCTCTCCTTCTTCCCAACTTCTCTGTTTACGTGGGCGCTTGGATTCTTTAATAGGAGGGTTCCCCTGAACTTCTCCCCCTTCCTCGTTATTATCGTGCAGTATTCTCCCTCAAAGGTTGGAAGGACTAATCCGCCGATCCTCGAGAATGCCAAATGGCCATCGGGAAGGATTTCTTTAACCATCGCACCGAGAGTGTCAACGTGGGCTATAACAACCAGCTTTGGCTCAGGATGGTTGCCTGCTATTAGTGCACCCTTCTTCGTGTAGTACGTGTTAACGCCGAGGCCTTCAAGGTAGTCCTCAAGGTAGGGCATTATCTCCTTCATGTAGCCGGTTGGGGACGGTATCTCGAGAATCTCCTTGAGTATCTTAACTACCCTCTCCATAAAATCACCATGCTAATGTAGAACTGAACCTTAAAGTCATTTTCTCAACAGTTGGATTGCCATCTTACTCTGGAGTTCTTCTATGATTTCAAAAGCTTAAGTATCACTAAGAGCCTTTCTGAAGCTTTCTCTAACAGCTTCACTAACTTCATCAACATCCTTGAGAACTTCAACAAATTCATCTAATAGCCTTTCAACGTTCCTTTTTGATTTTGCAGATACTTCCCTCTCACGGTCAACCATAAAATCCCCCAAGAGTGAATAATGACCCAGGGATTTAAATGTTTAGTAAAAAACCAAGCTCACCTCCTTTGTGGGCTGGAAGCCTTTAAGGGGAGGAAAGCAAAGTTTTAGATTCTATTTCCCTATTTCTTTATGAGGGCACTCTGGCCGTGCCCGATGACGCCAACCTGCTCGGTGAACCATGGGCGACCGTGCGGAGCTGTGGGAACCCCCGCAAAGAGGAGGAGGTCAGATGAATAATTGTCTTGGCTCCAGTGATCAGCCATAGAACGAAGAGCATTCCATATAGTAGCACTCCAAAAACCTTTATCGTTGGACTGCTAAGGAGCGAAGCTACCTTGAGGGCTACTGAGGTGTAGGCTCCGAGGGGGAAGATGAAGGCCCACCATGCGAGGCTGTAATGAAGTGAGATCTTTCTAATGTAGTAGAGGGTGAGCATTACCGCCATGAGGAACCACCAGATACCAAAGCCCCAGAGAAACACGGCCAGAAAGCTCAGCTCCCTTTACTATTGCGAGGTACGATGAAGCCCCAACTCCTATTGAACCGAGGTCTATCCATATTGAAGGGGCCAAGCCACAGGGCATCGGCTCGTGCCTTGTGAACCTCAGCATGACCATTGAGAACAGGCCCAAGTAGAGGAAGAAGCCAGAGCCCCAGGAGAAGTACAGCAGGGCTGAATTCATCTTGTAGAAGCACGTCATTGAAATTCCTATTAGCCCAACTGGCGGAATGAACCACGCTGGACCCAAGGTTTTGGTATCTATTTCGCCTGGGTAAACATCACGTAAGGTATGAGGAGGGAGAAGGCTATGGTCATCAAATCCCTACTAGCCACAAAACGTAAGCTGGCTCATTAAGCTCCAATATCAGCTTCCAGTTCGCCGAGAGGATCAGCATCGCTATAGCTATAGTTCCGTAGAAGTGGGAAACCACCGGATGGTAGAGATCCCTAACTGCATCTTCCCTATAGAGGCCACCTCAAAATCCGAGGTAACGGGAAGGTGTTGAGATAGGCGAGCGCTTTAGCGACCTCTAACAGCGAAGGATAATCCTGGGAGAGCATCTTCGAGGTTATGGCCAAGCCCAGTTCCCGTAACGCTTGTGAGAAAAATATTTTGCAATGCAACTGCAAATAGTTTTTAAATAAGTTTGCAATATAGCTGCAAAATGTTTATAAATACATTTGCAGCATAGATGCACATGCTTGAGATGCAGAACCCCTGGTGGTTTAACGAACCCGATCCTGATTGGGAGCTGTTCAAAATTTTGAGATTTAGGGTAAGGCCCTCGTGGTTAGATGAACTTTCTTTAACGCCATTTTCCTTGAACTTTGTTATAGGTCCAAGGAGAGTTGGAAAGACCATGGGAATAAAGTTGTTAATTAAAGAAATCCTTGAAAAGATAAAAAATCCATATTCGGTGTTCTATTTCAGTTGCGACGTGCTTGAAGATTACAAGGAACTAATGGAGGTTATCGAGGACTACCTAAAACTTAAGAAAAGGAAAGGAGTTAAATCAGCGTTCATATTCCTTGATGAAGTGACATTCGTAGATGATTGGTGGAGAGCCATAAAGTTCCTTATTGACCGCGGTACCCTAAGGAGGGATGTTGTTACCATAACAGGTTCAGTATCTTTAACTCTAGGAAAGCACTTCGAGACATTTGGGGGGAGAAAGGGGCATGGGAGAAGCATAGAGGTCATGCCCCTGAGCTTTCGTGAATATTGCAATCTGTTCTATCGCGAGTTCTTTCCTCTCAAAGCCAAAGAAATACTTGAAGAGTACCTTGAGACGGGGGGATATTTGGCCTACCTTAATAGCAATTTAAAAGCTGAGGATATCATCGGATTCCTAAAGGCAGATATCAGGGCCCTTGAACGCTCTACTGATGTGGCTAAGGAAGTTATGGGGGCTATTTTAGATAAAGCCCCCTCTCCCATCTCTTTTAACTCAATAGCTAGGGAGGTTGGAATTTCCCCTCACACTGCAAGGGAGTACGTTGAGCTCTTTGAGAATCTCCGCGTCCTGAAGCAGGTCTTGTACCTTGGAGGAGACGGCAAAGTTTATCCCAGGAAGGAGAGAAAATTGATACTTCGCGATCCCCTCCTGGTTAAAGCTATGGAGCTCTGGACAAGAAGGAAAGTTGAAAGAGCTGTGATCTATGAATGGCTTGTTCAGGAGCACCTTTACAGAAAATTTAAGGAAGTTTTTTATTACAGAAATTCCTTTGAAATAGACGCTATAGCTGGAGATTTAAAAGTGGAGGTTAAATCCAAGGTAAGTAGGGGGAAATACCCAAAAGGCGTTAAAGTCATAGGGATCGATGAGATCCCTGAGTTCCTTTATAACATCTAAAAGTGAGGAACATGAAGTTCATAGCCGACATGATGCTTGGTAGGCTCGCTCGATGGTTGAGGCTCTACGGTTACGATACTCTGTATGGAATTAAAGAGGATGACAGAATCCTTGAAGTCGCTAAAAAAGAGGGCAGGATAATACTTACGCGGGACTCTGAGCTTGCTAGGAAGGCTAGAAAACTTGAAGTGAGAGTTATTCTAATAGAGTCCAACTCCTTCGAGGATCAAGTTAGGCAACTGATGAGGGAGGGAATACAGTTTAACGAGCTATTCCCCGAAAATGCTAGATGTCCGAAGTGCAATGGGCCAATAGTTAGGGTTAGGAAGGAAGACATAAGGGATAAAGTTCCCGAGAAGGTTTATGAGGCCTATGACGAGTTCTACGTCTGTCTAAATTGCGGCCAAGTCTACTGGCCCGGGAAGCAGTGGAGGGAGATGATAAAGATTGATAAAAGAATTAGGGATATCAGCAAACTCTCGGGACGGGATCACCAATCGGAGGTTCCATGAATCTCTTTCCTCCAATGCCCGTTTCTAGAATGACCTTTCCTGGATACTCCTTTATTACCTCTCCTATGATCGCTGCATTCTTCCCCTTCTCGGTCTTCCTCATGGCCTCAAGGGCTTCCTCGGCGTACTCCCTCGCCACAATCATGATGACCTTCCCCTCATTGGCGACTTCATAGGGACTTATTCCGAGCATGTCGCTTGCAGCTTTTACTTCTGGTCTTATCGGTATGTCGCTCTCCTTGACAAGGATTCCAACGTTGGCCTTCCTCGCCATCTCGTTAAGGGCGTTGCTGAGGCCTCCTCTTGTTGGATCTTTCATTGCATGGATGTTCTCCCAGCCTATTGCCTTCGCTACCGCCTCCACTACATCCCATATCGGTGCGACATCGCTCTTGAGCTCAGTCTCAAATGATATACCCTCTCTGTGGCTCATTAGGGCTATTCCATGGTCTCCTATCGTTCCGCTGACCAAAACGGCATCGCCAACTCTAGCTCCAGCATCGCTTATCGGCCTTTCCGCTATCCCTATTCCGGCCGTAATCACGAAGATCCCTATCTCATCTTCAACGACTTTAGTGTCTCCTGTAACTATTGGAACGGGAACCTCTTCCGCTGTGTCGTTCATTGATCTGAGAATTCTCTCCAAATCTGCTCCATCAAAGCCCTCACCAATTATCAGGGAGCTTGCCATGGCTAATGGTTTAGCCCCCATAACGGCTAGGTCATTGACTGTTCCGCTGACAGCTAATCTGCCTATGTCACCCCCCGGGAAGAAAAGCGGTTTAACTGTGTGTCCATCTATCGTAAACACCAGGTGCTTATCCCCTAGAGGTATTGTAGCCCCGTCATCAAGGGCCTCTAGGCCAATTCCGCCAGCGGAGTTTAGCTTTATGTTCTTTAGTATTACATTCCTGATGAGTTCTTCCATTAACTCCCCACCGGCACCGTGCTCAAGCTTTATCTTCATACTCATCCCCATTACTACTCCAAACTTAGGTCTTAATAAGGAAACGTTTTTAAGGTAATATCGAGTTTTGATATCGGGATCCGATATGAAATATCGGGACTTTTTAATCTTTCACATACTCCACCACGCTGAGAAAGGAGGAATAACCGGAGCTTTCATGATGAAAGAGCTTGAGAGACACGGCTACAGAGTCAGCCCAGGGACTATTTATCCCTTACTCCACTCAATGGAGAAGGAGGGGCTGCTAAAGAGTAGATGGGAGGTTAGAGAAGGAAGAAGGATACGCGTGTATGAGATAACGGAAAAGGGCGTGAAGGCTCTCCAAGAAGGCCGTGAAAGGGTTAGAGAGCTCTGTAAAGAACTACTGGGGGAATATGAATGAAGGAGAAGAAGATATTCGGGATAAGCTGGAACGTCTTCCTCCTCGGAATAGTCAGCTTCCTCAACGATATGAGCAGCGAGATGATAATGCCCATAGTTCCTACTTACCTCACCGACATCCTGGGTATAGGAAAGGCCCTCAGCGGTTCAATCATGGGGCTGATAGAGAGCTTAAGCTCACTGTTCAAGGTTCTGTTTGGATACTTCAGCGATAGGTTCAGGAAGAGAAAAGCCTTCGTTGCCCTGGGTTATACGCTCTCAGCCATAGCTAAAGGTTCCCTGGCATTCATAAGTAGCTGGTGGGAGTTCGTTGCCCTGAGGATAGTGGACAGGATTGGTAAGGGAATAAGGACGGCCCCCAGGGATGCTTTAATTGCCGAATCTAGCGAGAAGGGCAAAACGGGAAAGGCCTTTGGCTTCCACAGGATGATGGACACCTTGGGGGCCGTTGCTGGCCCCTTAGTTGCCATGGGCCTCCTAGCGGTATTCTCTCAGCTACCCAAGGTCGTTGCCTACAAGAGGATATTCATAATCTCGGCGATCCCAGGATTAATAGGTGTTCTCATAGTCCTCCTCTTCGTCGTCGATAAGGGCGGAGAAGTTAAGAAGAAGATAAAAGGCATATCGGCATTGAGATCAAGAAACCTTCAGCTGTTCCTGGTTATAGTCGCGATAGGGGCCCTTGGGAGGTACAGCTATGCTTTTACTCTCTGGAAGGCTGAAGAGCTTGGACTAACGGTTATGCAGGGCTTGGGCTTCTATGCTCTCTTCAATCTCATCTACGCCCTCTCAGCCTATCCCCTGGGAGCTTACTCAGATAAGATAGGGAAGAGGAAGCTCATAACTATTGGCTTCGGAATAGCGGCTTTAGCTTCGATAGCCTTCGCATTCGCAAGAAACGCCTTAGAACTTGCGTTGGCCTTTATCCTCTACGGAACATACATCGCGATAGAAGATACAATTCCAAGGGCTTACATGGCTGACCTAGCGAAGGAGTTCGAGAAGGGCACAGTTATAGGAGCCTATCACACAGTTTTTGGAATCTTCGTGTTTCCAGCTTCGGTGATGGCCGGAGTACTCTGGCAGACCTACTCCCTAACCCATGCGTTCCTCTATGCCGCAACTATGAACGCCTTGGCAATGATCCTTATGGTTCTAACGAGGGAAAAGTAGGGCCTCCTGGCTCGGTTTAAAAGTTTTTCCGCGAAGCTTTATTAATTTTTAATTCCAGCTTTTTTCTGGTGGGTGAGCATGAAGTTTGAGAGCTTAGATGAAAAAATGAAAAAAGTTTATGCAAAGATACGAACAATTGACGAATTCCACTGGCACATTGACGATAACTCCATAATTGGAATTCACAAGAAGAGCGGGATGAAGCTACAGGTGAGGATAGCGGGCAGTAAGGAGGAAGCTGACAGACTTGCCCAGGAGAAGGAACCCGGGGCTCTCGACGTTATAGTGATCCCTGGGAAGGGAACCTTCTACGTTAACAACGGTGCCTTTATAATGTCCCTGAAGTTCCTTAGGCCAACCGTTCAGGATATAGCTGATCATATAGTTTGGGCCGGCTTTAAGGTAGTTGAGAAGGATGGAAGGTTGGAACAGGAAGATATATATGAGTACCTTGGTGGGAGGCTGATAGAGCACTTAAAGCAGGGCCTAGTTAACGGGAGGGACTACGTATTCTGGCCCTTCTACAAGTGCAAGCACTGCGGAAAGTACGTGGATATAGACAGCCTTGCTAGGCACATGAAAAGCCATGGTGAGGACGTGAAGGAGTGGAGCGAGGAGAAATACGAGATACTTGAGATAAACTTCGCGGATAAGAAGGTTTATGACAAGTTCGGAAAAGAAGTTCCTATGGACAAGTTTAGTGAGGAGGCCCAGGACTTCATAAAGGACAGCTTTGAGGGTGAGTGAGCATGAGGTTCTTCCTTAAAACTACCCTCTTCCTTGGGGAGGGCTCACTGAAGAACGTTGAAAAGATCGTGAGCGAAAACGAGAGGGTTCTCGTGTTTTCATCGAGATCAATGGACAGGCTTGGCTTCTTGGGGGAAGTTACCAAGTACCTTGAAGAGGCCGGCGCCGTTTACGAGACTATAATAGGCGTTCCAGCTGAGCCAACCCTAGAAGCCGTGGAAGAGATACTCCCAAAGGTCAGGGAGTTCGAGCCTGAAACGTTCATTGCAATCGGTGGGGGAAGCGTTATAGACGTTGCAAAGGCCGTCAAAGTCTTTTATGACGTTCCTGACTTGAACTTCGACGACGTAGCTATATTCAGCAGGTTCCAGAAGGTGAATCCTATTCCAAAGCTCAAGACTAAGCTCATAGCCATCCCATCAACGAGCGGGGCTGGAAGCGAGGTTTCAGCCGCGAGCGTCATAAAGAAAGGTGACACAAAGTACACCCTCGTAAGTCCCGAGCTCTGCCCGGACTATGCAATCCTCGACCCGAGGTTGCCGGAGAAGATGCCTAAGGAAGTCGCCAGGAACTCCGGATTGGACGTTCTGGTTCATGCAATCGAGGCGTACGTTTCAAAGGCCGCAACTCCATTCAGCGATGCTTATGCAATTAAAGCCGCGAAGACGGTCTTTGAGTACCTAGAGAAGAGCGTCAGTGGGGATAGGGAGGCAAGGGAAAAGATTCACTATGCCGCAACCATGGCCGGTATAGCCTTCCTTAATGGTAGGCTTGGCTTGGTTCATGCAATGAGCCACAAGGCGGCATGGATAGGGCCTCACGGGCTGGTTAATGCAGTTCTCTTACCTTACGTCATGGAGTACAACATAAAGAGGGCCCCAGGAAGATATGAGTCCCTTGCAAAGGAGCTCGGCTTCAAGGATGGAGAGGAGCTGTACTTCAAGGTCATTGAGCTAAACGAGAGGCTTGGAGTTCCCAAGCTCTCTGAGATCGTTGATGAAAAGGAGTTCATGGGGAAGCTCGATGAGATGGCTAAAAAGGCGTATGAAGATCCACTAGTAAACTTCAATCCGGTGGAGCCAACGGTTGATGACATCAAGGGGATCTATCTAAGGGCCTACCGCGGGGAGTGAAATGAATAAGGGATTGGCGAAGTTTGGGGATTCTCTTATCAACTTCCTTTATTCTCTTGCTTTAACTGAATTCCTGGGGAGGCCAACTGGGGATAGGGTTCCTAACGCATCTTTAGCTATCGCTTTAGACTTAGCAGGGCTTTCAAAGGGGCTGAGGAGAATGGACAAGCATGCAAAGGGCGACTATGCCGAGGCCCTAATTGCTGAAGCTTGGCTTAAAGGCTTAATAACCGAGAGGGAGGCTGTTGAGATAATAAAGGCAAACTTGAGTGAAGACGTTCTAGACTTCTCAAAGAAGAAGGAAGCTATAGGGAGAGCTTTGGCCCCTCTTCTGAAGGTAATAAGCGAGAGGCTCACCTCCTCTCGAGCTTGAACCTCGGCTCCTCTATCCACTCGCTCTTGCACCTTGGACACCTTGAGGGAATATTTATTTCTGGCTTGAATGTAAAGCCGCACTTCCTACATTGGGCTGGCTTAATCAAGAGAACCATGCCTTCTCTTTTTGCGATCTTTGCTATGACCTTTAGGTCTTCAATTATCGCCTTCTTTGACCCCTTGCCCCTAAGCCCCAAGATTCTCGCAAGCTCGCTAACGCTGTAGTCCCTCTCCAAGAGCAACTCAATTATCTTCTCCCTTCTGGTCATTTTTAATCCCGAAATGAATTTAAGATTCAAGATTTAACGTTTTGTGATGAGATCAGGCATAGCCGAGTTGCCACTTCACACCGGCCACGTTCCCCCTTGGCTCGCCTCGAGGATGAAGAGGTTAGCTGGGATTGTTCTCAAGATATTGGTTGATGAATACGGGACAAAGGGAGCCCTTGAAAGGTTCGCCGATCCCGTTTGGTTCCAGGCCTTCAACAACCTCATCGGAATGGACTGGGATTCTTCAGGATCAACGACCGTAACAACTGGAATAGTTAAGGAAGCCCTAAACGAACTTAACCTGGGAATAAAGGTTGCTGGGGGAAAGGGAAAGGCTAGCAGGAAGACTCCTGATGAGCTGAAGGTCATAGCGGAGAAGTTCGATCTTCCCTGGGAAGAGTACGTTAAGAGGTCAAGGTTGGTTGCGAAGGTAGATTCCGTCGCACTTCAAACGGGATATCAACTATATCACCACACCTTCTTCCTCGATGAGGAGGGAAACTGGGCCGTAGTACAGCAGGGGATGAATCCCGAGGAGAAGTTGGCGAGGAGGTACCACTGGTTCAACGCTGAAGAGTTGCTAAACCCCCATAGAGGAGTGGCTGGAGTTAAGAGGGACTTTGCCCTGAACACCGTAGATAGAAACTCCAAGGAAATACAGAAAACTATAATTGAAATAGCCCAGGAAGGGAAAAAGGTTGCGAGGGAGATTGAGACCATTAAGGCGATGAAAAAGGGTTACATGGTGTTCTACAAGCCCAGGGACGTTGATGTTCCCAAGGTTATTGAGAGGTACGAGAGCCTTGGGAAGATAGAGCTCAACGTTAAGGCCTTGGAATTCGCTAGGGAACTTGCCGTTGAAGATTACGAGAGCTTCCTCTTAATTAAGGGCCTTGGCCCGGGGACTTTGAGGGCCTTGGCCTTAGTTGCCGAGCTGATATATGACGTTAAGCCGAGCTGGAGGGATCCCGTTACCCATCCAATTGACCCCTTCAAGTTCGCCTACGCCGTTGGAGGCAAGGATAGGGTTCCCTTTAGAATAGAGAAGGGAACCTATGATGACCTAATAGAATTCTTGATGAGGCTTGAGGAAACTAAAAACAGGGAAATTTTGAAGAGAATTAAAAGGATCACGGAGAGATGGAAGTTTCCGGAGGAGGAAAAGACTCCTACCTTCTGAAGAGTGCCGAAGCCATTCCATAGTACGTTGGGCAGGCGTAGGACACTAAATCAGGTTTCATTGGAATTTCCCTTAAAATTCCGAGGGCTATTAGGAGGGACCAGTAACTGTCCGGCTTTGCCTTGGCTATGAACTCATCAGTAAACTCCAAGAGTCTCTCAAGATCTCCAGATTTTAGCATCTCAACTATCCTCCTGTCGTACTCCTCGGACTCTTTTGCATAACCGTAAGGACCGTCTTCGCTGTGGGCATGCCCATGATCTGCGCTCACAACTATGGCAACTTTCTTGTCTGCCTTCTCGAGAAGATTTGCTAAGAATCTCCCAAACTCTATGAGCCTCTCTCTTTCAAGCTTTGCTGGGGTTATTAGGACGAGTGGCTTCTTCTCGAGGAAATAAAGGGGAATTATTTCCCCCCATGTCAGCGGAAACCTTGAGTACCTTCCGCTGTACGTTGCGAAGTTTATGTCAACGACAGGAAACTCGGCCCTAGCCCCCAGGAATATTTCCTGAGCTAATTCCCTATCGGTTTCATACTCCTTCTCAACCGGCACCTTTACATCGTTAAAAGGTAGCCACGGGATTAGGTGTTCGGCCATTACAATTCCAAGGGCCCAGCTTATCCTGACGTTGTGCGGGGTTATCAATACGTAGGTTTCCGCCCCTCTCAGCTCTTTCCCAATCTCTTTCAGGTTTTCATGTAGCTTTCTTGTTTCCTCATCTGGGGGGTAAACGGCCTCATTCCCGTGAGGCATTATGGCCATCCCGATCAGCATTTTACCACCGCAAAATATTTGGGGTACCTAATTTTAACTTTCTCCTCGAACTTGGCGAAATTTAATTATCTTTAGAGCTTATTTCCTTTCACAATGTAAAGTTTAACTCGGGGTGAATACTTGTCATTTTCGGTGGTGAAAGTTAACAAAGGCAAAATTTTTTAAGAACGTGTAACTTTAATGTTAGACGGATTTGTTCACCGGGGGTGATACCAATGGCAGTGGGAGAGAAGATCACCATAAGCGTAATTAAGGCTGACGTCGGCGGTTGGCCTGGGCACTCGAGAGTTCACCCTGCCCTAATAGAGAGGGCAAAGGAGGTTCTAAGCGAAGCCCAGAAGGAGGGGACTCTAATAGACTTTTACGTCACGTACGCTGGAGATGATCTACAGTTAATAATGACCCACAAGAAGGGCGTTGACAGCTCCGAAATTCACGGTCTCGCATGGGAGGCATTTAAGAAGGCCACCGAAGTCGCCAAAGAACTTGGATTATACGGTGCAGGTCAGGATCTCCTAAAGGATGCATTCAGCGGGAACGTCAGAGGATTAGGCCCAAGTGTTGCCGAGATGGAGATTACGCTGAGGAAGAGCGAGCCCATAGTCACCTTCCACCTAGACAAGACGGAGCCCGGAGCTTTCAACTTACCGATATTCAGGATGTTTGCTGATCCATTCAACACTGCCGGTCTAGTAATCGATCCAAAGATGCACATGGGGTTCAGGTTCGAGATCTGGGACATCTACGACCACAAGAAGGTCATCATGAGCTCACCCGAGGAGATGTATGATATTCTTGCATTAATAGGGGCAAAGGGTAGGTACGTGATCAAGAGGGTCTATCCAAAGAAGGGTCACCCAATACCAGAGGACGAGCCCGTTGCGGTGGTCTCAACTGAAAAACTCTATGAAATTGCCGGAGAGTACGTTGGTAAGGACGACCCAGTTGCAATAGTTAGGGCTCAGAGCGGTCTTCCAGCCCTTGGAGAGGTTCTCGAGCCATTCGCCTTCCCACACTTGGTCAGCGGGTGGATGAGGGGTTCGCACAACGGCCCACTAATGCCAGTCCCGCTCAAGTACGCAACGCCAACTAGGTTCGATGGACCGCCAAGGGCGGTAGCGTTAGGATGGCAGATCAGCCCAGAAGGGAAGCTGATCGGTCCAGTTGACCTGTTCGACGATCCAGCCTTCGACTGGGCCAGGCAGAAGGCCATGGAGATTACGGACTACATGAGGAGGCACGGGCCGTTCGAGCCACACAGATTGCCCCTTGAAGAGATGGAGTACACTACGCTCCCAGGGGTCCTCGAAAAGTTAAAGAACAGGTTTGAGCCAGTGGAGTGATCAGAGATTGAATGCTCCTTTTATTCCATTTATTATCATTTGAACAGCCATTGATGTAAGGATTAGTCCCATCATTCTCGTCGTTACCTTAATTCCCACTCGACCCATCTTCTCGATTATCTTGTTACCCGACGATAAGATAAGATAGACCGTAACACTTACGGTGATTATTGTCAAAATGACAATCACTGGATTCTCCCTAGTCGTGTACAGCATAACCGTGGTTATGGCTCCAGGGCCGGAGATCAGCGGAATTGCTAAAGGAATTACAGCAACTTCCTCTAATGTTACCTCCTCCTCGTCTATCTTTACTGAAGAGAGCTTTCCGGATAGCATCTCCATTCCCATTCTGAACAGCAATATTCCACCGGCAATTGCGAAGGCATCAACGCTTGACCCAAAGAACTTGAATATCCACTGGCCTATCAGGGCAAAGGTTATCAAAGTCACTAGAACTGTTATTGACACTTTCCTGGCTACTTCGTGTCTCTTCTCTATGGGAAGGTGACTTACAACGCCCATAAAAACGGGAACCGCTCCAATGGGGTTGGTTATTGCAAACAGACCAGCGTACATAAGGATAAAAGACTTTAGACCTTCCATTTAATCACCTGGCTATGAAGGGGTATGGGCTTTAAAAACTTTAAAGTCTCCATACCTTTACAGAGAAAATGCTTTTTTCGCCCTTTGCCCTATAAGCCCTTATTGACCCTGAATCTATTAAAACCCTAAAATAACTTGAGCCATCAAAAGATATTCCAGAAGCGTATGATCTTCCAGGTATATTAGAAAGCATCAGAATTAAATTGCCAATATCTGATGTTCTACCGCTGTACAGAACGTACCTTCCCTTAAGGGTGTAATATATATCGAAGATAGTGGATAATGTATCCTCTTCTGAAATTAAGAATTGAAGCATTTTTCTGTGATCTTTAAATTGTCTTATGGGGTTATCCAGAACTACGTCAAGTAACTGCAATAGAACGTCCTCCGGAACCTGAGGAGATTTAACTTTAATTGAAAATTCGACGATGTTTCCTTCAGATATAACAATGTTATCATTTCCTAGGTCTTCTATAACTTCAACATTCTCTATTTTTCCGGATTCCATATCAAGCTCTCCTACTATCCTTGGACTTACACTCTCAACTATCTCAGGCCATATTGAAACTATTGGATCCAGGGGATCATATTCACCAGTGTAGTTGTTTCCGAGTAGTTTATTGCTCTCATTTATTCCTTCCATAATCCCTCGTACGCCAATGTGATAACAAAAATAAAAATCTTTCCCATGCCAGTTAGTCAAAAAAGTCATTTATTCGAAAATTTTCAACTATAAGTATTCCAGGAAGTAATCAAAAAACAAGGTTCCAAATATTTTTTACCTTATTTAGTAACATTCAAGAGGTCATTCCACCGCTTTTTAGTCCTTTGAAAGCATCCTGGGGGCATTAACTCTCTCTCGGGACAGTAGCCAAGCTGAATACACCTTGGTCCTAGCTTCGCCCACTTTATGATGGGCCTTATGTCCTCTCTTTTCGCTAACTCTTCGAGCATCTTCCAAGCTACCTCCCTGATTTCCCACTGCGCCCTCTCGCAGAGCCTTAACCCGAAGAAGTGCTTAAGCTCCCTAAGGTTCATCGTCACTACTATCTTGGTTCTAACGGCTTGGGGGAGAATAAACCTGGCATCTTCTTGGTGGATTCCACTCTTGTACGTCTCTATGTATAGGTCTATTGCATCTTTCATAAACTTTTTCCATTTTTCGTAAATTGCCTTGTTCTTCTTAATGCTCTCTGGAATTACGAACGTTTCTTCGATGTTTTTTGGGTTTAAGACCGTGTACCTTTGACTCTGCTGTGTATAGCTTGCTATCCTATGCCTAACCAGCTGGTGAGTACAGACCCTTGAGCATCCCTCTATGGCGAACGTGAAGGTTGCATGCTCAAGTATACTCTCGTGTCCATAGCCTAGAATTTTTGGAAGGTGCTTCTCAACATCGGCTTTATTCACGTTCTCAAAGGCCTCAGTGCTCCACTCATCCCAGTAGCTTATAAGGGCGGCCCAGGTTATGGTCTCAAGTGGCTTAGGAGTGTAATTTACGAGCTTAACCTTTACCATTTAACCACCTTCTCGAGGTATGTGGGATAGGTTTAAACGTTTCCACCGTAAACTTTAAATATTAATCTCTGAGATGAACTACCGGGTAGTGGACCGGTAGCCTAGCCAGGACAGGGCGGCGGCCTCCTAAGCCGCAGGTCCGGGGTTCAAATCCCCGCCGGTCCGCCAAACAACTTTTCTGAAAAGCTTTATTAGTCTATCAGTAATTCTAAGAACTGCGATGAGGAGGGGTGGCGTCACTGATTGATGATGATGCCTGCGATGACTGAGCAAAATATTTTAACTCTCTAATACTAGGTAAGCAATGGGGCTTAATAATGAAGACCTTCCTTACAGATCAGCAAATCAAAGTTCTGATACTAAGGGCAAAGGGTCTTAAGCAAAGTGAGATAGCAGAAATCCTCGGTACCAGCAGGGCTAACGTTAGTATACTGGAAAAGAGGGCCTTGGAGAAAATAGAAAAAGCTAGAAATACTATTCTCCTATGGGAGCAGATTAATTCCAAAGTTCAAGTTAAAGTTCGGGCTGGGGAGGATATATTCAACATCCCCGAAAAACTCTTTAGGGAGGCTGATAAAGCAGGGATTAAGGTTCCCTACAGTACTGCTGAGATAATAGCGTTCCTGGTTAAACATGCCCCCGTTGAAGACAGGCTCGTAAAGAGGGATTTTACGTTATTCCTAGATTCAAGGGATAGACTAAGGGTCAGTGAATGTATTCTTGAAGAAGGGATATATCATGATTGAGTTTGGCATTTGTAGGTTCCCTCCTAGGAGGATTAATAATAAGCAGGAGACTGGAGTGTCGTCCATTTCAATATTTCTGAGGAGAAGGTATGATGGTAACTGTCGCCATCACGGTCTTGACTTCAGTCATTGTAGAAACCCTCTGGTTACCACTCCTTAAAGATAAGCTTAAAATTAGGGAATAGTTGAAGAAATGTAAAGGGAAAGATGAAAAATAGATGATGAGTCTGGAGCCCCCTGATTGGATGATGAGCAGTTCGCGGGACTGATGTTAATTAAAGGCCAAGCATCTCTTTAGCTGCTTTCACGCCGAGGTCAAAGGCCTTCATGTTGACTTCTACTGCCTTCGGTGGGACGCTCAGCCTTATAACCTCTTTAACGTGTTCGGGGGAAAGTGGAAATCCTGGGGTCTGGGTTAGTGCTCCGATTAAAACGACGTTGGTCGTTATTACGTGCCCCGCTTCAATGGCCAGCTTTTCGGCATCGAATGCCAAGAACTTCCCGCCGAACTCTTCCTCAACGATTCTCTTTATTTCTTCCATGCTTGGGTACTTAGCTAATCCCATTGAGACTTGAACGGGGGGAATTGGCCTAGCATTCGTAAACACTAAACCACCCTTCTTTAGGTAGTTGATGTACCTCAAAGCCTCAACGGGCTCAAAGCTCAAGATGACATCAGCCTTCCCTTCGGGAACCATTGCACCATAAACGTCCTCCCCGAACCTGACGTAAGCAATGACCGAACCGAATCTCTGACTCATTCCGTGAACTTCCCCAACCCTCACCTTATATCCAGCCCTAAGCGCAGCCCAGCCCAATAGATTTGCTGCAGTGAGGATACCCTGACCACCAACACCAGTGATCACGATGTTGTATTCTTTCACGCTCATAGCTCACCCTCCCTAACCTTCTCAAACGCGTCAAACGGACACACCTGAGCGCAACCTCCACAGCCCCAGCACATGAGTGGATCAACCCTAGCCTTCTTCTTCTCTGCATCCCAGTAAATCGCTGGACAACCATAAGCGTTAATACAGATCTTACAACCAGTACACTTCTCCTCGTTGACCT
Source organism: Pyrococcus kukulkanii (assembly GCF_041647995.1). Taxonomy (NCBI): domain Archaea; kingdom Methanobacteriati; phylum Methanobacteriota; class Thermococci; order Thermococcales; family Thermococcaceae; genus Pyrococcus; species Pyrococcus kukulkanii. The sequence continues at coordinate 271,163 of NZ_JARRIB010000002.1, forward strand.
GGTAGATAGGCCACTGCTTCCCTTCCCTCCTAAGCTGGCCAATCCTGTAGAGGGCACAAGCCCTCCTTGAAACAACAACACTAACTCCCTCGACCTCTAGGGCCTTCTTTATCGTCTCATAAGTAGCCTTTATGTCATAAGGATCAACAACAGCCACAAAGTCAGCCCCCATGGCCTTTGCCACATCCTCTATCGGAACCCTCCTACCCTCACCGTGGGGAGTCTCCCCAGTCCCCGGATTGGGCTGATCTCCAGTCATTGCCGTAACCAAGTTGTCCATTACAACTATCAGAACATTGGAGCGGTTGTAAATTGCGTTAGCTAAAGCTGGAAGCCCAGTGTGGAAGAACGTTGAGTCACCTATTGTTGCGACTATTACCTTCTTCTCCTTGCCACTCTTCCTCTGCTCCTCACTTATCGCACCATTAAGCGCAATGCTCAAGCCGTGAGCAACCCCAATCGAGCCACCCATGGCTATCGTAGTATCAACAGTCTTGAGCGGTGGGAGAACACCTAGCGTGTAACACCCTATGTCACTCGGGAAGATAGCCTTTGGAGATGCCGCCTTCCTAATCGCGAAGAACGTGTTCCTATGTGGGCATGCTGGACAAAGTGACGGTGGCCTCGGCGGAACTATCTCCTGAACCTTCTTGTACTTCTCGTCTATCTCCTGGAAGTTCACTGGTAGATCTACTCCCAAGAATTTTGCAATGGCTTCTACTGCCCTCCTAGTAGTCATCTCGTAAACCCTAGGCACTAAATCCTTACCGTGGATTGGAACGTTAATCTTTTGCTCGTAGGCCCACAGCTTAACCTGCTCCTCAACGACGGGCTCAAGCTCCTCGACAATGAGAACCTTCTCTAGGCCATCGAAGAACTTCTCGAGCAATCCGTAGGGCACTGGGAACGGCGTTCCAAGCTTAAGTATCTTGACATTATCAACGCCGAGCCAAGCTAGGGCCTCCTTCACGTACGCATAGCTTAATCCGGGGGCTATTATACCGACTTTGCCATCACCTTCAATCCAGTTGAATGGAGAGTTCTCGAACTCCTTCCTGTACTTCTCGATCGTCTCAAGCAACCATGCATGCTTGGGCCTCTGGAATGCTGGAATATCAACGTACCTCTCTGGGTTCTTCTTGAACTCTCCGAACTTCCTCTTTCCCTGCTTTATCTCCTCTGGAAGCTCCCCCAGGACTACGTCTCCCCTCATGTGGGATGACCTTGTCGTCGTCCTTAGGATCACCATCTGCCCGTACTTCTCGCTTATCTCAAACCCGTACTTGACCATGTCCTTTGCCTCTTGAACGCTTGAGGGTTCGAGGACTGGGATGTTGGCGAACTTGGCTATTGCCCTTGTATCTTGCTCGTTCTGTGAAGACCACATGCTGGGGTCGTCAGCGACCATGACTATTAGGCCACCGTTAACTCCCATGTAGCTGACGGTCATGAATGAGTCCATTGCAACGTTCAGTCCAACGTGCTTCATTGCAGTCATTGCCCTGAGCCCGGCCCAGGAAGCGCTTAATGCTGTTTCAAACGCGACCTTCTCGTTGGTCGAGTACTCCATGTAAACGCCAGCCCTCTTGGCAACTGCAGCCATTGTGTCCGTGACCTCGGAACTTGGAGTCCCAGGGTAGGCTGCAAATACTCCAATGTTGCCCTCAAGGGCTCCCCTAACTATTGCCTGGTTTCCTAAGAGGAGGACTCTTTCCCCGGGCTTATCCCACAAAACTATATCCGTAACTTTAACCATTCACTCCACCTCCAACTTTCCAACATTTCTGGCCTGCTGAACTAAAGCGTAGGCAGCAGAAGCAACATCTTCTGGCCTCTCATACGTTGGAATCCCGTTCTTCTCCAACAACTCCTTAGCCTTCTCACTAACGTAACCAGCCATGAACATTGCGAGAACGGGCTTTCCGTTATTTACCTCCTTCATGGCCCTTATAATACCCTCTGCATGCTCAGTTGGCGTCATGCCGGCGAAAGTTGGGACTACGCAGATCGCTATTAGGAGGTCAACGTTTGGATCTTGTAGCAGGAGCTTTGCAGTCCTGTAATAGTCTTCTCCCCTTGCTGAGGCTATCATGTCCACTGGATTCTTTACTGCCGCCATTGGTGGTAGGAACGATCTAAGCTCTTCAATTGTTTTCTCCTCCAAGTTGGCCAGCTTTAGTCCCCTCTTGTCTATTTCATCTGCCGTGAGAACTCCCGGCCCTCCAGCGTTCGTCATTATAGCAACCCTATTTCCTCTTGGTAGTGGCTGCGTGAATGCCCTGGCCATGCTGAGCATTTCATCTATGGTATCTGCTACTAAAACGCCACTCTGCTTGAATGCTGCTTCATAAATCTTCCAGCTTCCAGCAAGTGAACCTGTGTGGGACGATGCTGCCCTAGCCCCGCTCTCGCTCTTTCCAGCCTTTAGAGCTATGACAGGCTTCTTCTTCGTTACCCTCTTCGCGATCTCCATGAACTTCCTTCCATCCCTTATCCCCTCTATATACAGGGCGATTGCCTTGTCTTCCTCTGTATCCGCCAAGTACTCCATTATCTCGGCGAAGTCCAGATCTGCCATGTTGCCAACGCTTATGAACTTTGAGAATCCTATGTCTTCTTTTATCGTCTTATAGACTATTCCAGCTCCCAATGCTCCGCTCTGGCTTATGAAGGCTACGCTCCCCTTCTTTGCCACGGTGATGAATGTCGCGTTTAAGTTCGCATGGGTGTTCATTATTCCAACGCAGTTCGGTCCTATTATCCTCATTCCATACTTGCGGGCTATTTCCACGAGTTCTTGTTCTTCCTTCTTTCCTTCTTCGCCCGTCTCTCCGAAGCCTGCTGTTATTATTACGACTCCCTTTACCCCCTTCTCCCCGCATTGGATTAAGGTGTCCTTGACGAACTTTTTGGGGACGACTATTATTGCGAGGTCAACTTCCCCTGGGATGTCCTTGACGCTTTTGTACGCTTTAACGCCTTGAACTTCCTCCTCCTTGACGTTCACTGGATAAACTTTTCCACCCCTGTACTCCTTTAGATTCTTGAAAACCTCATAACCAAGCTTCTTTGGATCATTAGAAGCGCCAATAACCGCGACTCCCCTAGGATTAAAGAAGTAATCGAGCATTAAGCCTCACCATTTTCATGCTTGTAAAACGACCTTATAAGGTTTCTTAGGCTTCAATGGACGTAGAAATGCAATGATGAGCAAACCTTTAGTTGCTGGGGCAGAAATTTTTATTGGTCTCATTGTGGATGGGGCTCGGGTTTCCGAGAACGGTAGTGCTGTGACCGGTAACGGGAGTTGAGTTGTTACCGTGAATGCTCACAATCGCCGTGATGACCCACACTACAATGATGCAGTGTGAGGGAACGGTTAGAGAAATAACACCAGGATGACAGGAGTTCCTAGACTCTCTGGAGGCCTAATGACCTCTGTTACCACTTTTCTTTTGAAAGCCTTGCCCTTCAGGGCGGGAAAGACATCAATTCCTAATGAATTCTAGCCCATCCTTCGATTAAGAACTTCGTGTGGAAAAGTGTTTATAAAAGAAAAGTTCAGGCTTTGAATCTCTTCATGTAGTCCCTTAAAAGTTCGGGGTTTTCTCTCTTAACGACCTCCATTAGCTCGTCGAATTTTCTCTCCCCTAAGGCCTTCTTTAGGTAATAATATAGGTCAACGGCATCCTCAACTATCCTACTCTGCCTTCTCCCTTCTTCGGCGTAAAGCTCTATTAGCTTTCTGTTTGTGTCAAGGGAGATGTAGAGGGTCTTCTGCTTCTTTTCTTCCTTTAGATCCTTATCCTCCTTCTTTTTCTTCCCGGGCTTTGTGAGGTCATTGAGGGAACCCGAGAAGAGCTTTGGTATCTTCCCCTTTTCATTCGACAATTGAGATCACCTCTTTGGCAAGCTTTTCAAATGCCCTGCTTGCCTTACCATCGGGCTCGTACTCAAATATACTTTTTCCTTCCGCTTGAGCCTTCTCGATTGCTATTGCCTTGGGAATAGTGGGAAGTATTGGAGCATCTGGATATAGTTCCTTAAGCTCCTTTAGCCTCATCTGGGGAACTTTTGTCTGCCTAGTAAACTTATTTGGGACTATACCGAGTAGCCTTAGACTGTCGTTCGTCTCCTCCTTTATCATTGCCATTAAGTTGAACATTAGTTGCATACCTATCACTCCAAAATAGCTGAGCTCGAGCGGAATTAGAACGTAGTCTGAAGCGGTTAGGGAGTTAACCAAAAATATTCCCATGCTTGGAGGGTTGTCGATTATTATATAGTCGTAATCGGGAAATATGGGCTTTAGAGCTTTCTCTAATCTCCTCTCTCTGTTGTACGAGTTAAGGATCTCAATTTCCTTTGCGGACAAGGTCAAATGACTTGGAATTAAGTCAAGATTCTCCTTCACGTTGATTATTACCTCCTCTATTTGGCTTTCTTTAGTCATTAGTGTCCCTATATTTTTGTTCTCATACTCAACTACATCCATCCCAATCAGGGCAAATGTCAGGTTGAATTGTGGATCAATGTCAACAAGAAGGACTCTTCTACCAAGTTTAGCGAGGGCGTGCCCGAGATTTAAGGCAAGTGTAGTTTTGCCTACCCCTCCCTTTTGGTTGGCTATACTGATAACTACCGCCATTAAAGCCCACCTAGAAACTGTGTAAGGATTATGAGTTAAAAAGTTAAAGGCTAAAGCTCGTAGAAGCCCAAATCGCTAAATATCCTTTTTATATAGTCATCTTTCTTTTTACTGAATCTCCTCCCTCTTGGATCTATCTCCGCAAAAATTTCATCAACTTTGCTGTCCACGGCCATGATGTCCTTTGGTGATATTATGTAATCAGAGTCCGTTAATGCATGGACTTCAACTCCCTCCTTGTAACCAAGTATCTGGGGGCTCTTAACGCCTGTCATTATGACCATCGCTCTTACGGTCTTGCCCATGTCTGGATCTACCATTGCTCCCCACTTAATTTCACTCTTTTCTCCAAGTTTTTCATACACTACTTCCATGGCGTTTGTTATCTCCTTCAAGCTAACATCAGGTCCCACGGTGAAGTGTACTAAGGCCTTGTCTCCGGATCCAAACTCTACTTCGAGCATCTTGTTGTTCAAGGCTTCCATTACGGCATCTACGGCCCTATTATTTGAGTCACTCTCTCCTATCCCAATGAGGGCTGGTCCCCCTCCTTTCATTACGCTATAGATATCGGCGTAATCTATGTTTACCATGGAGGGAAGCTTAATAGTCTCTATGATACCCTTAACCATTCTCGCTATTATCTCATCAGCGAATCTGAAAGCTGTTTGTATTGGGAGGTTTGGAACTAAGTCTATTAACTTGTCATTCTGGATTATTATTACGGTATCCGAGTGCTCGAGGAGCATCTTTATTCCAGCCTTGGCTTTCTCAATTCTAACCCATCCTTCCATCTTGAATGGAAAAGTTACAACACTTATGACAAGGGGCTCTTGAAGCTTGGCATTGTTTCTTGCGGTCTCTTTGATTATCCTAGCAACTACTGGAGCGGCACCGGTTCCTGTTCCATTACCCATTCCTGCCGTTATGAATACAAGATCATAATCCTTAACCATTTTTGCAATCTCGTTGGCACTAGCCTCTGCTGCCCTATAACCTATCCTGGGGTCTCCCCCTGATCCCTTACCCTGGGTTATCGACCTGCCTAATAAAAGCTTCTTATGAGCTTTAATCTGATGTAAATGCTGAGCATCGGTATTCATGGCTATAAGGTCAGCTCCCTGAACCCCAAGGTCATAAAGTCTGCTAATTGTGTTATTACCCGAACCTCCCACACCGATGACTGCAATCTTTATAAGATCTTCGCCACCTTCAAAAAATTCGGAGGTTTCAACTTTTTCCCCGTCAAAGTCAAGGTCAATTCCGGCCTGCTCTAATAATTTTTTAAATACCATTCCTCCTCTCCTCCCCCAAGTTTATCTAACGAGGTATTCGGGGAGCTCCTCCTGTAGTTCTTCTCGGTACAGTTCCTTCTTGAGAAGCTCCCTAATAGCTACTCGAATAGCTTCGCTTCTATTTGGAAAAACACCTCTTTTAACAAGAGCATCAAGCCCGTGTATCATGCTTTGAGGCAGTTGAACGCTGATTATTTTCATCTTGGCCATTCCCTCAACACCCGCGGGGAGTTTCCTATTTTAAGCCTGCGCTTTAATTAGTTAAATATTTTTTGGCCTAAGTTATTATTGCCATAATATCATTTTCTAAAAATTCAAAATTTTAGACCCAAATATTTTAAAAATTTTAAAAAAGTTAACCTCACAGTATAGCATGAATTATATACCCTTAGGTAATTAGAAGTCCTCATGATGGAGATAAATACAAAATTTGGAAAAATTTGTATAGCGAGAGTTCATCTTACTAGGGATGAGGCTGAGTTATTGATTAATATCTGTGGAGAAAATTGCCAAATTGTTAAAGCTAATTGCCTTGAGGAGGTTGTATTTGCAACAATTCTTGCCCTAAAGGCATTTGCCCAAGGACGAAATAAAGCAAAAACCGTGAAGGGGGAAATATTGCTAAGGCTTGCTGGCGTTAGACAAATAAGAGAAGCAATAAACCTTGTAGGGGCTGGGGAGGGAGAAAACTTCATAGTTACATTTGGAACAGAGAATCCCTGCAAACTTTTAACCAAAATATTATCGAAAATTGGGGCTACGGAAGTAACATTGAACGAATGTGACAGGGAAATTGTGAAAAAATCTTTTGAAAGGATTGCCATGACCGAAACGCTCTAATTCTCCCCTTCAGCAAAATTTTATAAATTTTTCATTTTTATGAGGAACCAGGTGAGCCCTGATGAGGCAGAAAAAGAAGTACTTTGTTGCGGCTCGAATGGGTCTTATACAGCGATCTAAGATAAGGGAACTTTTTGAAAGGGCTTCAAAAATGAAGGGAGTTATATCCCTTGGGATAGGAGAACCAGACTTTGATACTCCAATTAACATTAAAGAGGCCGCAAAGAGAGCTATGGATGAAGGATGGACACATTATACCCCAAATGCAGGAATCCAGGAGCTTAGAGAGGCCATTGTTGAGTATTACAAGAGATTCTATGATGTTGACATTGAGGTTGATAATGTCATAGTTACCGCGGGAGCTTATGAAGCAACCTATATAGCATTCGAAACTCTTCTTGAGCAGGGAGATGAAGTTATAATACCAGATCCAGCATTCGTTAGTTATGCTGAAGATGCAAAGCTTGCTGAAGCTAAGCCCATAAGGATACCTCTAAGGGAAGAGAATGATTTCATGGTGGATCCAGATGAGTTGCTTGAACTAATAACAAAGAGAACAAGGATGATAGTTATCAACTACCCTAACAATCCAACGGGGGCGGTTCTGAAAAAAGAAGTTGTTAAAGCCATAGCTGACATAGCCCAGGATTATAACATCTACATATTGAGTGATGAACCATATGAACACTTCCTCTACGATGGCGCAAAGCACTATCCGATGATAAAGTTCGCTCCCGAGAACACTATCCTTGTTAACTCATTCTCAAAGACCTTTGCAATGACCGGATGGAGGTTAGGGTTTGCAATAGCTCCAAGTCAAATCATTAGAGATATGGTAAAGCTTCATGCCTATGTTATAGGAAACGTAACTTCATTCGTTCAGATTGCTGGAGTTGAAGCGTTGAGGAGTGAGGAGAGCTGGAAGGCCGTTGAAGAAATGAGAAAGGAGTACGCAGAGAGGAGAAAAATTGTCCTTGACAGGCTAAAGAAAATGCCTTATATAAAGGTCAGAGAGCCGAAAGGGGCATTTTATATCTTCCCGAACATAAGTGAAACCGAAATGAGTAGTGAAGAATTCAGCGAGTGGTTACTTGAAAAGGCAAAGGTCGTTGTAATTCCTGGGACGGCATTTGGTAAGAATGGAGAGGGATACGTAAGGATAAGCTACGCGACAAGCAGGGAGAAACTCATCGAAGCGATGGACAGAATAGAGAAAGCCCTGAGTGAGGTGAAATGATGAAAGAGATCTTTCAGATTTTCTTGGCTATTTTTTTGGCCGAGCTTGGAGATAAAACTCAGCTCGCTACGATAGCTTTCGCATCGAAGTATGGGTGGTGGAAAGCTTTCATAGGAGCTATCTCGGGATTGGCTCTTGTTAACCTAATTGGGGCTCTAATTGGAGAGAAAATTAGGGATTATCTTCCCCTGGAGGTCATCCACAAATTCGCTGGAATTTTGTTCATAACCTTCGGCATCCTAATGATCTTTGGAAAACTGTGAGGAGGTGCCTAAAATGAAAAGATGGGGAGCAGTACTGTTGGACACTTTACTCATGACTGCGGGATTTGGGACGCTTACCTTTATGAGCGTGGCTAGACCTGACATAATTAAGCATTTTGGCATTCCAGAATCCGCTTACGAGTTGCAACACATAGCTTATGTCTTCGGTTTATTCGTCGCATTCATAATAGGACACACGAGACTTTATGAAGGTTCGTTCAAGAGGAGCGTCGGAATTGCGGTTTCATGGGCGGCTATACCTCAGATGCTGATTCCATTTGTCGGCAACTGGAACGTGGTTGTATTCTTAAGGTTCATTCAGGGATTTGTCGTTGGTTTGGTTCCATTATTTAGCACTCAGATAGCGAGATACTTTGTTGCAGAAAGACCATTTGCAAAGGGAATAATACTCTCCGGAATATTCTGGGGAGGAGTATTTGGGAGTATAAGTGCAAGATATTTACTTGGGTACGTTTCTTGGAGTATGGGATTTATAATTACTGGCGTGATAATATACATCGTCTACGTAATTTGGTACTTCCTTGTAGAGGACTTTGAGATAAGACATCCAAAAGCTGGAGAAGCCAGCGTGAACATTTGGAAATTGCCTTTTACTTGGGTCTTAGGGTTCACCTTTTTCCCCGCTCTCTGGGTTATATTCACGATAATCGGATTTTCAAGTAGCCTTGGATATAAAATAGGATGGACTAAGGAGCATGTGGCTACCCTTTCCACGACGTTAAATGTCTCCAAGGCTCTCTGGAGTATAGGATTTGGTTACCTTGGCTACCAACTCTCAAGGAAGAATACGAACCCAAGAGGGTTATTCAATGCAATTGTTAAGGTAATGATAATGGCCTATGCAATAGCCTTCGCCGGGCTTGTCGTGTACTCAAAGGCCATGCTTGATGGAAATTACACATTGGCCCTAGCAAGCGTCACCTTGGTAGGAGCCCTGCAGGGGACGGGTCCGGCATTTTGGACAAGCGCTCCTGCTACTTATCCACAAGAAGTTGTGCCCAGGGCTAACTTTGCCCTGGGGCTAATTTCAAACTCGGCCAATGCAATAGCTCCAACAATAACTGATATCCTAGCTAGACACAGTGAGACTTTGGCATTGGCTGAACTAACTTTAATGCCCCTGGTCGGTATAGCAACTCTCATAGTGGTTAGCAGGATGAAGCTACCCGTGGAGGAGTGCTCGTCTGATAAATGCGTACAATAAAAAAGCAAAAGCCACTGCTATCCACGTTACCTCTAGGGGAACCTTAATTAAATAGAAGGCATATACGATAGTATAAAAGACCATGGAGGAACCTATAGCAGAGACAGCAGAAAGATAGTGATTAAATGGTGCTCTCTTCTTTTCCATTTCTCTAATTTCAAGAGTTAGCAGGAGGAGGGCAATTATTGCAACACCCAGGAAATTAGTGATACCCGTGAGTATTAAGTATAACGCGAGTCCCATTGTTGCAACGATTCCAAGGGTTGTAGAGGTGAGGGCTAAGGTTGAGATCAATATCGGCACCCATGGGTGAGGGAGCTTTATAACGAAGCCAAGAAAAACAAGCCAGGTAATTAGTGAGTACTTCATAATTTTAACACCTCCATTATCGCCGATTTTAACGGGGTTTTCACATTCCAGTCGATTACTAGAGCGTACCTCTTTAGTCGTTTTAACCTTGCTTTCCTCTTGAGGTCTAGGATCTTGAGGGCGAGTTCTTCCTCCTTTCCTTTTGCCTCCCATAAGGAATAGGGATTTGGACTTATTGCTACAACCTTATAACCAAATGTGTAAAGAAGTCTAAGGGATTCCTCGCTTTCTTGGGTTAAGAAAGGGGATATAAAGATTATCTGGGCTCTAGGAGGAATTTTTGTCCTTGCTAAATGATCCACTTGATAAAAGATTAAGTTATTCTTGTCAGGTTTGGCCATGCTAAGTACATCTACGCACCTAAAGAAATGCCTTTTTCCGTAGTCAACGTTAACCCATATTGGAACCGCTTCAGATATCAGGAGACCAAAACTCATGCCATTTTCAAGGGCATCTAAAAGAATAGAAGCTGCTACTCTCATCATGTGGTCAAATATTTTTGTTGCTTTATATGTGGCATCGACTATAACAACAACATCAACCTTCCTCTCGCTTTCGTACTCATTAACCATTATTCTGCCAGACTTAGCGGTTGCTTTCCAATTTATGTACTTCATCGGATCCCCAGGATAGTATTCCCTTACGGCGTGAAATTCCAATCCCTCTCCAAGTCTTGGAGATGGAAGTGGGCCAACGGTAACCTTAGTCCCCTTGGTTATGTACGGAGTGATGATTTCCTCAAGCCTGGGAACTCCTACTATTTCATCGTAGACCTCTATTATTTTGTCCTCTTCAAAAAGACCGAAGGGATCAGTGTACACTATCCTTACCCCTAAAAATTCATGAAGACCTCTTGGAACCTTCACCCTATACGAGAATTCTTTTTCATCCCCATCAAAAGAAAATACGCCCCAGCTTTTGCCGGCTACTATCTTGAGAGCATCTGGGACTAAGTCCTCGACAAGGAGGGAATTTATCTTTGAGTTTGCCTTGATCTTTATAGTAATCTCAACTTCGCTCCCCTCTATAACCCGAGTGCCTGAGACTTCCCTCTTCACTTCAACATCTAAGACCGGCTTGTAAAAGAGGGATGCAAAGAGAAATAACGTGAGAATTGGAAGGGTTAAAGCTATACCTTCCCATCTAACAAACAAGTAGGATGAAATCACTATTATCCATACAACAGAAAGTAGTCCATAGGCCTTTCCCGTGGGCTTCATACTCATCACTCAAACTTAGGTACTGGAACCCTCTCTAAGATCTTCCTAATTACACTCTCTTGACTTACCCTTGTGTACCAGAGCTCCCTTTTTAGTATAATCCTGTGGCTTAGTGCAGGTATTGCTACCTTCTTTACGTCATCTGGAATAACGTAATCCCTTCCCTCTATGGCTGCGTAAGCCCTTGAAAGCTTTAGCAGGGCTAAGCTACCTCGAGGAGAAACTCCAACTTCGATGTCCCTTTTATCTTCCCTCGTCGCCCAAACTATGGAGGTTATGTACTCTATTATGGCTTCACTTACGTAAACATCCTCTACTTCACGTTGCATTTCAATAACTTCCTCGGCACTCACGACGGGATTTATGTCTACCTCTTCCTTCTTTCTTTCTATCCTCCTCCTTAGTATTTCTTTTTCGTCCTCCTTACTAGGATAGCCAATCCTTAATCTCACAAGGAACCTATCTAATTGAGCCTCGGGCAGAGGGTACGTTCCCTCCTGCTCTATTGGGTTTTGGGTTGCTATAACTATGAAAGGCCTTGGCAGGGGGTACGTTTTTCCCTCTATTGTTACCTGCTTTTCTTGCATCGCCTCTAGAAGGGCTGATTGCGTCTTTGGTGGTGCCCTGTTTATCTCATCCGCAAGAAGAACATTAGTGAATATTGGCCCCCTCCTAAACTCGAACTCGAGGGTCTTTTGGTTGAATACGTTAACCCCAAGAATGTCGCTTGGGAGTAAATCGGGGGTAAATTGAACCCTTTTGAAATCTAAGCCTAAAGCTCTGGCAAAGCTCTTGGCCATTAATGTCTTCGCGAGTCCTGGGAGATCCTCTATTAGGACGTGGCCGTCTGCAAGTATTGTTGCAAGCATTAACTTAAGAACATCATCTTTTCCAACTATGGCCCTTTTAACTTCCTCTAATATCATTTCGGCCTTCTTGTGCACTTTCATTTTACCTCCTCCTCTAATAACCTCAAAGACTTTTCCAACCCATTTATGAAATTTTCATGTTCATCTAGCACCTTTAACCCCTCAGGGGGATTTTCTCTAAGCTGAGGATATTCATATCCTAGAAGGTGGTACGCTTCGAGTATGTGATCCCTTATTATCTTCCTAGAAACTTCGCTGTACCTTGACCTTGCGACTATTTTAGCGAGTCTCCTAATCTCCTCCTCACTAAAACTTTCTTGCCTCGGTCTCCTTAATTTGGGCTCCCACCCTTCTATGGAATACACAAATAATATTGTTGCAGTGAGTACCGCAAATATCCATCTAATAACGTACGAACCCGCAAGGATGGCTAGGAGAGCAGTAATTAAGGGAATCAGTAGCTTACTCCTCACCTTTAATCACCATGTAAAGCCTGTACGCTCTCTTTGCATCCTCTAATGTAACTTTCTCTGGAGCATATTTAGCTTTTTCAAACAACTTAGCTAATTCCACATAGGCTTTCCTCTTATACATCACTTTCTCTGCATGCTCCCAATGGGTCCAGCTTTCCTTGTATGGTATCCCAAGCATCTCAAGCCATAGAACGGCCTTTTTATAGAGCTCTATGACGGCCTCTCTGGGATTGGAAAATAAGTCAAGCCCTTTCTCTTCAAGCTTTTTATCGAACTCTTGTAGGTGTTTTTTGACCTCTCTTTTCTTCCTAACTTCTCTCAGTTCACTAGTCGTATTAATTAGGCCTAAAACGAAAACAAAGATAAGTAGTAGGACTGGTAAGTAAAATAATATTGGAGAGGAGTATTTCTGGTGTAAGAGGGACGGCGGTATAACAGTAGCGTTTGTCATTGTGACATTACTGACTTCCTTTAAGTTCCTTAAGCTCTTAAGATATGGCAATAATTTGGCAATTAAGAGAAAATAGAAGGCAACAAGAATAGATGATGTAAGTAATAGGAGTATCTCCCTAAATTTTATAGAAGCTTCCTTGCTTTTCCTAATTAGATCCTTATCCCTGACAGATAAGGCCAAAAAGAGCAATAAGACTCCCAGGAAAATGTAAACTACCACAAGTATGTCAACTAGAATCTCAAGGCTAAATGTTCTCCATTGGCTATGAACCCCGCTACCTATGAGCCCCATTCCAATTAATAGCAGGATAAAGAATAATAGCTCAAGCTTCCTCATTGATCTTATAATAAACCGCGCTCAGTTTAAACTTTTCTAATGGTGCAATTATTTTCACTTATGACAAAACAGAGACAAGTAAGTCTTAAATATGGCATTTTATAATAATGAACTTCGATAGTCAACATGGGGGTGCATTGATGGGCGGAATTATGGACTTCGTTAATTGGCTGGACGGCGAGGTTTGGGGACCGCCAATGATAGTCTTGCTGGTAGGTACTGGACTGCTATTGACAACAGTGCTCAAGGGAATACAGTTCAGAAGGTTAGGATGGTCAATTAGGTACACGCTCTTCCAGGGAAGAAAAAAGACAGGCGAGGGCGATATTACACCATTTCAGGCTTTAATGGCCACTATCTCAGGAACGGTAGGAATTGGTAACATAGCTGGAGTTGCGACTGCAATTCACTTCGGTGGTCCTGGGGCACTCTTCTGGATGTGGATCACCGCATTAGTGGGAATGACCACAAGGTACTCAGAAGGACTTTTGGGAGTTGCATTCAGAGGCAAACTACCAGATGGAACGATGATCGGAGGAACGTTCAACTTCCTTGAGAGGGGATTTTCAGAGGTCAAGGGGACTGGAACTAGTAGGGTTATAGCCTCAATAATGACGATATTATTTGCAATCTTTATCGCAAAAGATGGACTTGGTCTCACTGGAGGTCTCAAAATTCTAGCGTTTATCATAGCGATACTATTCGCAGCACTTGGCCTTGCACTGCTAAGGGAGGACTATCTACCCACAGTTGGTAAGATCTTGGCAGTGCTGTTTGCTCTGTTTGCAGCAATTGCTGCATTCGGTATTGGTAACATGACACAGGCAAATTCAGTCGCCGATGCCATTGAATCAGCATTCGGAGTTCCTGATTGGGTTACGGGATTAGCACTAGCGGTTCTAACCTTCGTAGTAGTTATCGGTGGTATCAAGAGAATCGGTGAAGTTGCCGAGATGCTAGTTCCATTCATGGCTATAATCTACTTCCTCTTCGCGATTGGAGTTTGGATTAAGTTTGCAGGCCAGATACCAAGTGCAATTGCAACCGTATTCAAGGACGCATTTACAGGGAAGGCAGTTGCTGGCGGTGCCATAGGGCAGGTTATAATCTGGGGTGTTAAGAGAGGTCTCTTCTCCAATGAGGCTGGTCTTGGAACGGCAACCCTCGCCCACGCTGCAGCTAGAACCGACCATCCCTCTAGGCAGGCTCACGTTGCTATGCTTGGCCCATTCATTGACACCCTGATAATATGTTCGCTCACGGGAATAAGCATAGTAGTCACCGGAGCTTACGCAAAGTACCCAGACCTAAACGGTGCACCCCTCACCCAGGCAGCTTTTGCTGAGGCGTTCGGACAGATAGGAAAGATAATGGTGGCAATAGGAATAGTGCTCTTCGCGTACTCGACGATCCTAGCGTGGTCATTCTACGGAAGGCAGAACGTCATGTACCTAGCCAAGTGGATCACCCAGGATCCAAACAAGTTCGCCAACCTCTATCCAAAGCTCCACCTCATCTACAACCTACTCTTCGTGATCTTCATCTACATCGGTGCCGTTAAGCCACTTGAGGACGTCTGGAACTTCTCAGATATGATGAACGGGCTAATGGCGATTCCAAATCTCATTGGACTAATAGTCCTGTACCCAGTAATCAAGCACTATACGGAGGACTTCATATCTAAGAACCCATAACGTTTGTCACTTTTCCAACTTTTTTCGCTTAACTTTATATTTTTTGCCTCCATAATATTTCTCCGAGATGATGCATTATGGAGTACCCTAAGATCGTGGTCAAACCCCCTGGGCCAAAGGCAAAGGAGCTTATTGAGAGAGAAAGGAAGGTGTTATCGACCGGAATTGGAGTCAAATTATTCCCCTTAGTTCCCAGGCGGGGATTTGGGCCATTTATAGAGGATGTCGATGGTAACGTATTCATAGACTTCTTGGCAGGAGCTGCTGCCGCGTCCACGGGATACGCTCATCCGAAGCTTGTGAGGGCAGTTCAGGAGCAAGTAGAGCTAATTCAACACTCGATGATAGGTTACACCCACAATGAAAGGGCAATAAGGGTTGCCGAAAAACTGGCAAAGATCTCGATAATAAAGAACCCCAAGATAATATTCGGGCTAAGCGGGAGCGATGCCGTGGATATGGCAATTAAAGTTTCGAAGTTTTCAACGAGGAGGCCATGGATACTGGCCTTCATAGGCGCATATCATGGGCAGACCTTTGGGGCAACCTCCATAGCGTCCTTCCAAGTCTCCCAGAAGAGGGGTTATTCTCCATTGATGCCCCAAGTGTTCTGGCTTCCCTACCCTAACCCCTACAGGAACGTGTGGGGAATTAACGGTTACGAGGAGCCCGATGAGCTTGTAAACAGGTTCCTTGACTACCTCGAAAACTATGTGTTCGCCCACGTTGTTCCTCCGGATGAAGTTGCTGCCCTCTTTGCTGAACCAATTCAGGGCGATGCGGGAATAGTTGTCCCGCCGGAGAACTTCTTCAAGAAGCTAAAGCCGATCCTTGAGGAGCATGGAATTCTTTTGGTCATGGATGAAGTTCAGACAGGAATAGGAAGGACTGGAAAGTGGTGGGGAAGTGAGTGGTTCGAGGTTGAGCCTGATTTAATGATCTTTGGCAAAGGCGTTGCAAGCGGAATGGGTCTAAGTGGGGTCATTGGAAAGGAAGAGCTAATGGAAATGACAAGCGGTTCCGCTCTGCTTACACCAGCCGCAAATCCGGTGATATCAGCAGCTGCTGAGGCCACTTTAGAAATAATAGAGGAGGAAAAACTGTTAGAGAATACCCTGAAGGTTGGAGAGTTTATAATGAAAAGACTAAGGGAGATGCAGGAGAGGTACGAGATAATAGGCGACGTCAGGGGAAAAGGACTAATGATAGGGGTGGAGATAGTTAAAGAAGGAGGTAAGCCAGACCCAGAAATGACAGGGAAGATCTGCTGGAGGGCATTCGAGCTTGGCCTAATCCTGCCAAGCTATGGAATGTTTGGGAACGTGATAAGAATAACCCCACCACTCGTCCTAACCCAGGAAGTTGCAGAGAAGGCCTTGGAGATAATTGAGCAGGCGATCAAGGATGCTATGGCTGGAAAAGTTGAGAGGAAAGTTGTAACATGGCACTAGCTACTTCTTCTTCCTCTTCCTAATTTTTATTCTAGCTATGTCTCCTAGAGTTGGCTCGTAGTCCTTGGGGATTAGAGGCCTTTGTTCGAAGTCGGCTTCGACTTTTTCAATGAGCTTTATCTTGAAGAACTTTTCAAGCTTCCTAGCCTCTTCAATTGTTGGCGTGTACTCCCCGTGGGCTATTCTCCTTAGTACGTTAACCGAGAGACCAACTTTATGGGAGAGCTCTTCATAACTCAGCCCGCTCTTCCTTATCGCCTCCATTACCTTTTCAGCGTAATCCTCAACGATGTCCTCGGTTATCAACGGCCTCTCCCTTTTCACCTGGGGCTTGGGCCTTGGAGTTGAGATTCTCCTCGTTGGCTCCCTCCTTGGCATTATGCTAAAGGTTCCAGGCTTCCTTCCGTACTTCCTGTAGCACTCATCACAAACCAAAAGTTCGGCACCTTCAATCCTTATAACGTGCCCCTGCCCCCTTATCTCCCTTCCACAAAGCTCACAGTACCTTGGCTTAGCCTTAGCCATGACTTTCCCCATTAAGCCTTTTAAGTTGGGCATTAAAAAACATAGTGGCCAGCGATGATGAGAGCGAACTGCACTGAAAAGTGATGACAGGGCCTTGCTGAGCGTGATTGAGATGATCGATCTGAAGAAAACGACGCATGAGATGATAAAGAATGGGACGTGGAAGTACGAGGGAGGAGTGTTCTGGCAAGCTTTGCCTCAGGGCATAGTTGGTTACGATGGAGACTTCATAGTTCCCGAGAATCTCTCACGAAGAGAGAGGAAGGAGGTCATGGAAAAGATAAGGTTTATCCTTGGGCTTGATACAGATTTAGATTCCTTTTACTCCGAGATAAGCGACTCAAAGTTCGCGTTTTTGATTGAGGAATTTTATGGCTTGACGATTCCTGGGGCTCCAAGCTTGTATCAGGCGATCGTTGAGGTTATAGCCCAGCAGCAGATAAGCTTTGAGTTCGCGCAGAAGGCAATCTACAACCTGGTGAGGCTAGTTGGGAGGAAAATTGGTGATCTCTATTTATTTCCAGAACCCCAGGACATCCTTTCCTTGGGAGATAAAATCAGGGAGGCAAAGCTTGGTTACAGAGCTAACTACATCCTTTCCGTAACTCGGGAGTTCATTAAGGGAAATTTGAGGCTTGATCTATGGGAGTTGAATGAAGAGGAGGCAATAAGATACCTAACGAAGTTCAAGGGCATTGGAAAGTGGAGTGCGGAGCTGTTCCTAATGTACGGGCTTAGAAAGAACGTTTATCCGGCTGGAGATTTAGGTCTGAGAAGGGGAATAGCCAAGATATTTGGGCTGAGGGTGAAGGATGTGAAAGAGAAGGACGTTAGGGAGATTATAGAGCCCTATGGGAAGTGGAAGTCTCTTCTGGCGTTCTACATATTATGCTATGATAGAAAAACCCAGGGGGTGAGAAAATGAGGATTAGCGAGTTTCAAGAGATGATCAAGGAGATTTACTATCACAAGGATAAGAAGAGAGGGGTTGAGAGAACGTTCTTCTGGTTCGTTGAGGAGGTTGGGGAATTAGCTGAAGCATTAAGAAAGAACGATAGGGAGGCCTTGGAAGAGGAATTTGCCGATGTTTTGGCTTGGCTTGCGAGTTTAGCTAACCTAGTGGGAATAGATTTGGAGGAAGCTGCGAAGAAGAAGTATCCTGGGGTGTGTCCATATTGTGGGAAAAAGCCTTGCGAGTGTCCGGAGGATTTATTATAGCATTCCTCTTCCTCACTAAACATCCCTTTCTTTTGATCCTAGCAACATCTATATTGGGCTTTCTAGCCGGGCTCAGGTTATTCAAGGGGCTTGATCCTTGGGAAGTTCTGCTTTTGAGCCCTGGGATTGGCTTCGTTATAGTAATTCTGGTTGGGCTAGTTTTTGGCAGGATGAGAGTTCCTTTTTCCGCTATCTGGCCGACTATGGCTGTTCTTTCGATTGTCTTAAGTTTAAACGCGGATATAAGGCTTAAACTTGAGAAGTTTGACGGTGCAGTTCTTCTGGCATCGATCTTCCTCTCGTTCTTGGTTAGAGGCTTTTATTTCCTTCTTCCAGACTATAGAGCCGCTGATACATGGTTTCATGGCTCGAAAGTCAAAATGATATTGCTTTTCAATACCCCCTATTTTTCTTCTTCACTTGTTCCTGAATACTTCAGCAAGACAATTTCGAATTATCCCCCGGGCTATCATGTTCTCGTTGCTTTCTATACTGGTGGGGTTAGTAGGGAGATTATATATGCTATGAATGCCTTGAGGCTTTTTGAAATAGCGTACCTTCCGGTTGCTACCTATTTGGTTGGTAAGAAGATAAAGCGAGAGATTGGGTTAATAGCAGCTCCCCTTGTTGCCGTTTCTGCCCTCTATTTCTACTTTGTCCAATATGCTTTGTTGCCAGCCTTTTTCAATTATCTTCTTTTTCTGTTTTCCGCGTTTGTCTTATTTGAAATCAGGGAGAATAAATTGAGCCCAGCAATACTTGGAATTTTTGGTGGGATCATGGGGGTTGTTCACCCTTATCAGTACATAATCTTTCAGATAATGACACTTCTTGTCTTGAAGGATCTTAAGAAGTTCTCATATCAATTGGCGACGAGCCTAGTACTAATGGTAATTTTTATGCCTCACCCTCAGAGATATGCCGAGGGAATGATTAAGGTCAACAGCTACTATCCAAACAAGGATAACCCCGAGTTCCTTAAACACATACTGAAATATACCTTTGTGTCAAATGGTCAAGTCATCCTTGGTCTTGCATTTTTACTTGGTCTCCTTGTCTACAGACCAATCTCAGGAACTTTTGTTGCTATCCTACTTATAATCCTCAACAAAATATTCTTTAGGCTTCATGTTCCGATAGTATCTGCCATATGGAACTCGGAGAGGGCATTTATGCTTGCCACACCTCTAGTACCGATAATAAGTGCCCAGGGGTTCTACCTGATAATAAGGCGATGGAAGTCCTTTGGGGTGTTTCTTTTAATCACAGGGGTTACACTCGCCTTTCCACATGTGAGAATGGAGCACCTCGCGAGTGAGTCCTCCTACTTGTTAGACGATGAAACCGTGAATTTCATTCTGAAAGTTCACAAAATCGTTGGAGATCACGAAGTGTTGACGGCATGTGATTTCGACTCGGGAAGATGGATACCGATACTGACCAATACTCCCATAAAGTGCTATGAGGGAGGAGTTGACAATGCAACCTACATATACGTTGATAGCAGAGGTGCGGGGGAGCTTAGGGCGTATCCACTAGATGTCACCCGGCTCTACTCTAAATATGGAATACTTGAATTTTACAATGGCCTCTGGTTGTTGTCCCGGGTAAATAAGACCTCTAGCAGGATCATGGAGAAGGTGTGCTCATATTACCTAGCATTGGGGGAGATAAGTTGGCTGAACTCAACGAAGTATTTTGTCCATGGCTTTATAGTAAAGAACTATGCCACCCAAAAGCTAAGGCTTATGGGGTACCCTTACGCTGTCTCGGTATCAAGGAATTCAACGATACTGTTCTGTACAAGGGACTACATTAAAATGCTTGAGATGAAAGTTGCAATAGGAAAAGGGCGTGAGAAAGCCAATATCTACGTTGACGACAAGCTGGCTCTAACGACTAAACTCTCAGAAAGGCCCAAGATTCTGAGAATTCCAGTAGATCTTACTCCAGGTCTTCACTATATAAGGATATCATGCAATTGCTCATACCTAAATCCCCTAGGAGTTGAATACGTGAGGCTTGAAGGTGGTTGAAGTGAGAAAGGAGATAACCCTCATACTCGTGGTTGCAGTATATTTCCTCCTAAGGGTGCCACTCCTCTTTCACTTCTATGGATCTTTTGACTACGATGAGGGGACTTACCTAATGATAGGAAAAGAATTTGCGGAGGGAACTATGCCGTATAGGGACATATTCACAGTTCATCCGCCCCTTTACTACATTCTCCTAGCTTTGTGGTTTAAGGTATTTCCTATAACGTACGTCTGGGGAAGAGTGCTATCATTGTTCCTTGGCCTTGTTTCGGTCATATTGGCCTATAAAATAGGTGAGGCCTTGGGAGGAAGGGGGATTCTTGTGACATTAATTCCCGCTTTGGATCTTCAGACGATATTCCTTAACTCTTTGGCATTACATGAGACTCTCCTTGAGCTCTTTGTTTTCTTGAGTGTATATCTCTATGTTAAGGGAAAGCCAAAGCTCTCTGCTTTTGTTCTTGGAATAGGAACCTCAGTCAAGCACACGTTCTTGCCTTTTGCGGCTGCAATGCTGATGAGTATGATTGTGAATGTGAGGGTTAAAAGGAGCATCTTCAAGGCATTGGTAGAGGCGTATCTAGCGTACATTCTCATTATCACGCCAGTGGCAATCCTGTATCCCTATAGGCTAACTAAAGGCATATTCCCAGTACCTGGGTTCTCTTCAATTGAGATTATAGGAGCGAAGTACGGATTACTTACCTTCCTGCTTCTGTTGACGTATTTCACGCTTAAGGAGAAGGCCGTTGAATTCGACGCTTCCCGTGACTTATACAAGCCATTTTCTCTGCTCTCGTATGCTATAATTGGGAAGGCGATAGTTGAACTGCCATTTTTCATATTATGTGGCAATGAGTATGTGAGAGATGTCTACTTGGCAAATAAAGGAAGAGGAATACTTTTTATGGGCCTACCCTCAGCGTTGGCTGATGTTATCTCGAATATAAGAGGATCAAATTTTGAAATGCTGTATCCCTACACTTTTCTGTTCTTTCTGCTACTCCTCTACGTAGCTGTGGGGGAGAAAATGGTGGGGGATTTAGCTAAGACACTGTTTTTTGGTACCCTATTTTATGTCTTAGCCCCAATGCCTGGGGCTCCTCGCTTTGTATATCCTCTAATTCTCTTGGCAATGATGGCGCTTTCAACTTCGCTGAGAGACCCAAAAAAAGTTACTCCTTTCTTGGTAATATCTTTAATATTCTCAGCCACACTGCCCCAGGGAAAGCTTCCAGTAGCATTCCTTAACCATGAAGAAATTCTTTGGGAGCTAGAGGTTGAGGGCAATGCTTATTCCTTCAATCCAATGATAACCTTCATTTATGGCATTCGGGAGCCCCCTTACTATATTGACAACTTTGGCCTTCTATACTTAAGAAAGCTTGATCCCGGGGATTTCATGAAGATGCTTGGGAACGTGTCAACGATAATAGTTGACACATGGCTCTATTCGATGCTTAAAAAACCAGGGTTGGGAGAAAAGTACAGGGAAATCCTGGACATTCTCCACACTAATTACACTCTCACCTATGCCCATTCTTATTCAGACGGTGAAGTTGTTGAAGTTTATAAAAAGGGTAGCATTAAATCGTTGAATATAGGAACAGAGAGGGGCCGTTTAGTGCTGTTTTACAATGGGGATAAAATTGTAGAGTTAAGTTTTCATAAGAATCCGATTTCACTAAAGGTGGTGGCAAGTGGCAACGATTACGCAGTAGTTCAGGATAACACTTCAGTAGGAATTAGCTTAATGGATTCTAGCCTTGTCATTCATGCCCGGGAGGCTATATTGAAAGTTCCAGGGAACTTTACGATCCTTAACAGTACCGTATTTTTTGGAAAATACAAGATATTCGTTGGGGGGGAAATAGATGCCAAAAATGGATATATTGAAGTCAAAGGGAGAGAGGGAAAGATAATAATAAAGATCAGCACTATCCCTTAGTTTCCTCGCTTGTGATATTTAATATGCCCTCCTTTACATTGGACATAACATTTCCTGCTGTTCTGTTAGCTATAGAAGCCTCACTATGGGTATAAGTTGCTACATAGCCAACGACTATAAATATTATTACTATTGTAATTCCCAATAGTATTAGATATTCAATAGAACCCTGTGACCTCCTCACTAGATTCACCTTTAAAAGTTTTATTATAAATTTAAAAAGGGTTTAATAAGGAGAAATGTCTTCACTCTTTGGTTGCGTTACTAATTGCCTTGCTTATAGCACTCTGAATAAGCTGTCCTGCCTGGCTTACTGTATTGTTTGCCTGCGCTCCAGCAGTTTCACCAGTACTCCTTAGGTACTTAATCACTACTGCAACTATAATCAACGCAGCTGCAATCATGAAGAGGTATTCTATTGCACCTTGGGCCCTCCTCATGCCTTCCACCCCCTAAATATCCTTTCTATTAACTATTTTCATCGAAGCCTATATATACATTAACCCTCAATTCTGCTTATGATATAAACCATTTTTGTGGGTGTTGAAATATGCTCGTTATACTACACTCAGAGGGCGCAAATGTTAGAGAATCAATAAAAAACTTAAATAATTTGGCTCAAAGAAAGTTCCCACCACGTGGAAAAGTCACAACTTCAAAAATAAAGATATCAATGGGTGCTTTTCTTTCAATATCGATAATGGCGGTTTTTGACTTGGGGGAGCCCTATAAGCCTGGAATAATAGTGGACTACGCGGTCTCTGGGAATAAAGAGAAGGCTATAGAGGAACTTCAGGAAAAGCTAAACTCCAAGATAACCCCTGACATGGAAATTAAGGATTTCTCCTTAGAGACGTACACAACTCCAGTGACCAGAAGAACCTACGCCGTTGCAATCGTCCTTTATAACAGGCCGGTTAAGAGTAATTTCGAAGAGTTAAAATTGCAGAATAGGAGGAAAATCCTTGCGAAGTTACTTGAGCTGGTGAATTTTAACCCAAAGGCATTAAATATCTCAGAGCTTGCTAGGATGTTTGGTGTTTCTAGGGATACAATTTACAACGACATCCAGCAGATACTAAAAGGGCAGAAAAGCTGAAGTTTTTAAGCCCCCATCACATTCTTTTACTGGGATGGAAGATGACGCTCAAGGTAAGATTTCCAAAAGATATTCGCGAGTACGCGAGAAATGAGAAGGTTAAAGAATCATTCATCAAGCTCACTGAAACGGCTTTAGCACAGGCCATTGAGAATTTTCATAGGAGGATGATAGTTCTCCAAGGTGAAACTTTAGAGAAGGCTAAACTTGCTGGAATTCTTGCCGGAGGCGTCGCTCGAGTTCTCTCCGAGTACATTCCAGAATTCCTCGAAAGGAAGCTTAGGGATACCGACAGGGTAGAGGTTCTGTACGCTACAGATGCCCTAGGCGAGGAAACGTACGGGAGAAAAAGATTTGAAGAATTTAGGAAGCATTTCTCTGTTCTTGCCCCGAATGCGGAATTAACATCGGTGACCTTTAAGTACAGTAGGGATATCCTGGGGAGGACTTTTGATGTCCTGATAATTGACCTTAGCTATGACTACTCGCCGAACGACCTGGGGAGAATCATCGAAACGGTTAGGGGTGGCGGGATAATCTTCGTTCTCACGAACCCATTTGAGAAGTGGAAGGACATGTGGACTGGATTTCACAAGAGTTTGGTTACCCCCCCGTACACGATAGAGGACGTGAAGAAGAGGTTTAACAGGAGGCTAATCAGAAAGTTCGCGGAACACAGGGGAATATACATAATAAACGCCGACAAGAAAAAGGTTGAAAGGAAGCCCAGGAAGTACAAGAGCCAAGCAAAGCTCCCGGAGAGGGAGAAAATTGAGATCCCAAAGGATACGAGGTTCCCCAGGGAGCTGTACGAGCTGTGCCTAACCAGAGGCCAAGTCGAAGTCCTGAAGGCCCTCGAGAGTCTAATAGAAGACGAGGGAATGATAGTCCTAACTGCTGATAGGGGAAGAGGTAAGAGTGTCTCCGTTGGAATAGCTGCCGTTGGGCTCGCCGTTACAAGCAAGAAGAAGAGGTTTAGGATAGTTGTTACAGCCCCAGAAATAGAGAACGTTCAGAGCCTGTTCAGGTTCGCGAAGAAGAGCTTGGAAGTGTTGGGTTACAAGACTAAGACCGTGAAAGAGAACGGCCTGATAAAAGAGCTGTACGCTAGGGGAATAGCCTTGAGGTACTATCCCCCAACGAAAGGATTCAAGCAGAAGGCCGACCTTTACATAGTTGATGAAGCAGCGGGAATTCACGTTCCAATTCTGCACAGGTACCTCGAAAAGGATAGAGTAGTGTTCTCCTCAACTATACATGGTTATGAGGGAGCTGGAAGAGGATTCTCAGTTAAGTTCCTCAAGAAGGCCAAGGAGAAGAGGGAGTACAAGGAAGTTCACCTCTCAGTTCCAATAAGGTATGGGGAGGGAGATCCAATAGAGAAGTGGCTGTTTGACGTTTTATTACTTGACGCTGAGCCCGTTGAGCTAACCGAGGAGGATTATGAGCTAATAAGGAAGATGGAAGTTTACTTGGAGGAGCCTGATCTAGATGACTGGTTCGAGAACGACAGAGAAGATCTGAGGCACTTCGTTGGGATCTATGTTTTAGCCCACTACAGGAACAGGCCAAGTGATGTAGCTTTGTTGGCCGATGCTCCTCATCATGAAGCAAGGGTTCTAAGGTTGAAAAATGGGAAAATCGTTACTGCAATCCAGATAGCCAAGGAGGGAGGAATTCCAAAGGCGGTAATAGATAAGATGGCTAAAGGCTACAAGCCTCCCGGCAATATAATCCCAGATATGATGGTTAAGCACCACTATGCAAAGGAGTTTGCAAAGCTTAGGGGCTACAGGGTTGTAAGGATAGCAACGCACCCAGATGCAATGGATCTAGGCTTAGGGAGCAAGGCCCTTGAGTTACTCGTTAAGGAAGCTGAGGAGAAAGGCCTTGACTGGGTTGGCTCAGGCTTCGGTGCGAGTCCCGAGCTAATAAGATTCTGGGTGAGGAATGGTTTCGCTGTAGTTCACCTAAGCCCAACAAGAAACCCCGTGAGCGGTGAGTATACTGCAATAGTCATAAAGCCGATAAGCGAGAGGGCCAAGGAGATCGTTAAGAAGGCCAATGACGAGTTCAGGCTAAGGCTCACGGAATGGTTAGGCGATACCCACAGAGATCTTGAGCCTGAGATAGCGAGGTGGCTCTTTGAAACGCCCTTCGGCGAGGCCGTCAGCTACCCAATATACCTCACTAAGACCCAGAAGAGAAGGCTTGAGATGTTCATAAAGAGGGTTTTAACGTACGATACTGTGGTGGATGCAGTTAAACCTCTCGTTAAGATGTACTTCCTCGACGGCTGGATGAGGCCATACCTCGATGAGAGGCAAATAGTTCTCTTAATTCACAGGGTTCTCCAAGCTCATGATTGGAAGGAAACTGCTAAGTTGATAAACAGGACCGAACTTTATACAATGATAGAGCTTAGGGACATAGTTAGGGGGTTGTGGTACTACTATAAACATATAATCAAGGAAGAAAACGATATAAGCTGATGGAATATTTATCCAAATCGTGAAGAAAGTAAACCTCTCACTCCTCCTACTCTCGATAGTCTCCATAATAGTTGCCTTATCGCTCGGCTCAGTTAAGATTCCGCTTAGGGAAGTTTTTTCATCTTTAAATCCCTCAACGATTTCCCTTTACAGGAGGGGAAACCTTTCAGGCCCAGAATTTATAGTCCTTGGAATTAGGTTGCCGAGAGTTTTGCTGGCGTACCTCGTTGGATTCTCGCTTGCCCTATCCGGAACAGCGACTCAAGCCCTCTTCAAGAACCCCCTCGCGGATCCCTATATCTTAGGGATAAGTGGGGGAGCATCGATAGGGGCGGCGTTGGCTTTAGTTTACGCTCCAAGGTACACTGAGGTTGCGGCATTCCTAGGTGCGATCCTTGCCGTTTACACAGTGTACTCAATATCGAAGGTCAATGGACATATTCCGGTCGATATCCTTCTACTGGCGGGGATAGCGGTGGGGTTCTTCTCCAATGCGGTAACCTCCTACATCCTCTATATGAACAAGGATAAGGTGCACCAGGGCTTACTGTGGCTCTTCGGGACTTTTGCGCTTGCAACGTGGAAGAAAGTTGGGGTAATGTCAGGAGTCACAATGATAGGAGCTATCTTCCTGTTCTTAAGCTGGAGGGAGCTAAATCTCCTTCTCTTAGGGGAGGAAAGCATAGCCTTGGGCTTGGATATTAATCTATACAGAAAGATGATAATATTTGCAGTTTCGATAATGACGGGAGTTGCCGTTGCTGAGAGCGGAATAATTGGATTCGTGGGGCTCGTAAGCCCGCACGTAATGAGACTCATAGTTGGGCCGAATCATAAGAGATTGCTTCCTACGGCCGCCATGTTTGGGGGCATTCTAATGGTTCTCTCTGACTTGATATCCAGAACTGTAGCAGCTCCTGTTGAAATTCCAATAGGGATAGTTACCGCTCTTTTCGGAGCCCCGTTCTTTGCCTACCTCCTGATGAGGAAGAAAAGGGGTGAGTTGTATGCCTGACCTTCATGTTCACATATCATTTTCATATGGGAGAAGGAAGATCTTAGATGATGTTAAATTCAATGCGAAAAAAGGTGAGTTGCTGGCGATAATAGGCCCTAACGGATCGGGGAAGTCCACCCTACTTAAGTGCATAGCTGGGATACTGAAGCCGGAGGGTGAGATAAAGTACGGAAACATAGACCTAATTAGCTTGAGGCCAAAGGAAAGAGCTAAGATAGTTTCCTACGTTCCTCAGAGCTCTTTTCCCGAATTTGCCTTTACCGTTGGAGAGTTTGTTGAGCTTGGAACCTATGCGAGTGGGGGAGACGTCGAAGAGGCTTTGAGAAGTGTTGGACTTTTGGAAAAGAAAAATGAATTGATAACTAACCTTAGCGGTGGCGAGTACCAGTTGGCCTTAATAGCGAGGGCCTTAGCCCAGGGCAGTGATGTCATGTTGCTGGATGAGCCAACGAGCCACCTTGACATAAACCATGCAAAGGAGGTTATTGACCTTCTGCTCAAGCTTAAAGAGGGGAAGATTATAGTGGCCGTCCTCCATGATCTTAATATAGCCCTTAACTATGCAGATAAGATACTCGTTCTCAAGTACGGCAGGGTTCTTTGGCAAGGTTCTTCCAGTGAGATCCCGGAAAAGGTGATATGGGAGAGCTACAATGTAATGCCCAAAGTTATCAAGGCCAATGGGATAAAGGCAGTAATACCTTAATGTTATTAAGCCTCAAGACTACTTTAAACCATGAGGTTCTTCGTAAGCGGAATGCCCGGAGTTGGAAAGACGACATTGGCCAAGAGGATAGCGGATGAAATAAGGCGAGAGGGCTACAAAGTTGGAGGAATAATAACTCAGGAAATAAGGAGTGGTTCGAAAAGGGTAGGCTTTAAGGTGATAGCTATAGACACTGGCGAGATCGGTAGGCTAGCGTACGTTGGTTACGGACAGCCAAGGCTTGGTAAGTACGTGATAGACGTTGAAGGGTTTGAGAGGGTTGCGATTCCAGCGATATCAAGAGCTCTAAGAGAGGCTAACTTAATTGTAATAGATGAGATAGGACCAATGGAGTTCAAGAGCAATGAATTCCTGAAGGCACTTGGCCTAGTGCTCAAGAGTGAAAAGCCCCTACTAGCTACGGTTCACAGAAGATTAGTCGACAGGTACAGGCCTCTAGGGGAGTACTACTGGTTGACCCCGGAGAATAGAAACGAAGTTTTCGCGGAGATCCTAGGGAAGATTAAGAGGGGACTGAAAAATGAGAACCCAGGTGATAAAGCCAAGGATTAGGGAAATCCTTTCCAAAGAACTTCCTCCTGGGCTTGTGAAGTTGCTCCCAAAGAGGTGGGTCAAGATAGGGGATGTTATATTACTTCCACTTAGACCGGAGCTTGAGCCCTACAAGTGTAGGATAGCTCGAGTGTACGCTGAGGTCATTGGGGCAAAGGCCGTCTTGAGGAAGGGCCACATACACGGGGAAACGAGAAAACCAGATTACGAACTACTTTATGGACAGGACACAATAACGGTTCACGTTGAGAACGGGATTAAGTATAAGCTCGATGTTGCCAGGATAATGTTCTCTCCTGCGAACGTCAAAGAGAGGGTTAGAATGGCGAGCATTGCCAAGCCTGACGAGTTAGTTGTCGACATGTTCGCCGGTATAGGACACTTAAGCCTCCCAATAGCCGTTCACTGTAAGGCTAGGGTAATAGCGATAGAAAAAGACCCTTACACCTTCAAGTTCTTGGTCGAAAACATTCACCTTAACAAAGTTCAAGACAGGATGACGGCTTACAACATGGACAACAGAGACTTCCCTGGGGAGAATATAGCCGATAGAATACTTATGGGATACGTTGTTAAAACCCACGAATTCATCCCCAAGGCCCTTGAAATAGCCAAGGACGAGGCAATAATTCACTATCACAACACCGTTCCCGAAAAGTTAATGCCAAGGGAGCCCTTTGAAACTTTCAGAAGAATGGCTAAGGAACATGGATATGAAGTTGAAAAGTTAAATGAACTCAGAATAAAGAGGTACGCCCCAGGAGTCTGGCACGTCGTCTTGGATTTGAGAGTATACAAGACCTGAGGGGGTTAACATGGTAACATTCCTGACCGTGGGCGAGAAGCCCA